>CALARR010000340.1 GCA_937889015.1 uncultured Planctomycetales bacterium | reverse complement strand
CTTCCCGCGCTGCCCATGGGCCCTCGACCTGTCCGACAAGCCCTTCCCCGGCCGCAGTCCCACCAAACCCGACGCGAACAAGCTCGGCGGCTGGTACTGGGAAAGCGGCTTCGATCGCGATCCCATCGCCGAGATGGAATACGTGCGCGACTGGAACTTTCGGGCCATGTACGGGGCTTGGGACGCCATGAAGAACGTGGACCGGGTGCTGCCCAACCATCGCCTCAACTGGGCCGCGTATATCCTCGGCAAACGCGAATCGCGGCGTCTGCTGGGCGACGTGATCTTGAGCTTCGACGATCTGCTCGCCGACCGCCAGTTCCCCGACGGCTGCGCGCCGACCGGTTGGAGCAACGACCTGCACCTGCCCGATCCGCGCTACGAGAAGGGCTTCGAGGGGGACGCTTTCATCTCCAAGGCCGATTTCGGCCACTTCCCCGCCATCCGCGAGCGAAGGCCGTTCTGGATTCCCTACCGCTGCCTCTACTCGCGCAACGTGTCGAACCTGTTCATGGCCGGGCGCGACATCAGCGTGCGGCACGACGCCCTGGGCGCAGTGCGCGTCATGCGCACCGGCGGCTGCATGGGCGAGGTCGTGGGCATGGCCGCCAGCCTCTGCAAGAAGCATGGCACAGCCCCGCGCGCGGTCTACGAACAGCATCTTGCCGACCTGCAGGACCTGATGCGCTGCGGGGTGGGCAAGCATCCCGGGGCCAATCCCGAATACGACAATGGCGCCGAACGTCGCAGCCAGCCGGCGGCAAGATCCGTGCCTGCCACACCGCCGCCCTGGCTAGCCAAGGCCGGAGCCAACCTGGCCCGGGCCGCGAAGCTCACCGTCTCCGGCAGCCGCGACGGAGACGATGCCGCCGTGTCCCTGCTGACCGACGGCCGAGCCGACACGCGCGACAATTCCGGCCGCTGGCTCAGCGACCAGCGAGCGCCGCAGTGGATCGAATTCGCGTGGGACCAGCCGGTGACGCTCGGCGCCGCGCGGATCGTGTCGGGCTACCTTGCCGGCGGCGAGGTGGCGGCCCCCATCGCCGACTTCGCCCTGCAGTGGCACGACACAGCGGGCTGGAAAGACATTCCCGGTGCCGCCGCACGCGATAATTCGGATGCCTGGTGGAGCTGTACCTTCCCGGCAACGACCACCGCGAGACTGCGCGTGGCGATCACCAAAACCAAAGGTGACATCGCGCGCATCTGGGAAATAGAACTCTACGGCCCGCCGACCCCGGATTGAACCGCACAACCGCAGCACAGCCCAGATGCCTCGCTGCGTTCACAATGGCACAACACGAGTATTCTGCAGATCTCCAAACCGGATCTGCCCCCGACCTTCAAACACCGCGTTGGAGAAGTCCGGCCATGATCTCTTTCGCCAGTCGCTTGCTCGTCATCGTCCTGGTTGCCCTGCCGATATGGCCGTGGTCCGCGGCGAGCGTTGCCGCCGCGTCCCCCTCCCCGGCCAATCGGCCCAACATCGTCCTGATCCTCTCCGACGATATGGGCTATGCCGACATCGGCGCGCACGGCTGCCAGGACATCCCCACACCCCACATCGACCGCCTGGCGGCGCAAGGCGTGCGTTTCACCAATGCCTATGCCAACGGGTCCTTCTGCACGCCCACGCGCGCCGCCTTGATGAGCGGACGCTATCAGCAGCGTTCCGGAAACGAGGACCTGACCAACGTGACCGGCCCCTTGCCGCAGGCGGTCAAGACCCTGCCCGATCGGCTCCGCGCGGCCGGCTATACCACGGGCATGGTCGGCAAATGGCACCTCGGCGAACAGCCCGGCTTCACGCCGCTGGACCGCGGCTTTGACGACTTTTTCGGGTTCCTGGGCGGCGGGCATGTCTACCTGCCGGCGCCTCAGGGAAAGGGCGAATATGCGGCCCCCCTCTGGCGTAACCGGGAGCCGCTCGAAGAGCAACGCTACCTGACCGATGCCTTTGGCGAGGAGGCCGCCGCATTCGTCGAGCGGCAGCGAGCCAACCCCAAGCCCTTCTTCCTCTACCTGGCCTTCAATGCCGTCCACACGCCCTTGCAGGCCCCGGACAGGAACCTATCCCAGAACCATCCCAGCCACGTCGGGCGGCCCGGCAAGACTGAGTTGCCGACAGGTTCTGGGACCGGCTCTAAGGACGTCCAGCGATTCCTGGCCATCGACGACTCGCGCCGCCGCACCTATGCCGCCATGCTCAGCGCCATGGACGATGCCATCGGGCTGGTGCTCGACGCACTTCAGCGCTCGGGCAAGCTGGAGCAGACCCTCGTGATCTTCCACAACGACAATGGCGGCCCCACCACGCGCAACGCGGTGAACGGTTCGCGCAATACACCGCTGCGCGGCTCCAAGTGCGAGACCTTCGAAGGCGGCATCCGCGTGCCCTTGCTGATGCGCTGGCCGGCCGTGCTCCAGCCCGGCGCCGTCTATCGCCACCCGGTCATCACCATGGATCTTTCGGCCACCGCCGTGGCCCTGGCCGGCGCCGAGGCGGCGGGGCTGGAGGGGGTCAACCTGCTGCCCTTCGTCACGGGCCAGAACAGCGCCGCGCCGCACGACGCGTTGTACTGGCGGTCGCGCACGCGCAGCAACAACTACGCCGTGCGCCAAGGCGACTGGAAGTATGTCTACTCGACCGAAGGCGACGCCTCTCCCGGTCCCAAACAAACGCGCGCACGCGACATGCTCTTCAACCTCGCCGACGATCTCGCCGAGCAACACGACCTGGCCGCAAAGCATCCGGAGAAACTGGCGGCCCTGAAGCAGCTCTACGAAGCCTGGAGCGCCAGCGTGGACGCGGACTGCCGCGCGCTGGGCATCGAGCCTTCCACAGTGCAGGCCGACGTGCCGCCCGTGTCTAAACCCAAGAGAAAGGCCAAACCATGAACATCTGCTGGAAACACG
Organism: uncultured Planctomycetales bacterium; assembly: GCA_937889015.1. Classification (GTDB taxonomy): domain Bacteria; phylum Planctomycetota; class Planctomycetia; order Pirellulales; family Thermoguttaceae; genus CALARR01. Next base: position 9,272 of record CALARR010000340.1, on the reverse strand, counting down.
CCATCGCCCTGGCCGTGGTGAGCGCAGCCTCAGTGATCGCCCAGCCGGCGATGGGAGCCCCGCCGCAACCCAATATTGTCTTCATGCTCGCCGACGACATCGGCTATGGAGACCTGAGTTGCTATGGGGCCACCAAGATCCAGACCCCCAACTGCGACCGCCTGGCGCGCGAAGGACTGCGTTTCACCGACGCCCATTCCCCCTCGGCCGTCTGCACGCCCACGCGCTACGCCTTCATGACCGGCGAGTACGCCTGGCGCAAGCCGGGCACCGGAATCCTGCCCGGAACCGCCGGCCTGATTGTCGAGCCGGGCCGCGTGACGGTTCCCGCGCTGTTGAAGCAGGCGGGTTACACGACCGGCGTGGTCGGCAAGTGGCACCTGGGCCTCGGCGTCACCCCCACCGACTACAACACGGAACTCAAGCCCGGCCCCCTGGAGATCGGCTTTGACTATGCCTGGCTGCTGCCGGCCACTGGCGATCGAACGCCCTGCGTGTGGGTCGAGAACCACCGCGTGGTCAACCTGGATCCGGCCGACCCCATCCGGCTCGACTACTCGGTGAAGCGCGGCGAGCCGCGCTCGTTCGTCAACGGCATCCCGCGCATCGGCGAGCAGACCGGCGGCAAGGCCGCCCTGTGGACAGACGACCAGATCGCCGACCTGCTGGCCGCCAAGGCAATCGCCTTCATCGAGAAGCACCAGGCCCAGCCCTTCTTCCTGTACTTTGCCACGCACGACATCCACGTCCCGCGCGTGCCGCACGCGCGCTTCAAGGGCACCAGCCAGGCCGGCGTGCGCGGCGATACGGTCCATTCCTTCGACTGGACGGTCGGACAACTGCTGGACGCCCTGAACCGCCTCAAGCTGGCCGACAACACCCTGCTGATCGTCACCAGCGACAACGGCGGCACCCTCGACTCCAACGGCCCGGACATCGAGCATGGCGGCACCGTGGAAACCAACAACGGCCACGCGCACAACGGTCCCTTGCGCGCCGGCAAGGGCAGCGCCTACGAAGGCGGCACGCGCGTGCCGTTTCTCGCGCGCTGGCCGGCCCGCATCCGGCCGGGCGTCTCTGACGCGCTGGTCTGCCACGTGGACCTCTTGGCCACCTTCGCCGCGCTGACCGGCCAGGCCTTGCCTCCCGAGGCCGGCCCCGACAGCTTCAACGTCCTGCCGGCCTTGCTGGACGGAAAGCCGGGCCGCGACCACCTGGTCGAACATGGCAACGTCCTCGCCCTGCGCCAGGGGCCCTGGAAGTTCGTCTCCGCGCCGCCGGGAGCGAAGGCGAAGACCCGACCCCAGAACCAACCCGGTCAGGTCGGGCGGCCCGAGGCGACTGAGCTGCCGAAGGACTCTGGGACCGGCTCTAAAATCCGACCCCAGAACCAACCCAGCCAGGTCGGGCGGCCCAGCGAGAGTGAGCTGCCGACTAAGAAGCGTGCCAAGCCGGCCGGGCCCCAGCCGCAGCTCTACAATCTGGCCGACGACCTGGGCGAAGAGCACGACCTCGCCGCCGCCCAGCCCGAGCGCGTGCGCCACATGAGCGAGTTGCTCCAGAAGATCCGCGACCAAGGCAGAAGTCGGCCCTGATGCGACCGCCGACCGCGGGAAACAACACTTGGACAGGAGAAGCAGCGGCATGAACTTCTTGGTCTTGCAGATGGAGGACGGGCAGTCCGGGCTACTGGTCGTCAGTTTCGACAGGGAGGAAGTGGTGTCGGAGCCCTCTGATTCCGCAACCATGTACAATCATATTCGGCTCGCCGAGTACTTCCCCCAGATCGAAGACCTGCAGCGTGAGCACGTCCTCTTGATCACCAACTGCCCGGACGAAAACGAGCTCAACGACATCATCGAGAACGAGCTGCAGATCGATCGGGCCATCGAGCGCGTGCACGTCTGCGAGTTCACGCCCGATATGCTGGCCGAGTTGCAGGGGGAGCCGGCCCGATCGCGTCCTTTCAGCTTAGGGGAGGGACTGCCGCTGGTTGTGGTCCTGCTGGGCGGCCAGGAGGGCCTGGAGCGTTGGATGGCCCAGAGCCTGGAGAAGGCGGACTGAACCGGAGGCCCAAGCGCCCAGCCGCGAACCGTCCCTTCGGCCCGCGATCGGACGCCCTCTTGACAGGCCGTGCCGTGGGCGCGATCTTGATTGTGGCTGTGTTGCTCACCAGATCGCGTCTCAGGCACGCGCAGTCGTTCTTGTGCCCGCGATGCCGTGGACTCATGGTGCCAGGAGTGCGCCCCGCAGATGCACGTAAATCGCCACGGCAGTCTCACCGATGAGACGATTGGTTGTCTTGGCCACACTCGCGATGAGCCTTGCCGGAGGAGTCTGGTGGCGCGTTGTTGGGAAACGTGCCAAGAATCTCTTCTACCGACCAGAATGCTCTGGTGACGAGGACGGGGCAGCCGACAGCAATCCGGAGTAGGACCGGGCCGATGCTGATTCAGTGTTGCTGCCCCAGCTAGGAGATGCGCAAAAAGCGGTGGTGGAAAGGTTGAAGGAGTAGAGGGGATTCAGAATCGGCGGTCGTGACGCGCGCATCAACACCATTGTCGGGCATTGAGCCGAAGGTGATTCATGCACTTCTCATCCATGGCGCACGTTCTGGGGTTGCTTGGCGTCACCCCTGTCAGGGCATTTCTGCCCGCCTTCCTCACCGCCCTAATCATCCGGAGCGGGATTCCGTATTTGACGGATGCCGCGACAGCCGATGCCGCCGCCGCCCCGTCGTGGTTCACGCACAACTACACCCTGATTGTCTTGGGACTACTCTCCCTGCTTGAGTTCCTTGCCACGAAATCGCCGGAGGCACGCCAGGTCCTCTCGACAATCGACGAGTACTACAAACCGGCCCTTGCCGCTCTGACTTCATTCGGCGTGCTCTCCTCCTCCGATGTGCGCGCAGTGGAATCGCTGCATGGAGGCATGGCTGCCTCGTCTCTCTTCCCAATCGCCGCGATAACGCTCGGGAGCATCGGGACTTCTTTCATATTTCCCATATTGACGATGGGTGGGACGTATTTTGCGTGTAGCCTCCGGTCGGGGCTGCTTGAGCTTCTGGACGACATCGATGCCGACGACAGTATGGGCTTACAGTCCTTGGTTTCGTGGTTCGAGGATGCGTGGGTGGCGGTCCTTGTCATACTGCTTGTTGTGATGCCGGTCGTTATTCTCTTGTTGGTCGCGGTGTCACTGCTCGTCTTGTGGCTGGTGCGCAAGTACATGGACCACAGGGCGGAACAATCCAAGGTTGGGTGCCCTGATTGCGGCGCAAAAGTATTCGCGTTTGCCACCGTGTGTCACAACTGCAAAACACAGATCAGAAATGTCTGCTCCATCGGCTTCTTGGGGCAGGCACGACCGGAAGCCGTTCGAGACCGTATTGGCCACCGCCTGAACTTGCTTGCGTTGAAGAAATGCCCGCAGTGTGGTTCTCGCCTCAAGAAGCGAACCCTCCATCAAACGTGTGAAGTCTGTGCCTATCCCGTGGCACTTGGAGACAGCCTCCCCGACAGCTACGTGAAGATGGTGCAACGCCGGCTCTCACAATCCCTGCTGGTCTGTGGTCTGTTGAGCGCGGTGCCAATCGTCGGGATGATTCCGGCGATTGTCTATTATCGGATTGTCTTGGTCTCACCGTTTCGGGCCTATATGGGGATTGGCTCCGGCTTTGTATCGAAGTGGCTGGCGCGTGTTGCTGGATTTGTCCTGTTGGCTTGTTTCGCGTGGGTTCCGGTTCTCAGTACATTCGTCGCCCCAACGCTGGCGTACATGAACTAACGGGAAGACCGATGCCAGGGAGACAGCCATGAGACGCGATGAAGCTGTTCAGGTGATGCGAGAACTGGCAGACAAGTACAAGGGCCAGGAGGAAAGCAAGACCCACGTACAAAGTCGATTTGACCGTCGATAGCGTTTGCGAGTATGTACGGCGAGAGTATCCTCAGATTGCCGCAAGATTGAGGATTTGAGTATCGACGGATCGGCGAATCAACCTGGAACAAGCCAGAAGGGTGTGGTGGTCTCATCCAGCCCGGCCATCATGAACGACAAGGAACTGGCGCGATCTGCAGTGGGGTCACCCCGCCATCGCAGAACCGTCCACCCAAATTGCCAAAACCGCCAAAACATGGGCATTGCTTGAAGCGTCTCCCCCATAGGGGTAAAATGGCCCCCTGTGTCTCGCAAATGAGCCAAGCCGCAATGCCGACCAACGGGAGGCCCGTTTCACGGGCACGCGCGGCGACACGGCTCCGCCATCGCGTTTTTGACGGCTATTTGACGGCCTACAGCCTCGCGGGTCTCGGCCTGTTGGGGCTGTGCCTCGTGTGTGAGTTACAACCCATGACGCCTGAACAGAAGGCCCGTCAACGCATCGACCAGCAACTCCAGCAGTCCGGCTGGGTGGTGCAGGACTACCGGCAGATGAACATCTCGGCCGGTCTGGGCGTGGCGGTCCGCGAGTTCCCGCTCCGCACCGGCGCGGCCGATTACCTGCTCTACGCTGGCGGCCGGGCCATTGGAATCGTCGAGGCCAAGCCCGAAGGCCACACCCTCACCGGGGTCGAAACCCAGTCGGCCAAGTACACCACCGGCCTGCCTGCGGGGCTGCCCCACTACCATCTGCCGCTGCCCTTCGCCTACGAGGCCACCGGCGCAGCCAGCCAATTCACCAACGGCCTCGATCCCCACGCGCGCAGCCGCGAGGTCTTCAGCTTCCACCGGCCCGAGGAACTGATCCGCCTGGTGACCCTCGACGCCCAGCTTCGCGGCAACCTCCGCGCGATGCCCGAACTCATCACCACGGGCCTGTGGAATGTCCAGGTCGAGGCCATCCGTAACCTGGAAGCCTCGCTGGCGGCCGGCAAGCCTCGGGCCTGTATTCAGATGGCCACCGGCGCGGGCAAGACCTTCACGGCCTGCACGGCCGCCTACCGGCTCATCAAGTTCGCCAAGGCTAGGCGGATTCTGTTCCTGGTCGACCGCAACAACCTGGGCAAGCAGGCCCTCAACGAGTTCCAGCAGTACGTCAGCCCGTACAACAACTACAAGTTCACCGAGGAATATACGGTCCAGCGCCTGCTGCGCAATACGATCGACCCAGCGGCCAAGGTCTGTATCACCACCATCCAGCGCCTGTACTCGATCCTCAAGGGCGAAGAGACCTTCGAGGAGGAGAACGAAGAGGGCTCGCTGTTCGAGACGGCCCCCGCGCTGGTCAAAGAGCCCTTGCCGGTCGTCTACAACCCCAAGGTGCCCATCGAGACCTTCGACTTCATCGTCATCGACGAGTGTCACCGCTCGATCTACAACATCTGGCGACAGGTATTGGAATACTTCGATGCCTTCCTGATCGGCCTCACAGCCACCCCTACGGCCCAGACCGTGGGCTTCTTCAACGGCAACCTGGTCCAGGACTACTCCCACGAGAAGGCCGTCGTGGACGGGGTCAACGTGGGCTACGACGTCTACTGCATCGAAACCAAGGTGACCCAAGACGGGGCCACCCTGGCCAAGGAGCCCGGCCAGTTCGTGCCGCACCGCGACCGCCGCACGCGCCGCAAGAAGCTCAAGGAACTCGACGACGACCTGACCTACACGGCCAACCAGCTCGATCGCGACGTGGTGGCCGTCGACCAGATCCGCCTGGTGGTCCGCACCTTCCGCGACCGGCTGTTCACCGAGATCTTTCCCGGCCGGACCGAAGTCCCCAAGACGCTGGTCTTCGCCAAGACCGACCTGCACGCCGACGACATCGTCAGGATCATCCGCGAGGAGTTCGGCCGGGGCAACGACTTCTGCCAGAAGATCACTTCCAAGACCACCGGCAAGAAGCCCGACGATCTATTGAACGAGTTCCGCAACTCCTACAACCCGCGCATCGCCGTCACCGTCGACATGATCGCCACCGGCACCGACGTCAAGCCCTTGGAATGCCTGGTCTTCATGCGCAACATCAACTCGGCCTCGTACTTCGAGCAGATGAAGGGGCGGGGCTGCCGGGTCATCAAGTCCGACGACCTGCAAGGCGTCACGCCCGACGCCAAGCAGAAGACGCATTTCGTGATCGTGGATGCGGTCGGGGTCTGCGAGCGGGACAAGACGACCTCCAAACCCCTGGATCGCAAGCCTTCGGTCTCCCTGGAAAAGATCCTCAACACGGTGGCGGCCGGGGCGGTCAGCGACGATCTTTGCTCGACCCTGGCGGCCCGGCTCACGCGCCTGGCCCCGCAGATCGACGGCCGGCAACATGCTGGCATCGCGCGTCATGCCGAGGGCCAGAACCTGGCCAACCTCAGTGGCCGACTCTTGGATGCCATCGACCCCGACGCCAACGCGCAGCGCGCCGCCGTGCAGTTCCACCTGCCCCCGGACCAGGAGCCGACCGACGAGCAGATCGACACGGTCGAGCGCGCGGCCATGCACGAGGCCCTCAAGCCCTTCCATGAACCCAAGCTGCGCACGGCGATCCTCACGGCCAAGGCTTCTTTGGAGCAGGTCATCGACGAGGTGACCAGGGACGAGCTTCTCACAGCCGGGCACAGCCAGGCGGCCAAGGAAAAAGCACGCACCGTGCTGGCCAACTTCCGCCAGTTCATCGAAGATAACCACGACGAGATCGAGGCCCTGCAAATCCTCTACAGCCGCCCCTATCGGGCCGGGCTGCGTTATCGCCAGGTCAAGGAGTTGGCCGAGGCCCTGCGCCGCCCTCCGCTCTCCGCCCCCCTGGAACGCCTCTGGCAGGCCTACGAGACGGTCGAGCCCGAGAAGGTGAAGGACCACGGCGGCAAACAACTGGTGGACGTGGTGGCTCTGGTGCGCCACGCGCTCGACCCCGCCAGCCCGTTGGTCCCGGTAGGCACGACCGTGGACGAGCGTTACCGGCAGTGGCTTGCGCAGCAGGCCCAAGCCGGGGTCCGGTTTACCTCGGACCAACAACGCTGGCTCGACGCGATCAAGGACCACATCGCCAACAGCCTGCGCATCGAGCAGGACGATTTTGACGAGGTGCCCTTCAGCCAGTTCGGCGGCCTGGGTCGCGCGTATGAGCTATTTGGGGATCGATTGAGTATAATACTGGGCGAGTTGAACGACGTTCTCGCGGCGTAAGGAGGTGGGGCATGAAGACCATCACAGGCATCATCCACGGCAAGATCATCGAGTTGAGCGACCATCCCGGTTTGCCCGAGGGAGAGGTGGTCGCGGTCCAGGTCACGCCCCTGAAGAGCGCGCGGCCTGCCGGCGAGGGCCTTCGCCGATGTGCGGGCGCGTTGGCCGGCACCTGGACCGAGGCCGACGACCGGATCTTGGAACAGATCGAGCAAGATCGCCGCAACGCTACTTTTCGTGAGCCGGTCGAATGACGCACCTGCTCGAACTGTGATGATTGCCTCAGTGGCCTTGGCCCACGACCTGACGCTGGTCACGCACAACTTGAAGCATTTTTCAGAGATTCCGGGCCTGCGCGTCGAAGACTGGCTGGCCCCGTAGCGCGTCTTGTCTAGCTCCCCGGATTGAAGTCGGTGGGGAAAACCATCGACCCGTGGTAAAGCACGGACTTAAGACCGCCTGCGGCAGCTGCGGATCGTGAACGGCCCTCATGACGAGAGCGAATCGAAAAGTGGGGATGGCAGATTGGTTCAGCGAGAGTTGAATGAGAGGTTGGCGGCATGAGCAACGGCGGCAAGAAGGATTCTGCTGAGCTTGATACGAGCGCGCTGCCGCCGTTGCCGAAGGGGTGGTGCTGGGGGACAATCGAACAAGTCGCATCATATGAGAGCAACTCGCTGGCGATTGGTCCTTTTGGGAGTAACCTCAAGGTCAGCGACTACACGGACTCGGGCGTTCCTCTTGTCTTCGTCAGGAACATCCGTTCCGAGAAATTCGCGGAGAACGAAGATAGGTACGTCAGCCCTGCCAAGGCGGATGAACTTCGGGCACACTGGGTTCTCCCTGGGGACCTTCTGGTTACAAAGATGGGCGATCCTCCGGGGGACTGCTGCCTGTATCCACTGGACAGACCGCCCGCAGTGATCACTGCCGACTGCATTAAGATCGGCCTCTCCAGAGCGGCTGGCTACGCCAACTTCTTCTTATATGCAGTCCGTTCAGAGCTGGTCCATACTCAGATACTTGCGATTACCAGAGGGGTCGCCCAGCAGAAGGTCAGCCTCGGCAGATTCCGAGCCGTCTTCCTTCCCGTTGCTCCTCTCCCCGAGCAGCGGCGCATCGTGGCGAAGATCGAGGAGCTCTTCTCGGACCTGGATGCGGGGGTGGCGGCGCTCCAGCGCGCGAAGGCCAAGCTGAAGCGATACCGGGCCGCCGTGCTCAAGGCGGCCGTCGAAGGCCGGCTCACCGAGCCCTGGCGCAAGAAGCACCGGCCCAAGGAGACGGGCCAGCAACTCCTAGAGCGTATCCTCCGCCAGCGCCGCCTCAAGTGGGAAGAGGACCAATCGGCCGCCTACGCCAAGGCCGGCAAAACGCCCCCTGCCAACTGGAAACAGAAGTACAAAGAACCCGCCCAGCCAGACGCCAGCAACCTGCCCGAGTTGCCGGAAGGCTGGGCTCAAGGAAGCCTTGAGCAGTTGACGAGTGTAGCTCGACCGATCTGTTACGGTATCCTCATGCCGAAAGCCAATGTGCCCGACGGTGTCCTGTACGTGAAGGTCAAGGACATGAAGGGAGACCAAATCAACTTGGCCACGCTGGAGCGAACTGCCCCCGAAATCGCAGCCCAATACGCGAGGGCGTCGCTCAAGGAAGGAGACGTACTATTGGCAATAAGAGGAACCTACGGCCGAGTCGCCATGGTCCCGCCGGAATTGGACGGTGGCAATATTACTCAAGATACGGCGAGGCTTTCTGTCAATGCCGAAGTCGATCCCGTGTACGTGGCTTGGTATCTCCGCTCCATTGGGTGCCAGAACTATTTCAAACGCGTCGCACGCGGAGTCGCCGTAAAGGGCGTCAACATTGGGGACGTGAGGCCGTGTTGCATCATGCTTCCGAGTATTGACGAGCAACGCGCTATCGTAACGGAGGTCGAAGATCGCCTCTCAGTGGTGCACCACACCGAGGCGGAGATAGATGCCGAGTTGAAGCGTTCCACGCGCCTCCGTCAAAGCATCCTCAAGCGGGCCTTCGAGGGCAAGCTCGTCCCGCAGGACCCGGCCGACGAACCGGCGAGCGTGCTTTTGGATCGGATTCAGGCCCAGCGGTCGAACGGCGACGATCCCTCGGCTGAAGCCGCCCCCAGCGAGAAA
>CALARR010000339.1 GCA_937889015.1 uncultured Planctomycetales bacterium | reverse complement strand
CTCGCCCCTCGCCCCTCGCCCCTCGCCCCTCGCCCCTCGCCCCTCGCCTCTCGCCCCTCGCCTCCCCCCTACTCCACCTCGGCCGCCGCCTGGCGGATCATCTGCCAGGCGCGCTCCACGTGCTCGCGCCGCGTATGGGTCTGGGCCACGCACAGGCGCAGGGTCAACTTGTCGTCCAGTCGCGTGTGGCTGAAGTACATCTTGCCCGTGTTGTTCACCTGGTCCAGAATCGCCTGATTCACGGCGTCTCCGCCCCGATGCCGGAAGCAGACCAGGCTCAGCGGAACGGGAGCGGCCAGTTCGAAGCTCGGGTCGGCCTGCACCCAGCCGGCAAACTCTTGGGCCCAGGCCACATGCTGGCGCACCAGGGCCTGCAACCCCTCCACGCCATAGCTGCGGATCACAAACCACAGCTTCAACGCGCGGAAGCGGCGTCCCAAGGGCACGTGCCAGTCGCGGTAGTCGAGCACCGCGCCCGACTGCGTGGCCTGGTTCTTCAGATACTCCGGCAGGATGCTCAACGTGCGGATCAGTTGCGCCCGATCCGCGACCCAGAAGCAGTCGCAGTCGAAGTTTGTGAACATCCACTTGTGCGGATTGAAGCAGAAGCTGTCGGCCATCTCCAGGCCGTGGAACAATCCGCGAAACTCCGGACACAAAGCCGCCGTGCCCGCATAGGCCCCGTCCACGTGCATCCACAACTTGTGCTGCCGGCAGATCTTGGCGATCTGCGGCAGCGGATCGACCGCCGTCGATGACGTGGTGCCGACCGTGGCAGCCACGAAGCACGGAATCCGGCCGGCCGCCTTGTCCGCGGCCACGGCCTCGGCCAACCGCTCGGGCCGCATCGCGAACTGCTCGTCCACGTCGATCAGACGCAGGTGCTCGCTCCCCAAGCCCGCCACGCGCACTCCCTTCTCCACCGACGAATGAGCCTGCGTCGACGTGTAGGCCACCAGCCGTTGATGCACGCCCGTCAAGTTCGCCTGGCCTCCGGTGGCTCGTTCCCGGGCCGCCAGGATCGCGCACAACGTCGCCGACGAGGCCGTGTCCTGGATCACGCCGCCGCCGGCCGAATCGGACTTGAAGCCAGCCGGCAACCCCAGCATGTCGACCATCCAGTCCAAGACGTGGGTCTCCAGCTCGGTACAGGCCGGGCTGGTGGCCCACAACATTCCCTGCACGCCGAAACCGGCCGAAAGCAGCTCGCCCAGAATGGCCGGATAGGAACTGTTCGAGGGGAAGTAGGCGAAGAAGTTGGGCGACTGCCAGTGCGTGATCCCTGGCAGAATGACCTCCTGCACGTCGCGGAGGATGGCGTCAAAGGACTCGGCTTGCCGCGGCGGCGCCGCCGGCAGCTTGGCCCGAATCTCGCCTGGCCTCATTGGCGACTTGACCGGATACTGTTCGATGTTATCGTGGTAGTCGGCGATCCAATCGACCAGGGCTCGGCCCCAAGTGCGAAATTCCTCAGCGTTCATGATTCCTGATCCTCTTTCACGTTCTTCCCTGCGTGCAGCCGTCGGCAAAGCCCCCATTATAGCGTGCCGACGACGAAAACACTGCCCGGGCCGCACTTTGTTGCGTCCAGCATCACCGCTTTCCTGAAACCCATCGACGACTTCTGTCTCGCAGGAGTGCCCCAATCATGCGTCTATCGACCGCAATCTGCATCTTGGCGACCTTGTCGGCGGCCTCCGCCTTGGCAGCCGAGCCCTCCGCCCAATTGAATCTCTGGCCCGGCGCCGCCCCCGGCGAGAAAGGCGACATCGGCCCCGAGCAGTTCCAGCCTCCCAAGAGCCCCGACAAGGAGCCGGTGCCGGTCCAGCGTCTGACCAATGTCACCCAGCCCACCCTGAGCCTCTATCGGCCCGATCCTGCCAAGGCCAACGGCACGGCCGTGGTGATCTGCCCTGGCGGCGGCTACAACATCCTGGCCTTGAACAAGGAAGGCACCGAGGTGGCCGAGTGGCTCAACTCGCTCGGCATGACCGGCGTGGTGTTGAAGTATCGCGTCCCGCGCCGCGCCGGCCTGCCCAAGCACCTCGCCCCGCTGCAAGACGCCCAGCGCGCCGTAAGCCTCGTGCGCTCGCACGCCAGAGAGTGGGGCATCCACCCCGATCGCATCGGTATCCTCGGCTTCTCGGCCGGAGGACATCTCTCGGCCGCGACGGCCACCAACTTCGACCAGCGAAGTTACTCGGCCGTCGATTCAGTCGACCAGATAAGCTGTCGGCCGGACTTCGCCGTGCTGGTCTATCCCGCCTACCTCTTGGAAGGCGACAAGCAACCAGGGCCGGGTCTGGCCCCGGAGATCCGTCCCAGCAAGCAAACGCCGCCGATCTTCTTCGCCCACGCCAGCGACGACGGTCACGTGGCCGAGAACAGCATCGCGTTGTACATGGCCCTGCACAAGCTCAAGGTTCCGGTGGAACTGCACGTCTACGTGCGCGGCGGCCACGGTTTCGGCCTGCGCCCGTCAGACCACCCCAGCTCCTCCTGGCCGCAACACTGCCAGCGCTGGCTGCAGAGCCTAGGCCTGTTGGACAAGCAATAATCCCTACCGCGCCAACGGCACCAAATCCCTCCCGCGCGACGCCTTCACCTCCACCACCCGGCCATCGATCAGCACCTCGTAATCCAGTCCGGCCTGGCCCTGGATCACCGCCTCGCCGCCTCGGATCTCCACCGGAAACGGGGCCGTCACGCGGTGCTTCCCGTCTGTGGCCACGGCCAGTGCGTCGAGTTTACCCTCCAGCCGCAGTTGCAGGCTCAACACCGCACTCGGATTGATCGACGGCCCGTCGCGTCTCTGCGTGGTCAGCACAAAAATGTCCGGCAGGCATCCGGCCAGCGGCCCGTCGGGATACTGCACCTGCTGAGCCGCCACATAAATCCCCCGCGCCAGGTGACGCCAATCCACGGTCGCGTCGTGCGCCGCCAGCAGCGTTAGCGCATACGCGTAAACGCCCCCGCACCACTGCACGGGCAGGCCGATCCAGTTCGGGCTGCGATAGTTGGTCGCTCCGTACACGGGCGGCGTCGTGTAGAGCATCGTCGGATAGCGGCCCCACAGGTACACGAACGGAATGCCCGACAAGGCCCAGCGCCGCGCCTCGGCCAGGTATTCCGCCCGGCCCGTCAACTCGTAGCCCCGCACGTAGGCCCACACCAGGTAGGCCGAGGCCAACACGTCCGGCGTGTGCAGCGATAACTCCCAGGTCTGCGCCCCGCGCGGCACCTGAAAACGCTTCATGAACTCCAGCGCCTTGAGCCCCGCCTGCAACGCCTCATCATCGCCGGTCAACCGGGCACATTCCAACAAGGTTGTCGCCGGGCGCGCGCAATATCCGCTCGCCGTGTCCTCAAAATGCCCGCGCTGATAGTCGCCCTTGTAGCGGAACGAGCCATCCGCTTTCTGTGCGGCGATCGCGCCGCGAACCTCCCTGCGGCGCAACTCCAGCCACTGCTTGGCCCGGCCGCTCACGAAATAGATCGCGTCGTTGCGCACGTGGGCCCCGCCCGGCACGAGCCGATCCAGTTGCGGCACCTCGCCCGTGGCCCGAAACAACGCCGAGGCCACGTCGGCAAAAGGCTGCCGCGCCCATTTCTCCTCGGCGCAGTGCCCCCAGCCGCCCGGCCCGGCAATCGGCCCGCGAATGGCCGCCACATTCAACGCCGTCTGGGCCGTGGCGTCGCGCGGCGCCGCCGGCACCGGCGGCAAGCCGCTTCGCCGCACGGCCCACTGGATCGCCTCCTCCACCGAACCGCCGCTCACGCGCACCACGGCCTCGATCCGCGCGCCGCGCAACGACATTCGCTGCTCGTCCGGCATGCCGTCCACAAAGTTTGGGCAGGCGAAGGTCGGCTGCAGCGTCATGTCCTGCCAGGCCAGGGCCACCGCGGCCTGGTCTGTCACACAGGCCATCAGGGGCAGCGTCACCTTGAGCACATCGGGCGCGAAACGCAGGTGCTCGTCCGTCTCGATGTCCAGCTTCGACGACGAGCGCTCGCCCCGGCCCAGGTACTCCAGCCCGGCAAACAGCCCCTGCACCAGCGCGCCCAGCGGTCGGACCACCGGCCCTTCGACCGATCGGCCCGCCTCGATCGCAATCCGCACTTCATCGCCGGCCACCGCCAGCGAGACTTCGCAGCCCTCGGCATGCAGTCGCAGGCTGCCGGGTTGCTGGCCGGCGACATGGAACCGCACGATCCCCGCGTCGTCCATCACCAGCGGGGCGATGACGGCCACCTGTTTGCCGTCGCGCAGGATGTGGGCCCCGCTGCCGTCCGGGGCGACGAGCACTCGGACCGGAGCCTCCTTCGCACCGCACGCCAGCCAGTTGCCTGTGTCCGCCGGCCGGTGCACAACCACCTTGCGCTGCAGGTCCCCAAAGCCCTGGACCTTCACGGCCAGCGGCACCAGGGCGAACGGCTCGGCGCCCGGCGCCTTGAGCGAGACCTCGACCGTTTTGCCGGACTCGATCGCCGTGTTCTGGCCGCCGCAGGTGACCGTCACCGGGTCGTCGGAGCGATTGCGCAAGGCCAGACCAATTGCGTTGGGCGTCGTGCTCATCCGCTCGATCACCAGCGGATAGTGCCTCGCCGAACACAACTCGATCCAGGCCACTTCGACCCGTCCCGGCGCGGTGCCCGGGTCCAGACGCAGTTGCACCAGCGAGCCCGCCACGTCCAGCAGGGCCTCGCACTCGTGCCATTGACCATCGTCAAGCAGCGGGAACGACACGCTCTGCCCAGGCCGGATCTGCGGCTGCCGATCGCTGGCCCAGAAGAACTGGCCCGATCCGCCGGTCTTCGCCCGGATCCGCGCTCGGGCCAAGACCGGCCCAGGTACCGCCTTCGGCGACTTGGCGATCAGGTACGGGTCGCTGCCGGTGCAGTCGATCTGCATCGCGCCCTCTGCGGCCTTGGCCTGGCAGTCGTGGACCGGACGCCAGCCTTGCAGGTCCTTCTCGAACGACCAGCGCACGGCCACGGGCCCGACCGCCGGGGCCTGTGGGTACGGATCGATGTCCTCGGCCAGCGCGCGTCCGGCAGCGAACAGAACCAAGGCCCCAAGAAGCCCCGCCAAGCCAATGTAGCGCCGACAGATCATGGCTGTTTCACCTGAATAAGATTCGAGGAAAGGATGCACGCGCGATCGTCGCGGAGGTTGACGTAATACACCTGCACATCCTCCGGCAAGGTGGCCTTCACTGTGCAGGTCTTATCGATAACCTGGGCGTCCATCTTCTTCCACACACTGACTAATTTGTTCTTGGCATCGTAGGCCAGCGGTTCGGTCAAATAGCGAACCTCGGCCGAGACGATCGCGCACGGACTCTCGTATTCCAGTACGGCGTCCCGCCCCACCGGTTGCCGCGTCACGCGTCCCAAGGGCGTGCCGCCCACGAGCACACTGTCCACAAAAACATACAACTCCGGAACACTCGCCGGATCGTAGCCGGGCCGATGCCCGTGCGCCATGGCCGGATGAATGCACAGTCGCGACAGCCCGCCGTAGGCCTGGTGCGATCGCGACAGGACATCGACCGAGAAATGGGCGTCGGCGTCGCCGCTGATCCACAAGATGGGCATCTTTGCGCGCACAAAATGCTCGGCCGGGTCCCACGACTTGCGCGGCCCGAACACGGCCGGGTCCGGATCGAACATGTTCTTGAAGGCCGACTTCGATTCGTACAGAAATCCGCATCCGTAGACCGGCACCGCGCACTTGAAGCGGCTATCCACTCCCGAAACCATGCTCGTCATCACCCCACCCCACGAGATGCCCGTCAGCCCGATCCGCTCGGCATCCACCTCCGGTAACGAGGCCAGCAGCGATTGGGCCAGCATGACGTCGGCCACAGCATGATAGCCCCACTGCTCTTGCAGTGGCTTTCCGCCGTCGAAGAAGTAGCGGTCCTTCGCCGGGCCGCTGTGCTCGTGCGGTGCATGTTTGCGTGGATTGTCGGTCGGCACGTGCCCTTCCAGATCCATGGCCACGGCCGCATAGCCACGCTGGTTCCAGATGGCCACCCACTCCGGAAAGGCCGTTCCGCCGCCGCCGTGTACCAACACCATGGCCGGAACCTTCTTGCCCCCGGCCGGTTGGCCGGCCAACGTCTTGGGCACGCCCAGGTAGGCGAACACGCGTGTCTCATGCCCCTGGTACGGCAGCCCCTGATAGAAGATCGCCTTCACGTCCCCCTTGTCCATCGCCGCAAACGGATAGACCTGCGGCGCCTTATAAACGGCCGTGTCCATCCGGTCCACCAGCGGCGGCGCAAAGGCCACTGGCTCGGCCCGGGCCGAACCAAAAGCCATCGACGCCAAGGCCGCGACCAAGATCGCCACGCGCATCGTCGGCCAGTGGAGAGGCATTCTTTCCAACAGCCGCAAGCGGATACAGTCAGTCATCGGTGCGTCTCCTGGGAGGTTAGTCGTAACTCAGCAAAGCCCAAGGTATTCATACATCACCGCGGTGCCACGACCACGCTGTACATACAGAAAGTACTTCCCTTCAGCTTCACGAACTCGGGGTCGGCGGCCATGGCCTTCGAGAGGTTGCCGTACAGGGTGACCTTGCCGGCCGGAAAGTCCTTGGCCAGCAGCGTGAAGATGCCCTTCAAGGTGCTCGGGTTCGTGTCCTTGCGGGTCATTTTCCAGCGCGTATCCTGGAACTCTTTGAGCCATCCCGGTAAAACGCGCAGCTTGTCGCTGTAGACGACATACACGGTCACCGGCACGTTGACCTCGAAACTCAAACAGGTCTCGTTCTCGTCGATCAGTTTGTCATTGCCGGCCGTCTGGACCAAGGTCCGCCCCTTCAGGGCCTCGGGCACGTACTCCAGCAGGTAGTCCCGGTCAATATACTGTTTCCCGCCTTGGATGAACCCACACGGCTCGATCAGATACAACTTGCCCGACGCCGCACTCAGATTGCGGATCGTCAGAGTGGGTTCCTCCGCACAAGTCCCAACCGGCCAAAGCAACCCCGGCCCGATGCTCCACAATACCGCGCATCCGAAGAGCACTTGTTTCGCAGTCATCTTCACCCTCCCGTGCAGCCTGCTCCAATCAGTCGTCGTCCGCGGCATCGGCGGCCGCGGCCACCTCCTCCAGGACCTTCTCCGTACTCGTAGGATCCACCCGGCGGCAACTCTCTGTCAACAGCGCGGAAATCTCCTCCAAGTCCCCTCGCCATTCCTCTTCGCTCGTGTCGGGCGGGCACATCGGCAGGAACTCGGCCACCAGCAGAATCAGCCGCAACGCATGCCGGAAGATGATCCCTTCCTGCTTGTGCAACCCCTTGCTGGTGATGTAGCCATTGAAGTCACCGCGAAACTCCAGCAACTCGCCGGCCGCCCAGACCGGCCACGTGTAGAGGTCGTGTACGCTCGGAAAATCATAGTCGAACAGTCGACGAAGCTTGTCGGCCAGCGTCAGCACGCGCACCGGTTCCTCGTCGAAGCTCCGGCGGCGCGGCGCATCGTCCGAACGCGGCTGTTCCACCAACTCTTCGGCCGTGGCTAGCCCCAATTGCAGCAGCAGCGGGTCCAAACGCGTCGTGGCCAACGGCCCCTGCGGCAAGTCCCACTGCCGCGGCACGCGCACCGCCGGCCCGATCGAACGCGGCAATTCCAACACGCTCTCCATCGCCTGAACGCGTTCCTGCCGGTTGGCCGTGCCCAGTTGATTCACCAGGAAGACCGCGTACAGCGGATTGATCCCGCGGAAGGCCAGCAGTTTCTGAAGTTCCGGCGTCGCACGGGCCAACACCGGCCGATACGGTTCTGGTTCCGGTTCGGGCTCCGGCAGCTTGCCCAACGCTTTGAGCAGTTCCATCTGCTGCTTGCCGAACAGCCCCGACTTCTCCGCCTGCGCCTTCGCCGCGGCCGCCGCCTTCGCCGCGGCCTCTGCCTGCTCGTCCTTCTTCGGCGGCTCCGGCTCCAGGTCCACGTACCCGCCGCGCCACAAGGTCATCAGCATCCGGTCCAACTCGCGCTGCCCGGCCTCGATCCGGCCGCTGTCCATCAGCCGTTTGCTCACCAGGCGCCGCAGCAGGTCCACCTCGGGCGAGGCGTCGAGCATGTAGGCCAACAGGCGCCACGGCAGATGCCCCCGGCTGTACAGTTTGCCCGGCTCGGCCTCGCGCAGCTTCTGGAACTGGGCCTCGGTCCAGTACTGCTGATTCTCGCGCCGCTTGGGCATCTTGCGCTTCAGGTCCTTCTTGGCCTTCATCAGGCCCGGATCCTTCGTGTTCTCCGGGATCTGGTCGTACTTCTGCTTCCAGCGCCCGATCTTCACGTCATCCTCGTGGGCCAGCACGTAAACGTAGCCCTGCGTGTCGTATTGCGGACGCCCGGCCCGGCCGAAGATCTGGTGCGCCGAACTCGGGTCGATCACCTTCTGCTTGCCCGGCGGGCCCTTCAAGATGTTCGGCAGCACCACCGATCGGGCCGGCAGATTGATTCCGGCCGAAAGCGTCTCCGTGCACACGGCCACCGAAAGCAACTTCTTCTGAAACAACTCTTCCACCACTCGGCGGTACTTCGGCAGCACGCCCGCATGATGCACCCCCACGCCCCGCTGCAAGAGCTGCCGCAGCTTGGGCCCCGCCCCCTGTGACCAGTCGTAGCGGTCCAATTCCCGCGCGAGCTGATCCTGCTGCACGTGACCCAGCACGCGTTTGCCCTTGAGCTGTTCGGCCACGGTCCAGCACTCTTCGCGGTTGAAGCAGAAGATCAGCGTCGGCGTCTTCCGCGTCTCGTCGTCGCCCGCGGCCATCAGCTCGATCTGCTCGACCAGCAGTTCGTCGCCAACCCACTGGAAAGCCAGCGGCACGCGGCGCTCCTCGCCCCGCACCAGTTCCAGCGTGCGCTCGTGCGACAGCCGCAGCCAGTGCAGAAAGTCCATCGCGTTGCCGACCGTGGCCGACAGCAACAACAGGCGCACGTGCTTGGGCAGCAGCCCCAGGGTCAGTTCCCAGACCACGCCCCGTTCCGGGTCGGAGAAACTATGGAACTCGTCCATCACGACCGCGCTGACCTCGTCGAAATCAAAGGCCGACCCGTGCAGCAGGCGGTTCAGCAGAATCTCGGCCACCACGACCAGCACGCGCGCGTCCGGATTCTCGCGCCGGTTCCCGGTCACCAGCCCCACGTCGCTGGCCGAAAAGCCCCACCGCACGGCTGAGTCCTGCATCTCGCGGAACTTCTGTTCACAGAGGGCGATCAGCGGCGTGGTGTAATAGGCCACGCGCCCCGTGTGCAAGGCCTCGAACAAGGCCGCCTCGGCGATCAGCGTCTTACCCATCCCCGTCGGCGCAGTCACCAGCACGCCCTCGTCCGTGGCGAACCATGCCAGCAGGGCCTCCTCCTGCACCGGGTAAGGCGCAAAGGGAAGCTGTTCGATGTAGCGGGTGGCCAATTCGTCGCGCGAGGGGGTGGGATTCGACATGCCCCGATTGTCACCCACGCGGACCGCAACGGCAAGGGGGCCGTGTCCAGCGCCCGTCTCTCTTGATTTTCCCCAACCACCCCGGTACCCTCGTGACAACACCTGGAGTTTCTTCCCCGGAGACCTGCAATGATGTGGAGAACATGCTTTGTCGTGTTGGCCTGCCTGCTGACGCTGGTGACCGGCGCACAGGCCGAGTCGCCATCGGCCGCTCGCGTCGAATCGCTTCTGCACGAGTACGTCGAAGGCTTTTTCAGCCCGGCCACGGACCTGGCCTACGGAATCCGCATCAACGGCCCACGAGGCATCGAGGTGCTCGAAAGCCCGGCCGAAATCGCCGCGAAGCGCGTGCGCGGCGAGTTCAAACCGTGGGGCTACGGGGCCGGAATCGAGGACGTCGCTTACCAGAACGGCATGCTTCTGTTCGCCCTCTGCGATGCCGAAGAGGCCACCGGAAACGCCTGCTTCGCGGAACTGGCCCGGCGTATCTTCCGCGGCATGCGACGCATCGGGACCCTCAGCCCCGTGCCCGGGTTCATTCCCCGCGGCCCACACCCCGACGGCAAGAGCTACTACCCCGATTCCTCGCGCGATCAGCACACCCTGTTCGTCTGCGGCCTGTGGCGATACGCGCGGAGCCGGCTCGCCTCTCCGTCCGAGAAGGACTGGATCCGTGAAGTGACGCTGCAGGTGGTCCGGCGTCTGGAGAAGAACGGCTGGTCGATCCTGTCGGAGGACGGTTCGGTCGAGGCCCACGCCGGCGGCAGCATTCTGTCGCGCACATCGGCCGACGCGGCGATTCTGCTGCTCATGCTGGCCACAGCCTACGACCTGACGGGCGACGCCCATTGGAAATCGCTCTATGACCAGTTCGGGCAGGAAGAGGACGGCCTGCGGTGGAGATTGCTCGACGAAGAGATCGACCCGACGCAACCGGGGCGTTGGGACCTCTTCTCCAACCAGGACGCATTCCGCACCGAAACGCTGCGCCGGGCGACCGCAAACGCCGAGCACAAGACCATCCTGCGGCGGCGCGTGGTCCGGATGGCGGACGACATGCTGACGAGCCCCTACTTCCTGTCCTGGCGGCGTCTGCCCTGGACCACGCCTCCCGACGATGCCGAAGCCAACGCATTCCTGAAGCCGCTGGGCCTGACGGTCGACTCCAAGGCGACGGTGATGGACCTGTGGCAGAAGGCCGGCGTGCCGGCCAAATCGCCAGACGTGCCGGGGCGAATGCGACACCGCTACGACTACATGACCATGACCTCGCCGTTCGAGGCCTGGCAGGTGGCCCTGCTGTCGCAGAGTCCGCAGCGGGTCCGCCAGGCGCGGGACGGAGTGTGCCAGATGCTCCAACGAGTCGATTTCGGAAGCCTCAACTCGGGATGGTCGACGAACTACGCCATGACAGCAGCTCTGTGGGCACTCGTGCCGACGAGGTAGGCGATCCGAGAGCCTTCGCGGCGATCATGCGCCTGTAACCGGCTCGGCATAGCAACGAGTCATCGGCCCGACGGCGGATCACCGTTCCCTCCAAAGACCTCGCGCACCGCGTCGAGCTTCATGTACCGGTCGGCCCGGGTGGGAGCGACAATTCCCCCTTCGCCGAACTCGTTCCATGCGTAAATGGTGAAGACCTTCTGCCGCCGCCCATCGGCCAGCGGCAGCCCCAGGCCCGGGCATCGGCCCAGGTCGTCGCGCATCCGGCGCAGCTCATCGGCCCATTGGTCGCGCGTGGGGAACGCGAAGAACCGCCGGTGGTTCTCGTCCGCCTTGGGGTGCGTCCAGGGACGCGGATTCCAGCCGGCAGCCAGGTACGGAACCCAGGGGATGGGGTCAGCCGCGTGCCGGGCACGCGCCTCGCTCGCCTCCTGGGCCAGCAGCGCGTATGGTTGCTCGGAGTCGACCACTTCGACGGCCGGGATGCTCATGTACGTGGCCGTGAAATCGTACAGGCGCGCGACCACCGAACCCGGCTTCACCTCGGATCGGGCCATGAGCCCGCCGCCGATCAGTATCTCGCCCAGGCCGGCCTCGCGTGCCGCGGCACGCAGGCGTTTCAACCGGGCACGGCAACACTCGACATCCTGGCCATTCTGCCGGAAGAAGCCGCTGGAGTCGTGGACCTTGAACACCAAGCGGCCGCCGACACGCAAATAGCTCGGGTGGCGCATCGCGGCCAGCCAGGTGGCCAGGCATTGTTCCCACTCCGCGTCGGTCCGCGCGGCCGACAGGTCGTGGTTGCAGTACTCGACGAAAAACCGCATGCGCCGCGCCTCGGGCGATCGCTGGAAGTTCTCCACGCCTCGGTTGAGCCACTTGCAGTCCTCCCGGTGCTTGCTCTCCGGCGCGGGGAAGTACCACAGGATCGCAAAGAAATCGACCCCATACCCGGCCGCCGCGACAATTTCCCGATCCATCGTGGCCTGATCGTTGTAGATGCCCAGCAGCGGATCGCGTTGCGGATTCTCGCACCGCCAGTCCGGCTCGTGGACCGTCCAGCCATGGCCGTGCCATTTGTTGGGCAACGGCTCCCACCATCCGGCGAAGTAGTTCACTCCAACCAGGATCTCTTTGTCGGGAAATCCCTGCCCTGCCGGCCCTTCGGTGGCAAACGCCCAGGGCGAAACTACCCAGACAACCCCGATCATACTCAGGCACACGCTCCGCATCAGGGCTCCCCTAGAGATTCCTGGCTACTCCACCTGCCCGGGCCTTCAATTTGGATTCCAGTATAACAGAGCGGAGTGTGGGTGTGGGTTGGCTGCCGCCGGACGCCGGGCAATTCCAGAGGTTTCTGGCCGCGAGGATCGACCTTCACGCAGGCACGCAGCGATCCTTCAGCGGGAAGAACGATCGGTGATTGCCGGCTCGGTGGATGAGATGGTAGATTATGCCAGCAGCAAAGGGGGTAGAAGGCCAGGCTGTATGACGTGCCACCCCGCCCTCGGCCGTCGGGAGGCATTCAGGCAGCCTTGGCCACTCTTTCGTCAAAGCATGTCGTTTCAAAGGCAAGGAACAAGCTTATGGAGGCAGAACCAGAGCAGGCCACAGATTGGGAAGCACTGGGCATTAGCGACGGGCGAGGATGGCGACATAACGTTGGATTCCTGAGGAGCTTCAGCGACACCTTGTCACGACGATTCGTTCATGACAACGAATTCGTACAGCGATTGGTTGGAAAGCCGCGTCCTGAGCTTGACTACGCACCGACCCCCAGGTCTTCACCGAATACGTCCGTTACTTTGTGCATTCACATGACGGGCTGCCCGTCGATGGAATTCGTTACCGCAGTTCGCTGGTTGAATCGGGCCGTTGCGTCGTGCTCTTCCTGGATCAAAACGACTGCCTTAGGTCACGAGAAGGGTGGCCGCAATCACTTGAATGGATGCTTGGCTCACAGAGAGAGGCGGTGATTGAGCATGTCGATCGGAAGTGGCGCTACGAAGACGTCTCTGAGTCGGGCCAAACTCTTTGAGACAGCCTCTTGCCGTCCCTATGGAGTGTAGCCAAGGAGCATCCGCGTGGAAAAGGAACTCATCGTCCAACTGCACGCCCGTTTCGAGCACATGATGCACGTCGAACAGGAGACGGGCGTCGAGTTCTGGCTCGCCCGGGATCTTCAAGACGTGCTCGGCTATCAGACCTGGCGGAGCTTTGAACAGGTGATCCAGAGAGCCATAATCGCTTGCCAGAACGCTGGTTACGACCCACACGACCATTTTGCCGAAACCGGCAAAATGGTCCCCCTGGGGACGGGTGCGGAGCGGGAAATCGTCGACTTCATGCTCACCCGCTACGCCTGCTACCTGATTGCGCAGAACGGCGATCCCTCGAAGGCGCCGATCGCCTTTGCCCAGACGTACTTTGCCATCCAAACCCGGAGGCAGGAACTCATCGAGCAACGGCTGGCTGAGGTGGAACGCCTCCGAGCGAGGAAGAAACTGACAACTTCGGAGAAGGAGTTGTCGGGCATCATCTTCGAACGCGTAGGCGACGAGAAGAGCTTTGGCCGCATCCGCAGCAAGGGCGACCAGGCTCTTTTCGGCGGTCATAGCACCCAGCAGATGAAGGACCGCCTGGGAGTGCCAGACAGCCGGCCATTGGCCGACTTTCTGCCCACGATCACCATCAAAGCCAAGGATTTCGCCAACGAGATCACGAACTTCAACATCAAACGCGATGACTTGCGCACGGAGCCCGGCATCACCCACGAACACGTGAGGAACAATGAGGAGGTCCGCAAGTTGCTCGGCAAGAGGGGCATCGTCCCCGAGCAGTTACCAGCGGCAGAGGACGTCAAGAAGATCGAACGCCGCGTGGAATCGGAGCAGAAGAAGCTGCCCAAACAGGTGAAACCCCTCGAATCGGACGAAACGGGCACCACGGAATAGTCGCCTCCCACACGCGGCGGCTCAAACGATGAAGCCTTTGAAGCCATTCCGCCAGGAAAAGACAGCCATGAACCGTAACCTCTGCGTCGCGTTGTGCATCGGGGTGTGTTGTGTCGGTTTTGCTTCGGCCCAGGAGTTCCAACGCATCCTGTTCCTGGGCAACAGCATCACATTGCACGGCCCAGCGCCCAGCATCGGCTGGACAGGCAACTGGGGCATGGCGGCCAGCGCGCCGGACAAGGACTGCGCGCACCTGATCACCCAGGGGCTGCGGAAGAAGGACGGGACGCTGCCGGCGATCCTGGTTAAGAACATCGCCGGCTTCGAGCGCCAGTACACCACCTACGACACCGCGGACCTGGTCAAGGAGTCGCGCGCCTTCGATCCGGACCTGATCGTGGTGGCGATCGGCGAGAACGTGCGAGGGCTCGGCATCGACCTGTCGAAACAGGTCAAGGATGCCGGCACGTTCAACACCAACCAGCCTGGCGCGGCCGCCAAACCCGACGCCAAGCCCCTGACCGCCGCCGAGGCCAAGAATCTGTCCCAGAACCATCACAGCCAGGTCGCGCGGCCCAGCGCAGCGGAGTTGTCGACAGGTTCTGGGACCGGCTCCAAGATGCTGTTCACCAACAGCCTGTTGAAACTGCTGAATGACATCCGCGCCGATCGGTCGCCCACCATCCTCGTGCGTAGCTGCTTCTTCTCCGACACCGCCAAGGACGAGGCCCTGCGATTGGCCTGCGAACAGGTCAAGGGCACCTTCGTTTCGCTGGCCGGGCTCGACAAGGACGAGTCGCATTTTGCCCGGTCGGAGCATCCGTACCAGCACGCCGGGGTCGGAAAGCACCCGGGCGACAAAGGAATGCGCGCGATCGCCGACGCCGTGCTCGGCGCGCTGGGCCGTGCAGGTGCGGCCAAGTCGCCTCGCATGAAACTCGGGGCCTATTTCTTCGCCGGCTGGGCCGGCAAGAGCCCCTTCGACGACGGCTCGCCCGAGCACGCCTGGGCCAAGGGCATGCCGACCCATTTCACCAGGAAACTGGCGACCGAATTCGCGGGCCGCACGCCCGTGTGGGGCTGGCGCGACGATACGACCGAACTGATGGAGCGCCAGATCGACCTGGCGGCCGACCACGGCGTGTCCTATTTCTCCTTCTGCTGGTACTGGCACGACAACAAAGGCCCGATCAACGTCCAGGCCATCGACCAGGACCCGAAACACCTACCCATGCAGTTGTTCATGAAGGCGAAGAACAACCGCCGGATGGAGTTCTCGCTGCTGGTCGCCAATCACCGCGGAGCCGAGATCGTCGGGCCCCAAGCCTGGCGCCAGGCGGCCGACCACTGGATCACGCTCTTCAAGCATCCCTGCTACCTGCGATCCGAGGGCAAGCCGGTGCTGGTGATCTTCTCGCCACGCGGCGCCGACAAGCAAGGGCTCGCCTATCTGCAAGAGGCGGCACGCAAGGCAGGCTTCCCCGGTGTCGCGGTCGCGGGCTGCGGCGGCGGAACGATCGACGAAGGCTTCCAGGTCCGCACCGCCTACAACGTAAAGCCCAAAACCATGTCGGGGCAGAAGAAATCCGAGCGGCACTCCTACCAGGAACTGGTCGAAGCGAATGTCCAGGCGTGGCAGGCCGTGCCGGGCCAGGCCTTCATCCCGGTCGCTACGCAAGGCTGGGACCGCCGCCCGTGGGAAGCGCCCAACGGCGAGGGGCTCGGCCCCAACGGTTCGCCCGTCTCATGGTACTTCGACAAAGGCACGCCGGACGAGTTCGGCGGAATGCTCCAACGCATGGCCGCCTGGATGGAAGCGAACCCGGCGGCAGTCACCAAGGACCGCCTGGCCATCATCTACGCCTGGAACGAGATCGGCGAAGGCGGCTGGCTTGTACCCTGCCGCGAAGATCCGCACGGCGCTTACCTCAAGGCGGTCCAGAAGGCCGTTTACGGGCCGTAACCCGGCCCTGCCGCCCCGCGTGCTGCTCACTGCGTCTCTTCGATCAGCGGTGCCACCGGCGTGACCGACACGTCCATGCGGCCGTCGCCGCGGTTGATCGTGCAGACGATGTACCGGTCGCCGCAGACGAACTGCGGGTGCGGGTCCGGGTGCAGCTTGCTCGGCTCCTCCTTCGTGTTGAAGGCCGGCAGCACCGAGTACAAGAAGATCCCCTTGCCCGTCACGGAGTTGTAGAACCCGACCTGCCACGAACAGCCGCGGTACCACGGTCCCACGCTTCGGTCGTAGGTGAAGTAGCGATGATCGGTGGTCATCGTGGCGTGGTGGAGGGCCCCAACCGGCGCCACCAGCCGTTGCTGGCCGCTCGCCAGGTCGTAGTAGACGACCCCGCTCTGCTTTCCGAAGCTGCAATAGTAGAACCCCTTTCCATCGGCCGACCAGTATTCGTGGGTCGCGTAGTTGTTCAGCGGCGGAACGATGCGGCGTTTGCCGTTGGGCTCCACCAGCAGCAGCCTGGGATAGACGCCGTCGACTTTCTGGATCCGGTGCTCGACATTCTGGGAATCGGTCCACCGGGTTTCGTGCGCGCACAGGGCCAGCCGGTCGTTCACCGGGTTGATCTGGCCATGGTTCACGCACACCGCTTCTTCGCCCCATTTCTCGAACCGCCCGGTCTTGATGTCCAGCATCCCCTGAATGAAACGGTCATCCACCCGGGCATCCATGAACACCTGGCTCCGGTCGGCCGTGAGCGTCACGTGGGTCACCAAGCTCTTGACCTGCTTACCTTCATCTTTGAGTTCCTTCGGAATATCACACAATTTCTCTTTCTGGCGCGACGCGGCCCTCAGGTCCATCCGGAAGAAACCGTCCGCCTCGAACCAGTAGAGCATGGCCGTGGTCGTGTCGAGGAAGGGGTGGCCGCCGCGGACCTCCAGCGATAAAAGCTCGTCCTTGAGGAAATCAATCAGCGCGATGGTCTTCTCGGTCCGACGCTCGCCGCCGCAGATCGAGAAGACGAGGAAGCGGCCGTCTTCCGTCATCGATTTCTGCGTGAAGTAAAGGCTCTGCTGTTCCTCGGCGATCCGGGCAGCGAGGACATACGAGACCACGCCCGACTTGGGATCGACGTACTTGCGGAACAACTTGGACGTCTCCGGCGTCTTCATCGGCGGCAAGGCCTGCTCCGCAGCACCGCAAGTTCCGGCCAGAATCGACAACAACACCAGCAACGGCAGATGGAATCTCATGAGGTCTTCCTTACGTGACCCGGCGGCGCCGACGCGGCATGCGTCGTGCTTTGCATCGCACATCCGGGCAGCAGGGGACAAAGGTCGGGAAAACAGCAGGCGGGATCAGATGCAGCCATAACCAGTACACCACTCGTCCTGAGAGGACGAAGGACCTCGACCGCGACAGCCGGACGTGGATTGTCCGTGTCGCGTCACTTAGAATGGTAAACGCCGAGGCGGCTCTATGCAACAGAGACCCACTCTCGCCAAGGTCTACGGCAGAGCGGTTCTGACAGCATTGACGCACGTCCCCCGAGTCGAAGCCGTCTTCGGCTCATCGGTGTTGCCGCCGATCCGATTGGGATGCCCCATGAGCATCAAATTGAGCCGCTGCAAGGGCTGCGGAACCTGCTTCCAGCCTTGGGATCTGAGATGCCCAAAATGCGGGCGTTGGATACCTCTTATTCCGGCCATGGCGATCCTCGCCACCGCCTTCGCCGTCTATGAGATTGGCCTCTGGCTCGGTATCTGGTGATCTCATCGCGGCCCGTCGGCCTCACGTTCATCCAAAATCACCCAATCCTGGTTCTTTCGCACCTGCGCAGTGGCACCCTCGCAGCGGTTCGCCGTACATCCGGCGCGTTCAGCGACTGGCGTGATGTGGGCGTCTTTCCTACATCTCTCCCAAGCGATATAGTGACGGCTTGTCCGTCTTATCCCACTCCGTTTGAGCTCCCCAACGCACAAAGAAGGAAACCATGAACATCCAGGCCCTGCGAATGGCGGCGCTTTGGCTCTTGGCGATCGCGGCGGCCCTGGCCACGTCCGGCCGCGCGGCCGATGTTGTTGTCGCCTCCAAGCCGGCGGCACTCTCCGACGTCAAGATTCCGATGCGCGACGGGGTGGAGTTGTCGGCCAACATCTGGCTGCCGTCGGCCGAGGGCAAGTTCCCCGTGGTCCTCTTGCGCACCCCCTACAGCAAAGCCAAGTCCGGCGGATCGCTGCCCTCCCAGGGATACGCGGTCGTCAGTCAGGATTGCCGCGGCAGAGGGCAATCGGCCGGCGTTTGGGTCCCCTTTATCCACGAACGGCTCGATGGCGAAGACACCATCCGATGGATCGCCCGCCAACCCTGGTGCAACGGCGCAATCGGCATGATGGGCGGCTCCTACGTCGGCTTCACGCAATGGTCCACGGCGCCCGTGTCGAGCGATGCGCTGCGTGCCCTCTTCACGACCGTACCCCTAATCGACCCGTACGACGACCTGGCCTACGTCGGCGGGGCCTTTCAACTCCAGTTGATGATGGGCTGGGGCTCGGGCACGGGCGGCAGCACCGCAATGCGCCAGTGGAAGCGCGAGGACTGGCTCCGAACGCTTCCGTTGCGCACCTGGGACACGGCCCTGGAGAAGCCCGTGCCATACCTCCAGGACTGGATCGCCCACCCACAGTTCGACGACTACTGGAAGCCCTGCTCCCTGCGCGGTCAGGCCCAAAACATCACCACGCCCATCTTCGCCGTCTGCGGCTGGTACGATATCTTCACCGCCAGCGTGATCCGACACCTGAATGAGGTTCGCGCTCAGTCTCGTTCGCCCGAGGCTCGCAAGCACCTGCACCTGCTTATGGGCCCCTGGCCGCACGGCGCCAATCGAAGCCAGAAGCTGGGCGACCAGGATTTCGGCAAGGACTCGCTGGTGGACATGCCGGCCATCCAATCCCAGTGGTTCGACCGCTGGCTCAAACAACAGCCCTCGGACGTCGATCGCTGGCCCCCGTTCCGGATCTTCGTGATGGGCCGGAACCAGTGGCGCGACGAACAGGAGTGGCCGCTGGCGCGCACCCGGTTCACCCCCTGCTACCTTCACAGCAACGGATCGGCCAACACGGCCACGGGCGATGGGCGGCTGAGCCCCGACAAACCAGCCAGCCAGCAGCCCGACCGGTTCGTCTACGATCCGGACGACCCGGTGCCCACGCTCGGCGGCTGCCTTCTCTACGGGGGCGCGGGGCCTTTCGACCAGGCCGAAATCGAAAAACGGCCCGACGTCCTGGTCTTCACTGGCGAGCCCCTCACTGCCGAACTGGAAGTGACCGGCCCGGTCAAGGTCGTGCTCTATGCCGCCAGCACGGCCACCGACACCGACTGGACGGCCAAGCTCGTCGACGTCTGGCCCGACGGACGCGCGATCAACCTCTGCGACGGAATCGTGCGCGCCCGCTACCGCCAACCGGACGACGCGCCGTCTCTGATTGAGCCGGGCCAGGTCTATCGCTACGAAATCGACCTCTGGGTGACCAGCAACGTCTTCCTCCCCGGCCACCGCGTTCGCGTTGAGGTCTCCAGCAGCAACTTCCCCCGTTTCGACCGCAATCCCAACACGGGCCACGCGTTCGGCGCCGACGCCCAACGCTGCAAGGCGACCCAGACCGTCTATCACGACGCCGAACACCCGTCGCACGTCCTGCTGCCGGTCATTCCTTGAATCGCGTACGAGACCAAGCCGAGAGGTGTTTCGAGGCTCAGCCCGGCCGTCCCAATACCCGCGAAACACCTTCAGCGGGTCGGCCGTCTTTGGGGCCATGTCCTTCGGTGCAGATTTTCACTGCCAGAAGCTCTCAAACACCGCGGCCGGATCGGGCGCCATTCGCTCCCTGCAACAATCGCGATCGTGACACAATCCGTTCACTCGCCTGCCCCCGCTGCCAGGCGACTGGTGCGCAGACGATCGATTTCATCCAGCGATACGCGGATGATCTCGATCGTCTTCACGTTGCGCGAATACGCCACAAACACCCTTCCCTCGCGCTCCAGCGCGAACGGGTATTGATATGTGCCCGCCGAATTGGTCGCGTCGAACCGCCCGCCCTCGGCGGCGACCGGAACGGGAAGGCGCGCCAGACGCGTGAATGTCACGCCGTCGTCCGACGTCGCCACGCACAGCGGATTTCTCCGCCAGCCGGGATTCGAAAACAACAGGTAGTCGCCACGCGACGTGCGCAAACCGAAGAACTTCGATGTCGCGTCGGGGAAATTGGTCTTTTCCGGTCGCGTCCACGTTCGGCCGCCATCCTCGGACACAGAACGAAACAGCCGACGCGAACCGCCATTGTCACGATACACGCCCAACAGACGCCCGTCGGGCAATTCCCACCATTCCGGCTCATCCACCTTCAGCTCTCCCGACTCGTCACCGCCGCGAGCGACCGCCATTGGCCAGCTATGCCAGGCGGACGGAGAGGAGCGGCCGCCGATCATCATGAACGCTCTCCGCTTATGGTCGCGACGAGTCATCCCCCATTCTCCACTCGGCAGGCGACGCGGCGGAAAATTGTTGATCGCATCGTCCGCCACAAGATCCGGGCCAGTCCAGACGCCGCGATCCGTATCCCAAGCGAAACCGAGCAGACGCAGGCTCTTCCCGAAAAAGCTCACACGTCCCTTCGCGTTCAACGCCTCGTCCTCGCTCGCCAAAGCCAGCAACCGTCCGTCGCGCTCCCAAAAACCACGCGCGATGTAGCGCAGCCCCTCCGCGCCTGGGGCGCCGGACAGCCTCCCAGCCGGCCCCCAGGTCATTCCGTCTCGACTTCTTGAATACATGACCTCCTGCCCGGGGTGGTCCATGTTGGGCCCGCCCTCCTCCGGATTCCTTCCCCCCGCTGCACCCTCGCTCCACATGCACCAAAACATACCGCCGTGGTGCGTTAGATAGGCGTGCAGGCGGTGCATGGTGTCGGGCGGCGTCACCACTGTGTGCTCGCCAGCCAGTACTGGAAGCGACTGGTACTTGATCGCCGCGGGATCCTCGCCCGTGTCCGGTAGTCTCAGCATCGGCGGCAGGCCGCTCTCCTGCGCGTGACCGAGCGTGGCCATAACCAGCACTGCAAGAAACCGTCCGATCGAGATTCTCATCGAATTCCCTCCACATCCGACGGTCTGACAGAATCGCGGCCCGTGCGGAGAAACCAAGGACGGCGTCTCACGGCCTTGCCCGGCCGTCCCAATACCCGCGAAACACCTTCAGCGGGTCGGCCGTCTTGGGGTCGGTGCCTTTCGGGGCGAATTTCCACTGCCAGTAGCCATCGAATAGCACGGCCGGATCGGGCGGCGTTCGGCCCTTCCAATAGTCGCGGTCGTGGGCCACGATCCGCGCACGCGACGCCTGCCACTGGGTGGCGACCGCGCTGTACCAGGCCTCGTGCTTCGCCGAAAGCGTTCGGACGATCTCCGGATGCTCTGCCGACACGTCGTGCTGCTCCGACGGGTCGGTCTCCAGGTCGTAAAGACGCGCCGGAGGTTGCTCGACCGTCCTGGGCGGATCCAGTTGCGCGTCCAGCGGCATTTCCCAGTGCGGACGCACGATCCCGCGCAGGTACGAGGGATTGTCGCGCCCGGTGTCCTTCTTCAGCGATGCCGCGTCGCCTGGCCAATACAGCTTCCAACGGCCCTCGCGCATCGCGGCGTTGACATACGGCACCGGTGCGTAGCGGTTGCGCTGGAAAGGAAGCGATCGCTGCACCAGTTCAGGTGCCGGTTGCCCCAAGAGCAGCGGCATGATGTCCTGCCCGTCCAGCGGCTTGGCCCCCTCCGGAGCCTCTCGACCGGTCAACGCAAAAAGGGTCGGCAGCCAATCGCACCCGTGCACGGGCACGTCCACGGTCTTGCCTTCGGGCACATGCCCGGGCCAGGCCACGATGCACGGCACGCGGACGCCCCCCTCCAACACATCCTGCTTCTGGCCGGAAAAGGGGCCGTTGAACCGTTTCTGCGAACCGAACTGGGCTTCGCGCCCCAGCACCGGACCGTTGTCGCTAGTGAACACGATGATGGTCTTGTCCCACAACCGCTCGTCCCGGAGCGTCTGAAACACGCGTGCCAGACCCGTATCCATGGCCTCGATCATGGCGTAGGTGACCGCCACGGCCTCGGCCCCGTTCGCACCGAGTCGCTGGCGATACTTGCGGACCAACGCCTCGGGCGCCGCCAGCGGACTGTGCGGCGCATGATGGGCCAGAAACAGGGCAAAGGGCTGCCCGGCACAATCCAGGATGAACCGGATGGCCTCGTCGTTTAGCGCGTCGGTCAAATACCGGCCGTCGTGCGGCACGGCCACGTCGTTACGCAGCAGATTCCATTTCCAATAGTCCTGCCCGCCGTTGGGGAACCCAAAGAACAGGTCAAATCCGCGTCGATGCGGCAGATAGTCCCGGCAATACAGCCCGTTGTGCCACTTGCCCACCAGCGCCGTCCGATAGCCGGCGTGCCGGAAGTAGTCGCCCAAGGTCTTTTCAGACAGATCAATCCGGTCCAGACCGCGATTGCTGGGGACATCGACCGCGCCGGTCCGGTGGTTGTACCGCCCCGTGAGGTATCCGGCCCGCGCCGGCGCACACAGCGGCGAAGGCGAGTAATGGGCCGTCAGACGCACGCCCTGCCGGGCCAGTGAGTCGATCGCGGGCGTATCCAGAACCGGGTTACCGTAGCAGCCCAGATCCCCCCAGCCTAGGTCGTCGGCGATGATGAACAGCACATTCGGACGCGCCGGCCCTGCGCCAGTCGCGGCGTGCGACGTGACAGACGCCGTCAGCAACAGTCCGCACAGCGAAGCAACGGATAGAAGGGCCGCCGCGAGACGATTCATAGACGAGTCCTCATTACGTGTGCGGGCCGAGAATGGCGATCCGAGTGCGACTACCGCGTGATATGCCCTCACTCTCGGACCCCTCTCTCACGGCGAGGGAGAGGGGAGGGGGCTTTCGATGCTCGCCCTAGCATGATTTGCCGGAGGTCGAGCAGTGCCTACGGCGTCTCACCTTCCGGCACGACCCAGACCTTCTCGATGGCCTCAGCCAAGGGCCGCGACGACTGCACCTGCACGATCACGCTCGAACGCTGCGGATCGAGCTTGGCCGTCAACTCGCCGCGACGCCCCTTCTTGATCTCCAGCGACTCGACGACCGCCGGTGGAGTCTTGCCATCCTTGTCGCGACTCCCCTCAAACCGAAAACTGACGCTCGCCTTCGGGTCCTTCAACACGGCGCCGCAGCGATACGTCGCGCGCGGCGTCACCCAGGCCGGTGCGCTCTGCCAGATCGTGGGCGTGGCCTTCGGCGCGGTCGTCCAGCAGTCGGGCATGCCCTTCTGGATCCAAACCAGCCGGCCGGACGGGTTCTCAATCACGTTGCCCGCCGGCTCGACCGCCGCAAGCGTGAAATCGAGCCGAACCACCTTGCCCGCCTCCAGCTTGATCGGCTCCGACAGCCGGAACTGCGAGGCCGTGCGATAGGCCAGCATCCGATAGGTGCCCGGCGGCAGGTGGCGCAGCGTATAGCTGCCCTGCCACTCGCGTCCCTCGGGCCGCGGACTGAGCGTGGTCGCCAGTGTGGAATAGCTCGTGTTCACCAGCAGGATCCGTGCCCCGTGGTCGTCACGCATCGGGATCGGTGCAGCCGTGACCGTGCCCGTCACGCTGGCCCCTGCCGGCTGCGCGGCCAGGCCAAGCGTGAACACCGTGTGCAGTACGTCGGCCGTGGCCCGGGCGCTCTCCAGGGCCGACTCCAGAATGATCGGCTCGACCTGGGCCCGATCGGGATTCGAGGCCGAGACCAGCGGCAACGCGCGCTCGGCCCGCTGCGTCGAGAACACGACCAGCCCGGCCACGCGTTTCATCAACCCGGCCAGGGCTTCGTCGTCGGTCTTGCCCAGCAGTTGGGGCTTGTAGCCGGTAATGACGATCTGATCGGCTCGAACCCAGTTCTCCAACT
The DNA here is from genome assembly GCA_937889015.1 of uncultured Planctomycetales bacterium. Classification (GTDB taxonomy): domain Bacteria; phylum Planctomycetota; class Planctomycetia; order Pirellulales; family Thermoguttaceae; genus CALARR01. The sequence continues at coordinate 42,556 of CALARR010000339.1, read as the reverse complement.
CCTTATGATGCGGGCACCGCTCCTTGGCGTGCGGCGGAGCGCCCACGTCCTCGATGAAGTGGACCAGCGGGCCCAGTTGCCGGCAGGCGTTCACCGGCGTTTCCGTGCGCAGCGCCTGCAACGCCCGGTGGAAGTAAGGAACGAAGGCCCCCTCGACGTCCGGCATGCAATGGCCGATGTGCTTGGGCATCGCCGGAATCAACAGGTAGTCGTTGGCATAGTACGCGCCCATGTCCCGATTGCGTTGATCGGGCAGCGAACAATAGCTGGACATCGCGGCCAGATTGTCAGCTCCCAGGATCTCAGTCCATTGCTCCAGGTCCGGCAGCACGCGAAGTGCCGCCTGAGTGATCGTGGAGTGCGGCCCCCAGGCGACCGCCCGAGAAGCCACCAGGCCCACCAGCAACAAGGCGGCTGCTGGCCGCAGGAACCGGTAGGCAAAACTGTGCGCAGGGCATACACGCGGAAAGCGTCCCATTCTTGTCTCCTTCAGTGCCGAGCGTCGCCATCCCGGCCGCCCCCGGCATCGAACCGAGTTGCACAGGCCTGGCCGTGTCGTTAGGCTCTATCGTAACGCCACCCCGGTGGGACGCCAAGAACCCGATCCCCGAACCTCCTCCAGCCCAGGCGGCCAGCGGGTTCCGGGACCGGCTCCAAGCCCGTCGCCACCGGTACGGCAACCGCGCCCCGCCACTTTCGCACACAGAAGAGGACGACCATGAGACGTTTCTTCTCCGGGCTGCTCGCGCTATCCCTGGCGATGTCGATCTCTCCCAACGTGACGGCCGCCGCCGAACCGCAGCCCAGCCGGGTGCCCGACGCCACGAGCTTCCTGCAGCGCCTGCTTCCTTTGCCCAAGGAAATCAGCATCCAGCAGCAGCTCACACTGCCCGCTGCCGACGTGCGTATTGTGCTCGCGTCTGAAGCCGGTCCCCTGGAACAGAACGCGGCCCGCAAGCTCCGCGAGTTGTTCCTGGAGAAGTCCGGGCTCGATGCCAGCCAAGGAAAGGAGTTGGAGATCCTGATCGGCGTGTGCGACAAAGACGGACGGCTGGGTGAAGCCACCGTGCCCGACGCCCAACGACTGGCCGTGCTCCCCAACCAGGCACAGGCCTATCTGATCCGACCGATCGGATCCAAGCGCCTCGTGCTGGCCGCCCTCGATGCGCGCGGCGTCTTCTACGCCGCCCTCACCCTGCGGCAACTGCTGGAAACCGGATTTCGGGGCGGCGAGGTGACGATCCCCCTGGCCGTGGTCACCGACTGGCCAGACTTGACCGAACGCGGCGAATGGGGCAATTCCGCCCCGCGCGACATCGAGTGGTTGGCCGATCGCAAGATGAATCTCGTCGAGTTCCACACCACGCACACCGTCTCCAAAGATGGCGTCCCCCAGACCGAAATCTCCCCGGCCCTGCTCCGCCGCGGACAAATCAACGCCATGCACATGGTGCCCATCATTTCGCACCTCAACGGCATGGGCAGCCGCGGTGTTTACGATGCCTTTCCGGAGTTGAAGGGCCAGGGGGCCAAGGCCGTACACAATAGCGACGGCCGCACGCTGATCGCCCCCTGCGCTTCCAACCCCAAGCTGCACGAGATTATGGCCCATTGGATGCGGGGCTATGCACGCTGCGGCGTGCGCAACATCTCATGCTGGCTTGGCGAGCTACGCCAACGCTGTGAATGTGAACAGTGCGCCCCGGTCGGACAGTTCGCCCTCGAAGCGCGTGCTTTCGTCAAAGCCTGGCAGATCGCGCGCCGCGACTTCCCCGACCTCAAGATCCGCATTCTCACCACCCAGGGCAGCTACGAGAGCAACGACAAAGTGCTAGCCGAGATCCCGCCCGAGGTCGGCGTGACCTACTACGACGGCGGCCGGACCTACGACTCCTCCCGGAATCCCATGATCTATCCGCTCCTCGAGGACTATGCAGCCAAGGGCCGCTGGCTGGGCGTCTATCCCCAGTTGACCCCTTCCTGGCGGATCGTCAGCCCCTGGAGTTGCCCCCAGTTCATCAAGGCCCGCATGACCGAGTTCGTCGACAAGAAGCTGGTCAGCTTGGGTGGCTACGTCGTGCCCGACAACCTGCTCTACAGCTTCAACGTCACGGCCGCCGCCGAATGGAGCTGGAATGCCCACGGTCGCGACGAACGCCAGTTCGCCCTGGCCTGGGCCGTGCGCGAAGGCTTTGCCAATCCCCAGATGGTGGCGGACTGGGCGGTCATGCTCGGACCCGTTTCCTGGGACCTGTACGGCGCACGCGCCGTGGAACGCTACTTCTTCCGGCCGCAAACGATCCAGAAGCTCCTCGCCGCCCCGAAGAAATTCGCCTTTGGCGAAGGTCTGTTCACCTACATCCCCGATCAGGCCCACTTGGACCATAACCTGAGTGTCTGCCAAAACGCCTTGCACTTGGCCAGTCAGGCCGGCTCGCCGGCCATGGTCAGCGAAAGCGAGACGATCCTCACGTACTACCAGATGCTCCAGTCGCTTTGCCGCATGTGCGCCATGCTCGCCGATCCGGCCGAGAAAGACGCCGCGCGCCGCGTTGCCCTGCAACAAGAAGTGAATCGGTTTGCCTTGGCCGGCGCCCTGAATACCGATGCCTTGCGCAATTGGGAGCGCGCCGTGCGCGTAGGGGCCGGACAAGGCCGCTTCCTGGATGGCGCCCAGGCCACCAACGACACCGTCCAAGCCGTAGCCCAAACCCTCGCCCCGCTGGGCATCCGCAATCCCACCCCCTGCTTCGGCCGCCAGAAGATCGGCCAATGGGACAGCCCCGACTTCGCCCAACAGGCCGCCATCGTCAAAACCTTCGACGTCACCCCCGCCGTCATCGCGCCCGGCACCTACGAGGTCACCTTCCTCTACACCAGCGGTTGGAACGGTCTGGGCATCCAGCGCGTGGCCTTGACCGCTCAGCCCAGCACCGGCGAAGCATCGCCCGTCGAGATGGCGGTCGATCAGCACGCTGGCAGCACGGGCGTTCGCAGTGCGGGCAATGTCTACTCGCTGACGCTCAAGGAATGCCCGCCTCACATGCGGTACCAGATCGTGGCCAGCGTCCGCGGCACGCGTCCTCAGGACCAGAAACCCGGCCACACCGGTTGCTCCGGCACGGTCTACATCCGCCGCCAGCGCGACCCCGACTGGCAATTGCAGGTGCTGAACGTTCAGCCCACCACCCCACCTTCGCCAGCCAAACCCGCTGCAGCGAAGAGAAACTAGACTACCGGTGGTTCCACTCTCCAACCGGGATGCGTCACCGGCGACTGACCGGCCGGAGGCGGCTCAACCAGTTTGCCGTACAGATCCGGCCGCCGCGCCCGGATATAGCGACGACCGCCCGACTGCTCGATCTTCTCCGGCGTACAGAGCGCTACCACCACATCGTCGCCTAGGGCATTCGACTCCGCCAGGACCTCGCCAAAGGGATCGAGAATCATCGCGTTTCCCGGCTTGATCGTGTCGTGGTCCACCCCTACTGCATTCGTGAACACGTAGTACAAGCCATTCTCGTAAGCCCGCGCCGGCAACCAGCGCATCAGCCAGCCGCGCCCCTTGGGCCCCAAGAACTCCTGCCGCAGCGACACCGGATCGCGATGCCGATTCTCCCACAGCCGGGTATCGATTTTGCCCCGGCCGGGCATGCTGCTGGGAAGCCCGCCGGTCACGTGCGGAGCGAACACAATCTCGGCCCCCAGCAAGGTCACCATCCGCGGATTCTCGACCAGGTTGTTGTCATAGCAGATCAGGATGCTGCACCGCGATCCGCACAGATCAAACAACTCATAACGATCGCCCGCGCGCAGGTGCGGACTGATGAAGGGATGCAGTTTGCGGAATTTCGTCACGTAGCCCTCGGGAGAAGCCGCCACGTAACACTTGTAGAACCGGTCCCCCTCGGCCTCGATCAACCCTGCCAATAGACAAACCTTCAACTGCCGCGACAGATCGACCAGCCGCCGCGTGCTCGGACCGTCGGGCACCGGTTCGGCCAAGGCGGCCAACTGTTCGCGCGAGAGCGTCTGCAAGAAGGTGTAGCCTGTGATGCAACACTCGTGAAAACTGACCACCTCGGCCCCTTGTTCCAGGGCCTTGCGCGCCAGGAACTCGATCCGGCTGAAGTTGTATTCCTTGTCAGCGTCGCGCGCCTCGAACTGGGCCGCGCCAATCCGGATGTCACGCATGGAAAGGGCTCTGCACGCAGGGGTTTCGGGATGAACTCAACCACACGCCACATCCCAACCGATGGCCGGCCCTGTGTCAAGATGGGACTGCGGGACATGCCAGACTCCCGCCACCCGTTGCGATCTGTGCGTCACCCCGGCGGAATCCCCAACCGCTCGGCCCGAGCCTTCTGAAAACGCGCATCAGCACTCTTCACACTGCCGCACACGCTCCATTCGTGTGCCCGCGCCTCGCCATCGCCGTAGCCGCAGATCTCCATGGTCGCCGCAATCCGCTCGCACACCAATCCGAACAGCTTGCGTGCCGGTAGAGTGTCGCCATACTTCAACCCCAATCTCTGAAGCACATCCAAGTCCTTCTTCTGATCCCGCAGGGCCATGCTGTTCCCGCCCAGGCACAGCTTCGCCGCCGAATCATACTTGGGGCATGGCGGGCAGATCATACACACGCCGGGAATCAGGGTGATGGGAATCTCCGGCTTCTTCTGCACGACTTCGATCGCTTCGATCAGGTTGTCGGCCGCAAGCGGCTTCACCCGGCCATAGACGCACATCATGCACAACAGGTGATGCGGCCGAAACTGCAGTCTTTCTGCCTCGTAGACCGCCGCTGCAGAAGCCTTCTTCGTCTGGGCCATGTCCTCCGCGTCGCGCGGCGGCAGCAGGGCGTTGATTCCCAGGCCACGCCCCTTCTCGTAGTTGCCACTAACAGCCTGAGGACACCCCCGCCAGGTTTCCGACGTGACCCGCTCGTAACCGCAGATGCCCCGAGCCGTCGGTACCTTCGACAGCAGCCGTCCAAAAAGATCCAAGGCCGGCCGACAATCACCGGGCACCAGGCCCAGTCTCTGCAGAATGTCCAGGTCCCGCTTGTCGTTGAACAACTCCCCTTCCGGCGTGTCGTCGCCACGGCCTGGATTCTGATATCGGTATACGTGATCCGTGCTACAACGCAGCGTGATGGGTTGCTTGCGGTCCTGACGCGCAGCCCCAAGGATCGCTGTCAGACGCGCATCGCCCAGATCCTCGCCGCGGCCCGCCCCCAGCCGGCAAACCACGCACATCAACTGGTACGGCCGGACTTCCAGCGACGACAAACCCTTGGCCGCGCAGATCGTCACCCCTTGCGTCTGAGTTGCCGAGCAGCCGGCAGCCGCCTGCGATTGGGCCTCGCACGAATGGCCCAGGATCGTCAGCCCCAGCGACGTCGTTCCCGTGACGGCAAACGTCCTTCGCGTGATGGAATCTCTCATTTTGCCCCTCTTCATGTGTAAACCAGACAACCACCGTCACGTCCTGGCGCGCACCTCCCCCCGTCGCGCTGAGCGTATGCTCTGGCCGCGCAAGCTGCAAGCGCCTTCTCGCGCAATCCAGAACACTTTTGCGCACCGGACGATAGTCTTGCAGCGTACCTCGAGTCTTGTAGAAAGACGCCCTGGTGGTCGCGCGATCGGATGCATACAATCAAACGCAAGCGCCTGCCCGAGAACGTTGCCCGTCTGGCGACGGATCCTTGACATCAACCCAACCAGCCTCTGGGAGATAGCTCGATGAAAGACTCGCTCTCGCGTCGCGGATTCCTCGGCAAAACGGCCGCCGGAGGGCTCCTGGCCCTGCAAGGGCTCGCTCCCGCCGCACCCATCGCGCAAGCCGCCGAATTGCGGCGAGCCAGAGTCGTTCGCTCCGGCCGGCTACCCGCCTCCGGCAGTGTCGGCGCCCCCGTAGCCGTCGTGACTTGCCCGGTCTCCACCGACACCAATCCCCGCGCAGCGACCTGGGGCTATCTGAACGAAATCTTGCATCGGGCCGGTGTGTTCTTCCAGTCCTGGCGCCCCGACGAACTCGCCGCGCTGCCCAGCCGCACAGGCCAGATTGTGATCCTGGCGGGCCACCTCCCCTTGACCTCGTCGCAGCAGGCCGCGTTGAGCGCCTGGGTGCAGGCCGGCGGTTTGCTGATCGGAGTCGGCGGCACTTCCGGACTCGATGAGGTCTTCGGCGTCACCGGCACAACTCCGCTGGCCGACGGCTGGCTGCAGGTCGCGGCCCTAGACCACCCCGTCACGTCCGGACTGCGCAGCTCGCTGCATGTCTTCGGCGGCTGCGTGGCCAAGAAGGGTTCGGCTGACGTGCTGGCCGCCGTGGCCGAGCCCAAGCAGGCGCCCAAGGGGGCAGCGATCCTCGAAAACCATTTTGGCAAGGGCCGGGCCCTGCTGTTGGGGCCGGATCTGATCTTCTCCATCGTCCACATCCAGCAAGGCACGCCCGTGCTGAACGACGGCAAGCCCGCTCCGGACGACACTGCCCCGATCAACGAGGGCATCCTCAAAGCGGAAGACGGGACGGTGCTCGACTGGCAGCGCGACCGCCAACCGATGCAACCCGAAGGGACCCCGGCCTTCCTGGAACCGGTCAGCGACGAACTGCGGGAAATCATCCTCCGCAGCATCTTCCACCTGGCCCGCCAGCAGAACATCGCCCTGCCCGTTCTTTGGTACTGGCCCCAGGGCCTGAAGGCGGTGGGCGAAGTCTCCCACGACACCGACGGCAACATCCCTGATCGGGCCGTGGCCCTGCTGGAGACGATGAACCGCGCCCGGATCAAGTCCACCTGGTGCACAATCTATCCCGGCGGCTATCCCAGCGAATTCTACACTGCCCTGAAGGACCAGGGTTTTGAGATTGCCCTGCACTACGATGCCAAGACGGGCACGCCCCAGACCTCCTGGTCCAAGGAGAACTTCCTTATGCAGCATCAGTGGCTGTTGAAGGAGGCTGGCTTGCGCCACATCACCAGCAACAAGAATCACTACACGCGTTGGGAAGGCCGGCTCGATTTCTTCCGCTGGTGCGAGGAGGTGGGCATCCAGTCCGACCAGACTCGCGGTCCCAGCAAGAAGGGCACGATCGGCTTCGCGCTGGGCGGTTCGCAGCCCTATTTCCCCCTCGATGACGAGCAGGATTCACCCCGCCTGCTGAACGTCCTGGAAGTGAACCTGCAAACCCAGGACCTGGTGATCACCTGCCCGCCGGAATACGGCCGGCAACTCCTGGACTCCGCCTTCCGGCATCACGGCGTCGCCCATTTCCTCTTCCATCCCAGCCACATCCTCAAGCCCAACGTGGCCGACACGATCTGCGCGCTGGTGGACTACGGCCGCAGCCAAGGGCTGCAGTGGTGGACGAACCAGCAGATCGTCGAGTGGGAATCGGTCCGCCGCAGGGTCGAGGCCCGATTTGACGCGCCGGGCCGCTTCACGCTCCGCGCTTCAAGTCCCCTGTCTCAGGCCACACTCCTGCTGCTCAAGCCGCAAAAGGAACCGCGTACGCTGAAGGTCAACGGCCAGCCCACCCCGGGTGAACCGTGGACCATCTACGGTTTCGCTTTCGACGCCCTGCGTCTGGACCTCGCCGGCGAGATCAGCGTGCAGGCAGGCTGAAAGCCCATGCGTGTCCGCCGTGAAACATCCTCATCGGATCATCTTGAGAATCGCAAGATCGAGGAGAATGCCAGATGTATCTTTTCAGGCAATCGTCGCTTGTGCTCCTCTTCCTGTCCTGCGTGATTTCACCCGCGGCAACATCCCCGGCCTGGTCCAGCGACGCCGCTCTCCAAACCTACCCCATGCAGGCTCTTGCACCGACCGTCGCGGCCATCCTCGCTGTGCCCGCGCCAAAGCAAGCGGAAGCACCACCAATCGACCCCGTGGTGAAGGACCTGCGCGGATCACGAAAGGTAGCGATTCTCGGCATCGACGCCTTCGGAGCCGCGATCTGGAACAAGATGCACGCCAAGACGCCGTATCTGAATAGCCTGGTGCTCAAGAACAATCGGGCCCAGCTTCGCTCCGTTCTGCCAAGCGTCACCTGCGTGAACTTTGGCTGCATGATCACCGGCGGATCTCAAGAGACGACCGGCATCAAGACCTTTGACACGCAACTCGCCTGCGAAGATCTCTGCAGCGTGCTGCGCGCACACGGCATGAAGACCGGAGGCTTTGGCATCAAGGACTGGACCGGTGACCGCCTGCTGGGACGCTATGCAGATTTCTCAGTCCAGGACAAGACCGACGACCTGGAAGTGATGGCCGGACTCATGAAGGTCGTCGCGGAGAAAAAACCGGAATTCGTCATCGTACAATATGGGGAGACGGACAAGGTCTTCCATGCCCATGGACCGTCTTCCAGGGAAGCCGAGGAAGCGTGCGCTCGGGCCGACGCATGGCTTGCCAAAATCGTTCCCTGGCTACGTGCCGGTGGTTACGCCGTCATCATCACGGCGGACCACGGTCAACATGAGTCCACCACCAAAGACGGAAAGACACGCGGCTCGCACGGGTCCGCCAGCGACCTCGACTGCCTCGTCCCTCTGGTCTGGCTAAACAGTCTTGACCAAAGGACCTCTGCCCCCTGACCGCACGTCAACGCTTCTCGTAGGCCACGCTCACCGCCGCGTCGCTGCACCGCTGGCCCTGCGACTTGGCATTGGCCGTAGTCTGCGCATTCTGGAGTGCCACCTCAATCGCGTTTGCACCACAGCGCACGCATTGTGCCGGCAGGGGCAGATCCAGCCACCCCTGGACCAGCGAGCCGCCGGTCAGGGCCTGCCCATTGAATGTCACCGCCACCCGCTCCGGACGCTGCAACTCCGGCAACTCCAGGTGCAGAGTCAGCTTTGCCTGATATCCGGCCCGCTCGGCGGCGGGAAGATCCTCGGCCAGCATGATCTGCAGCCTCAACGGTTCATCGGCAACGATCTGCCGCGCGTGGGTGGGTGTCAGGACCGGCAAGTTCCGGTATTTCGCCCCGCCAGCCAGCCACGACTTGGGACTCCCGTCGCGCACTGTCACGAAGTACAGCTTGTTCCTGGTTTGCAGGGCCTGCGCATCGCCCACTTCACGGACCACCGGCGACTGGGAACTGGAGACGTCGGGGAAGTTGAACAGATGAATCCCATCGGCCCCCGCCGCCCAGGCCTCCACGGCCTGCGCCCGGTAGCTCTCCAGCGATGCCCGTTGGAAACGCTTCTCCCCCTTGACCCTCGCGTCGCTCAAACAGGGATAGACCTGCACGCCGTGCTTGTGTCCCAACTCCACGCTGTACTGCCACGGATTGAGCCGGAAATAGCAGGTCGTAATCAGGATGTCCAGCAACCCCTCCTGTAGCCACCGCGCCAGATCGAATCCCATGTCGTGGCAATACTCCAGCGAATCAGGCACGCGCACCGACACCAGGATCGGCCGGCCGCGTTTGAGCCCCACCTCTTCCGTCATGGCCCGCACGCGCTGCAGCAGGTCGGTCATCATGTCGCACTCGGCCTGGCTCGCAGCGCCCCCGTTGGCCGCGCTCTTGAAGTAGCACAGGTGCCGAAAGAAATCCAACTCGACCCCGTCCACGTCGTAGTTCGTGCATACCTCCTGGAGGTAGCGAAATGCCAGGTCGCGGATCTCTGGCCGGGCATAGTCCACCGAGCTCCATCGGCCATACGGCGTACGCTTGACGGGATCGCCCACCAGCCACTCGGGATGCTCCTGCTTCAACGGCGGATACAGCACGTGCGGCTTGTCCGGCCGATAGGCCACGTCGTGCGTATCGTTCATCCGCATCGACCAGAAAATCTCTTTGCCGTTCCTTCGGGCGAAATCGACCATCACTTGAAAGCAGTCGGTGCCCTGGTCGATGAGGTCCTTCGCAATATTCCGCCGGTCAGGACGAATCCCGAACGTATCGGCCGAGTGCGCCAATACGGTTCCCGCCTTGGTGCGATGGGTGAAGTAGCTGAAGCCCGAACTGATCGTGCAGTACGCAATCGCATCCACCTGCGTGCCGACCAGGTCCGCGGTCCTTTTCGCCAGCAAGCCGTCCGCCGTGGCCGGTTCGCTCTTGGGATAGTAGAAACAGTCGCAACCGTCGTTGTTGAAGATCACTCGCCGCGTTCGCTGGGCCATCTCCTTGCGCGCCTCGCGAAGCTGTTCCTGGCTGAGCTTCCCCGATGCACGAGGAGTCTCCGCCGGCAGTCGCCCCGGCAGCAGTCCAAACACCACAACAACCAGGCACGCGAGAATACGGCTCTTGCTCAAGATAGCGGTCACGGAGGCTCTCCTTGTACAGACAGGGCACCGCAGGCAGCACAGCAGGGGCAGGGGCGGGTACGTCCCATTCTACAGGACTGCCCCCTGGGCGCAACAGCCTGCCCAGAAAACAAAGTGCGCGAGACCGGGAGGGAACTGCAATCAACGCCCCCGCACCGCGGCCTTGGGCTCCGGATGCAGCAGACGGCGCACACGCACATCGTCGACCAGCAACTCCGTGTCAAAGGTGCGCAGCCCCCAGCCCCCCTGGCGCAACGTCGCGTCTCGCGCTCCCACCGCCGTCTGACCGTCCGCTGTGAGCTGCAGACGATCGGCTTCCACGCCCAATTCCCAGGAGTGCCAACCGATGGAAATCCCGGGCCGCTTCTCCTCGGCCAAGGCCTTCCACCGCTCGCCGTACCAATAAAGCTTGGCCCAGTCTCTTGGAAAACCGCCGGCGTAAAGCCCGCCCGACGAACCGATCCGCGCACAGAGCATGCCGTGTTGCTTCTCTGGCCCGGCCAACATGACCCGCGCGGCAATCGCCGCATCGGCCAACCGAAGCTCCTTGATTGCCAGCAGACTATCAACCCGCTCGGGACTCGGCACCCGCAGAAATCGCCCCGCAAATTGCCCCGCCGGATACGCCGGCTCCATGCGCTCTGCGGCCGCCAGCCCTTCACCACAGCGGAACAAGGTCACCTCGCGGGTCTCGGGCGGTACATTCGAATCGCCATAGCTCCAGAACACCCGAAAATCGTCATGCCGCTGCTGAAAAACCGTCTTCACGTGGTTGTGCGAGTACTTCCCGCTTCGAGTCACCTGGCGAAGACTCTTCCAAGTCGCCCCACGATCCACCGATTGCCACTCGACAATCTGCCCGCCGTCTTCCCAAGGCTGCACCGCGACCGAAGGTAGATAGGCCCGCAAATCGTTCTCCCCCAACACGACCAACGCCCCGTGATCGTACATGTGATCGCAACCGGTGATCGGCCGGATCGACCACTGGCCGTCGGCCAGCGTGGCCACGCGCCAACAACAGTCGTAGCTCAGCGTCTGGCCGTCGACAAACAGCACGTACAGCCGGCCCGCAGCGTCCAGTTGGGCGTCCTGCAGCCACACGCCATGATCCGGCACCTCGGAGCGAAAGACCATCTCCGCTTCGGACTCGGCAATCGGCAACTCGTACGAGCGACCGTCGCTGCGGTGCCAGGTGAGGCCTCCATCGTCCGACGCAGCATGGAACAGATGATATCGCTGCCACCAGTCGCCGCGTGTGGCCGACCAGGCCATGTGAATCTTGCGTGGATAGACCCCTGAGGCCGCCACGGTCACCGCGTACAAACCGTTCTTCGGCGGCGAGGTGGCGATCAACTGCGGTGCCGACCAGGTCCGCCCGCCATCGCTCGTTCGGATGCAAGATTCGCCCGCGTCGTGCGTGCCTCCGCTGCGGTAGAACACGGCGATTTCGCCCTGACGAAGCTGCCAAGGCTGCGGATAGCTCGAGTTCTCGGCCACCGCGCCCAGCGACTCCCACGCACGTAAGTCGAACGGTCGCTGCGACCGGGCCAAGTAGGTCGGCGAACAGTGGGAACCATAGAAAACGTACAGAAATCCCTCGGCATCGACCAGCAGGTGCGGGTTGCGGTGCGCATCCGTGTCGATCGTCGCGCCCACCGTCACCGCTGGCTCAAGCGTCTTCCGCCCATGGTCATAGGCCGAAATCGTGGGTGCGTTCTCGGCGTTGCCAAACACGAAGAAGGTCTTGTCAACCTCCGGGGCGTAGATGGCCATCGGCCGGGTCCACGAACAGTAGGTTGCGTGCCCGCCGCCGTAGACCGTCTTGGCCATCGGCGAGAGCCGTGTCTTGGCGCCGCTGCGATGCCACACGCCGCCCGGCCGCCCAAACCGGCTGGCGTAGTCCACGTAGCCAAAATCAAGCCTGCCCCGCGTTACTTCCCATCGCTCGTCCGCGCGCCCCTGCTCGCAGTCGTCGAAGAATTCGAACGTCGCTCGGCCGTCGGCTACAGACGCAGCGCTCCGGTTGCCCCAGTAGAGTTCGACCGAACGCATCTGCCCCACCTTCAACTGCGGCACACGAACCCAGACCACGCCCTGCCCCGCAGCCGGATCGAATCGCTCGATCCAGTGCGGCAACAACCTTCCGCCATCCGGTTCGACAAATCGCAGATCGGCGCCGTCGGGCCGTGCGGCACTGAAGTCAAAGCAACTGCGGTCCAACTCGATGCGAACTTGATACCGGTCCAGATCCTGCCCACCGTTGCGGTAGTCGATCTCCACCACCGCCCGTTTCGGCCATTCCGTGGAGTCCCAAGCTCCAGCCCCAACTGCCGCCCAGACGAGACACAGAAGCAATACGGCTGATGCAGAGACCCGCATGGCAAACGCCTCCCTGAGACCTGCCGCTGCAGACCAAGACCCGCGCCACGGCCGGCTATCGTACTCGCCAATGCAGGAATCAACAGATAACCGAATCCGGCCGTCGGGGCAACCTCCGCGTGGTCGCTTGTGCCAATTGCCGTGTTGCGCAATCTCAGGGCGACAGAAGATCTTCAACCCCCGATGGGCTTTCTCCCGCCATCCAGATGATCAGCAGCGCCAAGACGATCACCCCCACAAGCAAACAGCCCATGCCTTTGATGGAGTCATCGTCAATCACGGTACTACGACCCTTGAACTGTGCGCCCTGTCACCCTACGCCCAATCTGCTCCAGACCCCACCTTCCCTGGTGAACGCGAAGCACGCCACGCAAGCCTCCCACTCGCCCCCCACTGAGATACAGCGGCTGTCCGACTCAAAGGACTCTCATGAGGTCGGATCCAACAATGCTTCGAAGTCGAACCACGCCGGCAGCACAAGCCGCGTTTCGGCCGTCCTATCGAGTTCTGCATAGTGGATGAACCGAGGGCCGGGCACCGACCGCAGGTTGGTCGCGGAACCCCGTCTTCCCGGCCTTCGGGTGGTCGGCCGGGCCCTTATTGCGTCTCCGGTAAGTAATGCCGTGAGGCCGACCATCGGGAGGCCGGTTTTCCCGGGCAACGGCCGGGACAGCCACGACATTCCTTTTCTGGCACCCCACAACTACGCAGAGGATCAATAGAACCACCCCAGCCTCGTCGCGAGGCCCAGCGGCACTGACCTGCCGGCAAAGTTCGGCAGCGACCACGAAACCACCTTATAGTGTATCATATCGCAAAGTTACTAATCAACACCCCTTCTCGGAAATCGATCGCCGCACACGGTGCCACCCGCACACCGACTCCAGAGCGTGGACCAGTTCGCATGTCAGGCCACTGCGGCGTCCCCTTTGCGTTGCCACGCCCCCCAGACATTCACCCAAACCAAGAACGCCCACTCCAGCCCGATCTCCGCTGAACGGTACTTGGAAGACCGCCTGAAACAGCAGTCCCCAGCCATGCGTGCGGGCAGAAACCAACCAGCAAAACACCGCTCTACTACCGCGGAATTCCGCTCGCCCAGGGCGCAGTACCGCGTAGGGATTCGCACCAGTCACGACATGTATGAGCGTACCTCTCGCCAGCCTCGTCACCGTCCGCGTAGCGCCGCCAGCCGCCCCTCGCCGGCGCAAAAAAGAAGCCTTGCGCAACCTGTTGTTACGCAAGGCATTACGAGTGGGCGCATGAAGAGTCGAACTTCAGACCTCGTCCTTATCAGGGACGCGCTCTAACCAACTGAGCTATGCGCCCGGTCATTGGAACCAGTCGCTCCAAGGGAATGATAGCACTCACATCCCCTCAAGGCCGCCCGATCCGCCAAGCCACGAATACATCGCCGGCAGAACGAGTTCTGACTGGGCGAAAGACCAGTAACTCGCATTTTATAGTCCAGCCACCGCCTGTCAAACCCTCGCGGGATACCGAATGCCAGTTGTTATGCTGTAGTCCAGCGACCACACGACAGGCCACCCCCACTACCTACTGCAAGCACTACGATGCGCTGGACCAAGATCCTCGACTTGCACACCGATCCCTCCTTGCCTCATTGCGGAGAATGGTATCGACAGTTGTGTCCCGAACACTCGCCAAAACGAATCACACAACACCCCTTTTCGGGTGTAGACAGGACCACCCCCACACACGGATGCAACAACCCGTCCGTTCGAAGTAGTTCCACTGCACGACGAACAAGAACCGTAACACTATACGCTAATTCACGTTGCAGCAACACATCAACAGTTGCAACACCTGTTGCAACACGTGGTGCGTTGCATGTTGCGTTGCTTAGTCGCGACGAAAGACGATTCGTCGCATCATGCACCACCTGACCGCACGACCGCTACGACCGGAAAATTCAACCCAATCCCGTCATGTTCCCACACCTGCATAGCCGAAAGAATGCCAGAGCACTTGGATCGCGCTCGCGCTGCCGTTTCAGGCCCGCGCGTTGCCTCGGTCGTCCACAGATCATCCCCGTGCCAGGCCATCGACAACACACAGACCAATCATGGCACGCGTCAAACACACGTCTGCCGAAAGATCGAGAAAGGAGACTCCCGTGAAGCTCTCTTGCATCACAAATGCTGCCGTTCTCATCCTGCTGATAGGTGGGGCGTCACTCACTTCCGAGGCGGATGCGGCCAGCCCGACCGCAGAGCAGGCGCTCCGCTTGGCCCCTATTCAAAAGGGCATCGACTACGATCAACCCGACAAGGACGTCGCCGCCAAGTGCAAAATCACGTCCTACAAAGAAAACAAGCAGGTGGGCTGGGTTGTCGAGGACCCCGAAGGCGAGACCCTTCGTCGCTTCACCGACACCAACGGCGACAATATGGTCGACCAGTGGAGCTACTTCAAAGACGGCGTCGAGGTCTATCGCGACATCGACTCGAACTTCAACGGCAAAGCCGACCAGTACCGCTGGTTCCACACCGGCGGCAGCCGCTGGGCCCTGGATAAGAACGAGGACGGCGAAATCGACTCCTGGAAGGTCATTTCTCCGGAAGAGGTGACCGCCGAAATCGTGGCAGCCATCGCCAATCAGGATCCGGCCCGCTTCGCCCGCGTAGCGCTCGCGGCTCAGGAACTGAAGGACCTGGGACTGGGCCAGGTCCGCTCCAAGCAGGTCGCCGAGAAACTCGGGCAGCTCAACGCCGAGTTCACAAAGCTCTCTACGCAGCAAAAACTGCTCACCACGTCTGCCAGATGGGTCCAGTTCAGCGGTGGCCAGCCGGGCACCATCCCTGCCGGCACCGAGGGCTCTACCGAGGACATCACGGCCTACGAGAATGTCGTCGCCATCGTAGAAACCGAAGGCAAGCATGGCCAGATTCAGATCGGCACACTGGTCCGGGTCGGCGACACCTGGCGCGCCATTGAGCTTCCCCGCGTGCACGGCGAAGGCGACAACCAGACGGCCGCCAGTGGTAGCGGCTTCTTCTTCCACGCGCCCACCCCGGCTCGGACTTCGGCCGCCGCGGGCGCCCCGAACGACCAGATCCAGCGGCTGATCGAAAGCCTCACCGAACTGGACAAGAAGGGGCCTGGCCAGGCCGGCTATCCCGCCAAGCGAGCCGATATCCTCGAGCAAATCGCCGAGGCGGCTGGATCTCCGGAAGAGAAGGAACTATGGATCCGCGAGTTGGCCAACGGCGTCATGGTGTCCGTGCAAGACGGCTCCTGGCCCGAGGGCATCAAACGCCTCGAAAGCCTCTTGGAGAAGCTAGACAAGCAGAAGCAAACCAATGCCGCGGCCTGTGTCGCCTTCCGTATCTTGTTCATCAACCACGACCTGAAGATAGCCGCCGGCGGTAAGGACGAGGAGAAGCAACGCGCCGAATGGCTGAAACAACTGGAGGCCTTCGTCAATGAGTTTCCCAAGAGCATTGACGCCAGTGAGGCCATGCTCCAGTTGGCCATGAACGAGGAGTTCGCCGCCAAGGAGGATGCCGCCAAGAAATGGTATGCTCGGATCGTCAAAGAGTTTGCCAATTCACCCGCCGGACGCCGTGCCGCCGGCGCCTTGGCCCGGCTGGGTTCCGAAGGACAGGTGCTGAACTTCCAAGGACGCAGCCCCAAGGGCGACGTCGTGGACCTCTCCAAATATCGCGGCCGAGTGGTGCTGTTGCAGTACTGGGCCACTTGGAACGACACCTTCAAGACCGAGATGCCGGCCCTCAAGGAACTCTTCAACAAGTACGCCAAGTCGGGGTTCGCGGTCATTGGGGTCAACCTCGACTCGCGCGAGAAGGACCTGAACACCTACTTGACCGAGAACACCCTGCCGTGGCCGGTGATCTTTGAAGACGGCGCCCTGGACAGCCGCCCCGCCACGGAACTGGGAATCGTCCAAGTGCCCACGATGATCTTGATCGGCAAGGACGGCAAGGTGTTGGATCGCAACATTCGTCTAGCCGATCTGGATGGCAAATTGAAGGAACTACTGCGCTAGCCGCGACCGAGGTTGTAAGATTTACACCCCCATCGCATTCAGCCGGAAATTGCTGCCGCACGAGTCCGCGCGACCAACGCGCCGTGCGAGCTGCAACTCCCGGCTGTTTCTGTATTTCCGCGGTGACAGCCATCCATCGGCCGATCGATCGACAGACGTGTGGCACGGAAATCGCACTGGCCGCCGGCGAGGGCTCGATGGATCGGGCCCACCGACCAATACCGTACTGCTCCCCAAGGCATTCAGTCCTTCAGCCTCACCCGGCCGTCTGGGCAGGTTGGGACAAAACGGGAACAGGCCGGCAGAAAGGACTCGCCACCGTGCCCCTGCAAGCAACCTCCCTGGCGCACCCGATGTTCTGGTTCGTGGTGGCGGCCCAATGTCTGGGTCTGCTTGCCGTCTGGTTCACGCGGCGCATGGAAGGTTCGTCGTTTCAGAGTGCTTGCCAGCAGTGCTTTCTGGCTTCATTGGGGCTGGTTGGCCTGGCGACCATCGTCGCCTTCCAGTTGGGACCAAACCTGTGGTTGTGCTCTGGCGCCACGTTTGCCCTGATGGTCGTAGCCGCCGTCTACGAGTTCTCACCTGCACCGGGAGATGCCGCTTCGCTGGAAGACGTCGCCTGAGCCCTTGGGCCACGGTCGGCGATACGCATTTCCAGCCTAGTCATCGGAATCTCTCGCTCCACATGGTGGCCCCTGCGGACTTGTCCGGTACGAATGCGACCGACAAGACCGCCACCCCGGTGCCCTGCCACCCATCTTCGCAAGCGCCCTCCCGTCTGTCAGGTGGCGAGCCGATTCTCCTGCCCTATACGCAACATCCTTGTAGGAAGATGCTTAGAACCCATCCCAGAACTGTCCCAGCCGCGTCGGGCGGCACGGCAAGACTGAGTTGCCGACAGGTTTTGGGACCGGCTCGTAGTGCAATTCCCCTATTGCCGGAATGCACGGCACAACCAGAACGACCATCAAAATCGAAAAAAAGCTTCCTTTCCGCACAACCGCGAACCGAAACCTATAGTCAGGCAGCAATCGGTGCACAAAGCGTGTGCGCAAGGGGGGTAAGACCTGCGGTTGCCAAGCTGCCGGCTCCAAGTATGGACCATTGGCAACTCCCAGCCCCCCCGGATTTGGCCGGCTGGTCCCATTGCTGGTCCTGCGAAACGAAACACAGTACTCCGATTCCCCGAAAGACAGGAAACCACGTACAGCACATCGCTGGCGGCCCCGGCGGGACAACCGGGCGTACCCATGGCGAGGTTTCCGTAAAGCGACCCACCGACCGGTGGAACCTGAGAGGAGGGAAAGCATGCGATGTATGTTGACTAGTCTGGTGGTCGCTGCAACCACCGCACTGGTGCCGATGTTGGCCCTGGCCGGAAACCAGGAGTTCGCCGAACAGATTGCCAAGTCGCTCCGTGCCAGTGGCCAGATGTACGACTACAAGATCGGCGTGATGTACCAAGACGGTACGGCCTGGCTCCGCGGTCAGGTTTGCAGCGAGGAACAGGCCAAGACGGCCATGGACATCGTGTCCAAAATGCCTGGCGTGTCACGCGTCGAGAACAAGATGACGATCGGACCGCCCGAAGCCGCTCCGGCTGGAGCCGCTCCGTCGGGCTCGAGCATTCAGTTCTCCCGCAATACCGAGAACATGTCCACGCCCCAGGGCCGGATGGCTCCGCCCACCGGCGTACTGGCTCCCGAGCAAATCTCGCGAGTCAGCGGTGGTGGCATGAGTGGCAGCCGCGTCGTGGCTGGTGGTGCAGCCGGTAACACGGCCATGCGGCTCCAAGAGACTCAGGCTGAGACTCCTCGGTCCGCGGCGCGAGTCGCCACGACCTTTGCTCCCAGCCCGGCGCAACAGGTTTCGGCCATGGAACTCCAGGGCCCGCAGCCCACCGTTGCCGAGCAGGAAATGGTCCCGGTGCAGACCGTTCCGGCTCAACAGACCGGCTTCCCGCGGCATCATCGGCCCATGCCGATGGCCCAGGCCAGCGCCATGCCAATCCAGACGGCAGTAGCCCCCGGTGCCCCGATCCCGGTCTCGGCATCCTGCCCGATCGGTGCTCAGGCCGCCCGCCACGACCAGCCGCGCATGCCCTGCTACTCTTGGCCAAGCTACGCATCCCACCCGAACTACGCCGCTGTAACCTACCCCAAGCAGTACTCACCGACCGCTTGGCCGTACATCGGTCCCTTCTATCCCTATCCCCAGGTTCCGCTCGGATGGCGGAAGGTAACCCTGGAATGGGATGACGGCTGGTGGATGCTGGACTTCAAGGACTGAAATAGCGGGTGCGGAAAACGTCTTCAGAGGCCCTCGGCCGATGCCGAGGGCCTCTTCTTTTGTGGGGGTGCTATCCGGAACCAACCGCATAAATGGAAAATCCCGCAAGTTCGGCGCAACTTCACACGATAAATAGTCTGGCTCGTGTTACATCCTGTATTGCCGGGCCTCAAACAATGACTTCTCCCGACGGGCGGCCTTCCCGCTGTCGACCTCTGGACCGCGTAGGCGAGGAAACACGGATGTTCAGAAAAACCACATTCGCTCTGCTTAGCACCCTGGTCGTGCTGTTCCTCATCCCGACCACCGGTTGTCAAACGGCGACAGGCCCCACACTGGGTATCTTCAACTACCCAATCCCCGTGAGCCCTTACTTCCAGGATCAGCGCGAAGACCGCTTCTGGAACCACGAACGCTATGAGCGTGTGCCGATCTTAGGACCAATCACCTCGGGCGGCCCGGCCGTCGCTCTCGACCCCCCCTCAGACGACGAGATCATGCGCGCTCTTGAATCCGCTCGCTCGGTTGAAGGCGGCATTCCTTTCCTCCACCAAGTCCAGCGAAACAACGTACGCATCGTCACCGAGCCGATTGCCGACTATGTCGATCCCCCGCGCGTGTTCCCGCTCATCGGACCGGCACAACTGCATCACGCTCACTACAAGTGCACGGTCTACTACAGCGAAACCACTCGGGTCGGCTGGCCGGTCCCCTATACCACCACCGATGAAGATTGTCGCGAAGTAGTCTACATTGACCACAACCATCTCCACATGGTGGGAAATGTCGACTGCGGACCGTCGAGCGTGTATTGAGCGACTCTTCGCAGTCAGTTGCTGACAGAATACCCGAAACCCCGACTGCCTGAGCGAAGGCGGCCGGGGTTTCGCTATTTTAACAGATGAAGTTGGGCATTCTGGAGTGGCACACAGACGGCCTTGCCATCAAGGGCCTTTGCCGTATAGATTGCACGCTCTCAGAACTGACGCGGCACGCCTCAAGTGTGGGGGCTGCGACTGAGTCCTGAGAGCCAATACTCACAGTCGACTGGTTTCCGCCCACAACCGTCCTACGCTCCTCTTCGCATTCACATCTCTGGGCCCCGGTCACGACGGAACGCTGGGTGGCACGGCCGCCAGGCGAAAAGTACTGCCGTTCGTTCCGCGGCATGTGGCTCCCCCTGGCAGCCAATTCCCCGCGAGAGCGCAAGACTTTGCCTCGAGCACAAAAGAACGTGGAACGCGCGGGGCGGTGTTCCAGCACAGGCATCAGAGGACGCCCAGCGACACTCGTCAACTTACCCAAGCAACGCATTTTGTCTCATGCTGAAATCCTGGCTGCAACGACTGGTGCCGCTTGGCTTGGTCGGCCTGATCTTGGCTGGGGCTCCTCTGGCTCGTTGTGATGAAGCCGACGACCAGTATGCCGTCGCTGCCGGAAATTACGGACACCAACGGTGGAAATTGGCCGCCGACGAGTTTCAAGTGTTCTTGCGTGCCTACCCCCAGCACCCCAAGGCCGCCGAAGCGTGCTTCTTCCTGGGCGAATCGTTGCTTCAACTGCGGCAGCTGGATCGGGCCGAGCCGCAATTTCGCGAGTACCTGCAGCGGCAACCTGAGGGACGTTTCTCCCCCCACGCCTCTTTCCGCCTGGGCGAAACAGCCTTCCTGTTGCGGCGGAACAGCGAGGCCCAAATCACACTGGCCCAATTCGTCGCACAATTTCCCGAAGACGAACTCAACGCCTTTGCCCTGGTCTACCTGGGCGATCTGGCCCTCAGTGCAGGCCAAGCCGACGCGGCGTGCAAATATTACCAGGACGCACTGGAACGATTCCCCCAAGGGCGCATGCAGGATGACTGCCGCCTTGGTTTGGGTCAGGCCCTGGAGAGACTGGCACTCTACGAGGACGCCGAACGGATGTACTTGGCCTTGTCCGGCAAGGCTGCCAGCCCCTTGGCGCCCGATGCCCAACTGCACCTGGCCAGACTCTTGTACGAACGCCAGCGTTGGAACGAATCGCTGGAGGCGTTTGACGCCTTTCAGCAGCGATGGCCCGACCATTCACGACAGACCGAAGCCGCCCTCGGGCGCGGCTGGTGTCTATTCCGTGATAAGCGGCTCGACGATGCGGAGGCCGTCTTTCGGTCGCTGGTTGAGGCTCCCACCGGCAGTGTTACCGCTCGCTATTGGCTTGGACTGACACAAAAGGCCAAAGACAATTTCCCTGCCGCGGCCAAGACCTTGCTCGCCGCCGCCGAAGTGGCCCCCAAGAACCACCCCCTTCAGACCGCTTTCCGGTTTCACGCAGGCGATGCCTTACTGCGTACGGGCGACACGACCGGTGCCATCTGGCTGTTCGATCAAGTCGTAGCGAACACCACAGACACCTGGGCTGACGACGCCGCAAGAGGCAGGATCCAAGCCGCTCTGACAGCTAAGGACTGGCCCACCCTCGATCGGCTGACCGAGAAATTCCCGGTTACCTTCGCAGAAAGCCCCCTGAAGCCCGATGTCCAACGGCTCCGCGGCCGTTCGCTGCTGGAACGCAAGCAGTACGCACGCGCGGTCGAGGTCCTAGAATCGCTGGTGGCCGGCCACCAGTCGCCCGTGGATTCCAAAAACACATCCCCAGGCCGCAATCCTGTCTCCCAAGGACCACTCCTGGCGCCCGACGAGATCATCCAACAGCGACTCGAAGACCGCTACCTCTTAAGCCTGGCCTACGAAGGCGTGCAACGCTATGACGACGCCCTGGCAGCGATTCTGCCCGTAGCCGATCAGGCCGCCGGGCGTCTGAAGGCCGACTCCATACTGGCCAAGGGATCAATGCTCTTGGCCATCCGTCGCTATGCCGAGGCCATCGATCCGTTAACCGACTATCTCTCCGGTGACGTGGCGGGAGACGATATGATTCGCGCGCGCGCCGGTCTGGCCATCTGCCTGGCCCGGACCGGACGGTTGGAGCATGCCAAGACGACGTTCGCCGAGCTAGTAGCCGCGACACCTCGATCCGAGTTGATTGAGGCGGCCACCGAACAGCTATCTGAAGCCGCCTACGATGCCGGTGACGGAGCCTGGGCAGCCGAACTCTTCGACCGTCTGGCGCGAGCGTCTCCAGCTTCTCAGCAAGAGATGAAAGCCCTCTCCGGCCAGGCCTGGAGCCAGTGGAAGGCCAAGCAACTGCCCGAGGCGGCCGCCACCTTCGATCGCCTGCTGAAGAAGGCCCCCCCTCCGGAAATACTGGCTGAGGCCGCCCTGGCCCGAGCGCAGATTCTCCAGGAGTTGGGACAGGCCGACGGCGCACTTGCGACCTACGATTTGGTCATCAGACGTTGCTCCAAGAGCGACCAATACCCCCAGGCATTACTGGCCGCGGCCCGTTTGTACGCCAAGCTCGAGCAGCCCGAGCCTGCCGCAAAGCTTTTGCAGCGTCTGGTTCGCGAGCTACCCAAGCTGCCCGAATTGGACGCGGCGATCTACGAATTGGCCTGGGTGCTGCGCGATCTACATCAAGACGAAGAGTCGATCGCCATGCTTCAGCGTCTGCATGACCAGCACACACAGAGCCGCTACTGGGCCGACGCCACCTACCGATTGGCGCAGCAGGCCCTGGAAGCCCGCGACTTCGATCGAGCCGACAAACTGGTGTCTGAACTCTTGGCCACCAAGCCCGAGACCGAGTTGCAGCAACACGCCCGGTTCTTGCAGGGGCAACTTGCCGCGGCCACCGAGCAATGGGACAGAGTCCACCGCCTCTTCGAGCAATTCCTCCGCGATTTGCCCGCCAGTCCGCTCCGTGCCGCTGCGAACTACTGGGTTGCCGAGGCCCTGTTCCGCAAAGGCGACTACGCGGCCGCCGGCGAACGCTTGGAGCGACTGGTGACGCAGATCGCCGAAAGCCGTGAAGCGTGGGTCCCCATGGTTCCTTTGCGTCGCGCTCAAGTTCTGGCCCACCTGGAACGCTGGTCGGAGGCCTATCAGATCGCCTCACAAATCGAACGGCAGTACCCCGGCTTCCCACAACAGTACGAAGTCGACTACCTACGCGGACGTTGCTTGGCCGATCGCGCCGAATTCGACGAAGCCCGACACGCCTATCAACAGGTAATCCGCTCCTCGCATGGGGCCAAGACCGAGACAGCCGCCATGGCCCAATGGATGATCGGGGAATCCTATTTCCATCAGAAGAATTACGACGCGGCATTGCGAGAATACCTGCGTCTGGAGATCCTTTACGCGTATCCCAAGTGGCAGGCGCTGGCTCTGTTGCAGGCTGGCAAGTGCCATGAGTTGCTGGGACAGATGCCAGAGGCAGTCAAGCTCTACACCCGGCTGGTGGACACCTACAACGACACCGTGGCCGCGGAGGAAGCGGCTCGACGACTGCGAACCAGTCCCAGAACGACCACAGCCAGTATAGGCGGTCCGGCAAAACCAAATCGCTGAATGGTTCTGGAACCGACACGTCGAATCGCACGACGATAAATGCTCAAAACAACCGCGAAGCCGATCAGAAAGGAACCCACACGGATGTCTCGATGCGTATTCCTACGGCGTCCGGAGAACGCCACCCAGACCGCGCGGCCTGTGGCTTCCGGCCGGCTAGCGAGAAGAAACACGGCCGTTGCCGTGACCTGGTTTCCCGGCAGTTCGATTCTCCTGGTCCTGATGGCTTGCTCGGCCTGGACCACAGCCGGTCCGGCCGCGGCACCGGCCGCGTCCGAATCCGGCGATTCCGTGCGAGTGGCTGCCGCATCGTCGCCAGCCGCACCCGCTGCCGAAGAACGCCGCGAGTTGATCCCCACCAAGAGCCTGCTGGAGATCATGGACAAGGGCGGCATCCTGATGTGGCCCATCGCCTTGTGTAGCATCGTCACGGTGGCCTTCTTCCTCGAACGGCTCATCGCCTTGCGCTGGGGTCGAGTGATTCCCAGACCGTTTGTGCGGCGGGTCCTGGACCAGATCCGCGACAACCAACTCGACCGCACACAAGCCTTGGCTTTGTGTGAGGAGAACCGCAGCCCCGTGGCCCAGATTTTTGCCGGTGCGGTCCGCAAGTGGGGGCGGCCTGCCGTGGAAGTGGAACAGGCCATCATCGATGCCGGTGAACGAGTCACGGCTGAGCTACGACGCTATTTCCGCGTGTTCAGCGGCGTACATACCGTGGCCCCGCTGCTAGGCCTGTTGGGAACCGTATTCGGTATGATCCG
This sequence comes from uncultured Planctomycetales bacterium, assembly GCA_937889015.1. GTDB lineage: Bacteria > Planctomycetota > Planctomycetia > Pirellulales > Thermoguttaceae > CALARR01. The sequence goes on along the minus strand of CALARR010000339.1, from coordinate 18,363 downwards.
GGCGTTCAACATGGTCGCGGTCAGCGACGCCCTGGGGCGCCCTGAATTACTGGCTGCGGGCATCAGTGAAGCCCTGCTCACTACGGCTGCCGGACTGACGGTAGCCATTCCCGCTCTGATCATCTACGTGGTTCTCTTGGGCCGCGTGGACCGCCTGATCCTGCACCTCGACAGCCTGGGGCAGGAACTGGTCAACATGATCTCGGCTGAGGCCCTGGAGAGTCACCCGGTCGAATCCCGTGCGCCGCGACCACGGCGGACCACGCGGCACGATCCGGCCACGACCTCGACTCAAAGCGAGGCGAAGTAATGTGATGCGGGATGGCAAATGTCGAAGGTCGAGGAACCGGTCAGCGCAACTCAGAAACAGGAACTGACGGTCTCCCGGCATCGTTCATCTCAAATCCCCAATCCAACATCCTACATCCAACATACTCCATCCATGCCTCTGAAAACACAGATCGACGAGCAGCCAGCGTTGAACATGACGCCCATGATCGACTGCGTCTTCCTGCTGCTGATCTTCTTCCTGTTGGGAACGAAGTACACGGAGTTGGAACGCAAGATCCCGCTTCGAATTCCCGAGATTCGTGACGCGCAGACCCTTTCTCCCGCCCCGTCGAAGAAGATCGTCAATGTCTATCGCGACGGGAAGATCACGCTCGACCAACAGTCCGTTTCGCTGGACGAGCTAGCCGATCGCCTGAAGAACGCTCGCCGGCAATACGCTGATCTGGGTGTCCTGGTGCGTGGCGACGCCGAAGGCCAGTTCCAAGGTGTGGCTGAGGTCCTCAATGCCTGCAAGCAGGCCGGAATCCAGGAGTTGGGAATCGGCGTCCGTCCGCTTCCCACGAAGAAGCGATGAGCCTGCCGTATCTGGACCAGTTAGTGAGATTCTTTACCGCCGGAGGGCTGGTGCTGGGGATATTGTGGCTGACCCTGGTTGTCCTGACGGTGGTCCTGCTGGTCCTCATGCACACCCGATGGGGTCAGTCGCGCGCGCTGCGCAAGTGCATGTTCCTGTCGTTGGCGATCCACCTCTGGCTGGCTGGCCTCTCGGCAACGGTGAGGCCCATCCCCGCTCCCACGACACTCGAGTCAGGCCACGATCTGATCGTACACATCGCGCCCCCAGATGAACCGCACGACAAGCCCAATGACCCAACTCAGCAGACGCCCACAGACGAGAAGCCTTGGGAGCAACTGGCCGACAAAGCGCCAGTCTCGCCGCAGTTGACCGAACCAGAACGCCGCCCCACACCAACGCCGCATCCCACCGAACGCAAGTCGCAGGCCGAGAATCCACGATTGCCGGGCGATCCTTCGCTGGATCACTTGCCGCTGGCCAGGGCGGCCCAACCGCAGCCCAAGCCGATACCGCTCCCCGCTAAGCTCCGCAGCGAGCCACAAGCGGGTACCCAGACCGTCACGCCTCCGGCGGCCCAACGCCGCGACCCCCAGCCGCCTGTGGGTCCAGTGCCCGTCGAGCCCCAACGCCCGACCGATCCGGCCGCTGCGACTCTGGCCCGTAAGACCAACGGCGCGAGTCTCCCCTCGGTTCTTTTGACTCAGCCCGGGCCGTTGCCCAAGCCGAAACTCACACGAGTCACGCCCGAGCCATCGCCGATGCAGGCGTCACCGGCGGATCCTGGATCGAACCGGTCACCCAAAGCAGCCGAGTTGCAGACGGCCCAGGCCAACACTCCCGCCGAAGTCGACAAAGCCTATGACAAGGCAGCGACCTCCGGCCGACTGTGGTCCGCCAGTGCCCTGCCAGGATCGTTGGCCGCCTCTGGCCCGCCCCCCGGCGACGGGCCCACAACCGTACTCGCCGCGCTCCCTGTCGCCAACCTCAAACGGCATGGCAATCAGCCGGAAAAGTACGAGGTGCCCGAGGCCTACAAGCTCCGCGTCGCACTCAATCGGTCCGAAGCGGCCGAGCGCCGCGGGGCATCAGCCCGCAGCGAACAGGCCGTACGTTCGGCCCTGGATTGGCTGGCTCAAGCCCAGACGAACGCTGGAAACTGGGACCCGATCGCCTACGACGCCGGACGCGAAACACGCGTTGCGGGACGCGATCGCGGCGGGGCTGGCCGCGATGCACAGACCGGCACCACCGGTCTGGCTCTCTTGGCCTTTCTCGCCGCCGGCCACACGCACCACGAGGGCCCGTACCGCGACAATGTCCGTCGCGGACTGGAGTACCTGCTACAAATCCAAGGTCGCGATGGAAACCTGGGCGGGCCTGCTAAGGTCTATGAGTTGATGTACTGCCACGCCATGGCCTCCTTCGCTCTGACGGAAGCACTGGGCATGTCCGGGGACGAACGCCTGCTGGAGCCTGCCCGGCGGGCCATTGGGTACACACTCAAGGCCCAGAACGCAACGACCGGCGGCTGGCGCTATCAGCCAGGCGACCCTGGCGACACGAGCCAGTTGGGCTGGCAGTATATGGCTTTGAAGAGTGCCGAACTGGCCGGACTCCAGATTCCCGACAGCGCGCGGCGAGGCGTGATGCAATTTCTGCAAGAGGTCTCTTCGGGAAAACATGGGGGAAACGCCTCATATCGCCGTGGCGAGGCACCCAGCCGCCCCATGACCGCCGAGGCCATCGTCTGCTGGCAGTTGCTGGGCATGCAGCGTGAGCACCCGGCCGCTGACGAAGCAGCCCAGTATCTGCTGGGCGAACTACCGGGCCAAGGAACTGACAACCTCTACTACTGGTACTACGCCACGTTGGCCCTCTATCAACTCCAGGGCGACGCCTGGAACCAGTGGAATCAGGCACTTCAAACGCGACTCGTGAAGACACAACGCAGCGAGCCCCCGTTGGCCGGTAGTTGGGACCCCGACCCCCTTTGGGGCAGCTATGGTGGCCGTATCTATAGCACGGCGATGTCTGCCCTGTGCTTGGAGGTCTACTACCGCTTCCTGCCGCTGTATCGGGAAATCAAGGAGTAGGGGCTCCCCTCCAACCAGTTCGCGATGGCCTTTGAGCCAATCTGCTTGTGTGGAGCGGCCAGGCCATGCAGCCACTCAGCGCAATACTACCCAGACCTCAGGCCAGCGGGGGGGTGCTCCGTATCCCGGTTCTCTCGCAGTTTGACACTGCTTTGAGCGTCAGTACAATAGAAAGAGTGGTGATCACGCCTGCGGTCCCCCATCCAGCGACTGTGCGCCGTAAGTTCGAGCCAAACTCTGACATAGGCTCGCGCCGGTCTGTCCCGCCTAGGGGCCACTTTCAAAGCACGAGGAAAGGTTATGTGGTTGCTCGCTTACGGTTTCAGTCCCTGGCAACTATTGATCGTATTGGCTGTCGTTCTGCTCTTGTTCGGCAATCGGCTGCCTAGCACGATGCGGTCCTTGGGGCGAGGCGTCGTGGAATTCAAGAAGGGAATGGCCGGCGTCGAAGACGATAGCGAGGATGAAGAGGGCGGCAAGTCGACGAGCACCAAGAAAGAAACCAAGTAGTCGCCCTGCGAGCATTGGCCGTTGAGCGGTATTTCGCATCCGGTACAGAGGCAGTCTCTTTCGCAACCGGAAGGCTCAGCCCGACGCTTGGTCCCCGCACACAGACTTGAGGATTTTCCGCGATGGACTTTCTCGGTCCCAGCGAACTGTTGATCATCGGCGTGATCGCCGTCCTGCTCTATGGCCAGCGACTGCCTGACGTCGGCCGCAAAGTGGGGCGCGTTATGGCCGAGTTCAAACGTTCCATGCAGGGTTTTCAGGATCAGATCAATTCGGCCACGACTTCCGTCACGTCGTCCGTTCAAGGCTCCTCGTCTGGCGATCCTGGCCAGAAGCGTTATGTGGAAGAAGTGGACGACTACGAGGAAGCCACCGCCCCGAAGTTTGAGCCTCCCAAACCAGTCCAGCACCCTCCCCTGCCAAAACCTTGAGGTCGACTTGTGCTGGGCCCCCTTGTACAGGTCTCGGATTGGCGATAGGTTTATTTTTGTCTTGGGCGATTAGCTCAGTTGGTTAGAGCGCTGCGATCACACCGCAGAGGTCACAGGTTCGAGTCCTGTATCGCCCACTCAATCTAACTCTCTTCTGAATCTGGAGTTACGCCAATTCCAGAACCGCCACAATCAGTTCGGGTGGCTGGACAGCGATTGAGTCGACAAATCTACTCGCGGTTGGCGCCGAGAAGATTTGGCCGGCGGTTAGCCGTGGGGCCTAGGGGTTTCTCAAAACCGGTTCACTGCCGGAATAGCCCCCACGAAGCTCGGCAGGCCCGGCCCTCCTGGATTTCGTGCCCGCCCTCTCTCGCCGTTCTCCGTGTTTTTCCCTTCTTTCCCAAGCGACGGAGCCCCAAGACGTGCTACGCCTCTCCATAACCCGTGTACTCGCCGGCGTGGCCGGCATACTGGCCGCCAACGCGACGATTGGGTCGATCGCTTCCCAGCCCGTACACGCCGTGCTCGTATTCAGTACCGACGGAAGCATCCGGCTGGCAAGCGGCAAGACGGATATCGCGCGCATCACGCCAGGACTGTTTGAGGCTGATTGGGCCGGCGGCGTCTACACGGGAGCCGGGCCGAAGGACAACCAACCCAGCCTGTACCGAGGCAAGATCAAGGCCAAAAGCGGCGAGGTCGCGACCGAGTTGCGCTCGGTCGACATCGCCCACGGCGTCTCGCTCGACTACACCCTCACTCCCAAGGCCCCGCTGCCCCTGCACATCCTCCACATCACCATCGAGTTTCCTGTGCAGGAACTGATCGGCCAGAACTACGCGTGTGACGGGGCAAATGGCACAATTCCTGCAAAGCTCGGCAGCCCCCAACTCTTCGAGAACCGCATTCGTCGGCTGTCGTTGGCGACTCACAGCGGCGGCCAAATCCGCATCGAGTTTCCCGTTCCCACCAACGTGCTGCTACAAGACAACCGTCGATGGGAGCCAAGCTTCTCGCTGCGGATTGGCGAGCCGCGCGATCCCAAGAAGCCCGCCGAACCCGGCCTGCCGGTGAAGCTCGCCTTCGCGCTCTCGCGTCCGGATGGGTTGACGGTAGACCACGATGCCCCCGTTATCCTTGCCGCCGGGCCCAATTGGATCCCCTTGGACTACAGTCCGGAGATCGAGGCCGGCTCGGCACTCGATTTTTCGAACCAGGGACAACTCGACGCGCCGGCCGGGAAGCACGGCCGGGTTCTGGCACGGCCAGACGGAACATTCGCCTTCGAGAAGAATCCTGAATCACCCCGGCGTTTCTATGGAGTGAATCTCTGTGGCACTTCGCAGTATCTCGACCACGAGCAAGCCGACCGTTTTGCGGATCGCCTGGCGCGAATCGGCTACAACACTGTGCGGATTCACCATTATGAATCTTCACTGGTGCGAGGTGGGACCGAGACAGTCACCCTGAATCCCGAACGGCTCGACCAGTTCGACTACCTCCTGGCGGCATTCAAGAAGAAGGGCATCTACATCACGACCGACCTTTACGTTTCGCGTCCCGTGCTGGCACGCGAGATCTGGGACGACGGGGAAGGAAGGGTGGAGATGAACGACTTCAAGTTGGCCGTAATGGTCAACGACAAAGCGTTTGCCAACTGGCAGGCGTTCGCACGCAACCTGCTCAGCCATCGCAATCCATACACCGGCTTGACGTACGCCGAAGATCCCGCCCTAGCCTGGTTGAGCATGATCAACGAAGGTAATGTCGGTAACTTCCTGGGCCGTATCAAGTCGCCTCGGCTCAAGGCCGAGTGCCAGCAGAAGTGGAACGAATTCCTCGCCCAGCGCTATTCCAGCATGGCCGCGATTCGCGAGGCGTGGGGGCGAGATCCAGGCGGCGACCTGGCGGCACGTAGTGTGCCCCTGGTCACCATCCCTTGGAAGTCGGATGATTCGCCGGCTATCCGCGACGCGGCCGCTTTCTGCGCTGCACTCGACTTGGCGGTCGTGCAACGAATGAAGGCCTTCCTGCGTGATGAACTGCACTGCCAGGCACTAGTCACCAACATGAACGCATGGACAAATCCGCTGGCCAATCAAGCCGCGCGGGCTCAGTACGACTATGTCGACGACCATTTCTACATCGACCACCCCCACTTCCTTGACAGACGCTGGGCGTTGCCATCTTCCTGCCCGAATACCAGCCCTATCGTCGCGGGTGCCCCGGGCGGTTGCAGCAGTTGCTTCGTGCGTCTGTTCGACCGGCCGTTCGTCATCAGCGAGTACAACTACTCCGGTCCCGGCCGGTTTCGCGGCGTGGGCGGGATCCTCACCGGCTGCCTGGGGGCCTTGCAGGACTGCGGCGCAATCTGGCGGTTCGCTTTCAGCCACACTCGCGATAACCTCTTCAAAGCGTCTACCGCAGGATACTTCGACGTGGGCACGGACCCGCTCAACCAAATCGCGGAACGCGCCGCACTCTGCCTGTATCTCCGCGGTGACATGCGGCCTGCTCCACACAAGGTGACCATCGCCCTGAACGCCCACAATCTCCTCACGCAACAGACGTCCTCTCGCAAGGTCGTGCCCGAGTGGTCCTTGTTGGCGCATCTGACCAGGGTCGGCACGAGCCTGACCGGCGACCAACCCATCGGCGCTGATCTGGTGCTTCCCGTGGGACTTCCGGCCGACAAGACATCCGCACAGATGCTGATCCAGGACCCGTACGCTGACGATGCCGGCTCGAAGATCCTCGACGCCATGCGTGCCCGAGGTTGGCTCAAGGGGAATGTCACCGATCTCCCCGCCAAGCGTTTCCATAGCGAGACACAAGAACTGCTCATTGATGCTCCCCGCGACATGATGGTCATCGACACTGCACGCACGGCAGGCGGCTACGGTCCGGAGGGCGAGACGATCCGCACCTCTGCAGCCACCGTAACACTGGACAAGTCGTTCGCCACAGTCTGGATATCGAGCCTCGACGCCCAGCCGATTCGCACCAGCAAACGCCTGCTGCTTTGCCATCTTACCGACCTGCAGAACACGGGCGCGATGTTTGGCGAGAAGGACTGTCGCACGCTCTACTCCTGGGGCCAGTTGCCGCATCTGGTGCGGGCCGGCGAGGCCACCGTGCGAATCCGCCTGGCCCAGCCGCAGCCCGCCGTGGTCTACGCCATCAGCCCCAGCGGCAAACGCATGGAAAAGGTCCCCGCAACCACCGAGAACGGCGAACTGGTGGTCAAACTCCAAGTCACAGGACCAGACGGCAGAGCGAGACTTGCGTACGAAATTCTGGCCGAGTGATCCAGAATCACCACGCACCGTGGGAGCGGTCGGCTTGAACTCCGTGTCACATGCCCTGCCCGCCTCTGCCATCGCACGTAACCCTTTGCTGTATAATCTTTTGCCACTATTTGCGTCGACCCCACTGGGCAGCGATCCATCCGCACGACCGAATTTCGACTATCGCAATTGGGTCGCACTCCTGTTAGGGACTATTCTGACTGGGTAAAAAATTGCGGTGCCGCGGGATATTCTTTGTTTCGCAGGCTGGAGCATGGTGATAGAATGTGTCGTGTGGCCCCAACTACCGATTGGGGGGTTGCGCATCGCGCGGCCTCCGCAAGGTTTTTCCCCTTATGAAGGTTGGGGGACCGATCTGTTCGCCATCAGCGATAGCACTACTCTGTGATCTATAGGAGGCAACCATGCGACACGCCTCTGGCGCAGTGGTTTGGAAACGAATGACGCAATTGCTCTTGGTGGCTCTGGCCGTGGCGTACGGTCCGTTGGCGCGAGCAGACGGTCTGCATCGGCCCGACGCGACAGAACTCCGCCTTCAAGTCGATGGCAGTCTATTGGGCCAAGTCTTGGCCTACGACGAAAACCTCGAATTGCGCCCAGTCCAGGTTCGAGTCTCATTTGCCAAAGGTCCTGATGTGGCAGCCTCGGCCTACACCGACGCGGAGGGGATGTTCCGCATTACCGGGCTGGCGCCCGGCAGCTACGCCGTGTTTACCACAGGCCCGAAGGGGTTCGCTGCCTTCGCTATTCGTGTGTTGCCTGCCGATGTACCCGTCATCGGCGGTGCCGCAATGCAAGGCGAGCAACCAGCTCCCAATGGCGAGCACCTGACCTTCGGTCCGGCACCCGCTTCGAGTTACCGTTTGTTTGTCTCTCTGTTGAAGGAGGACATGCCACAGCGAAGAACGATGGTCAACGCCAAGCCTGGCGTCAAAGGGGCCGAGGTCACCACGGCTGTAGGTGAAACGCGATCCGCCCCGGCCGCCAAGGCCACGTCAGCCAAGGTGGCCCTCGCCGCCGATTACGATGTGACGCATGCCCACCTGCGGATCGATGGGAATCTGATTGGACGCGTGATGAACGTCAATAATGGCGAGATTCTTCCCGAAGTGACGCAGGTCTCCTTTGCCCAGAATGGCCAGTATGTGGCCTCGGTGCGCAGCGACGAATGGGGCTATTTTCAGGTCGTTGGACTACGCCCGGGGATATACTCGGTGATGACCGTCAGCGCGCGTGGGTTCTCGGTTCTCGCCTTGCGTGTGATGCCCTTTGAATCCAAGGAGGGTCCACAGCAGCAAACCTTGTTGCAGTTGCCTGGAACGAGTGCTGCACGGGTCCATCTTGTCTCGTCGAGCACAGCGACTGTCAATGTACTCGGTTATAGCCCGGCCTCTTCGGAAGACTACGAGGCCTTTTCCTCCTTCACGGAAGGCGTCTACGGTGGCCCCGGTGCAGGGGCTGGTGTCGCCAATGCTGGCGTGACCACCGGTGAAAGTGCTGCTGCTGGCATGATGGGCGGAGGGGGCGGTGGTATGGGTGGGCTAGGGGGGCTCTTGGGTGCCGGCTTGGGCCTCGGAATCGGGCTTGGCGGTGGTGGTGATGAGGGTGTCCCCGGTGCGGCCAGCACCCCAGACTCTCCTTAGGGCCGGTCCGAGAACCTGTTGGCAGCTCAGTGCGGCTGGGCCGCCCGAGGTGGCTGAGGCGGTTCTCGGATAGGTTCTTCGTCCGCAACCCACACGCTGCAACGTCACCACACCCTTGCGGCTTTGTTCGTCTGCCGTACGAGCATCATGCGCTATCTGCTTCTGTTGATCGTGGGGTGCGCGCCTTTGGCGGTGCTCACAGTCGACAGCTTGCGTGGCTGGACTCATGCAAAGTCCGCCATTCTACGGGACCGTCGCCAAACCTCCACCGAGGTTCTGCTCCCCGATGACGACACGAGTAAGGCCTTCGACACGCTGGCCGGTGCCGATTTGGCCGCGGCGCCCGCCGTCGAATCCGCAACCCTCGGCCCCTTCTCAACAACATGGGGCCAGTGGCGTATGACGCGCCGGTTCGTAACCGAACTGCTGGAGAGCGAGGCTCACACCGCACACAGGCGTCTTTTCGACGTCCAAGCGACCCGTGAGTCGCTTAAGAAATACTACGCAGCGGCGCCGCCTCTTGGTACACGCAGTCTGCTGGAGTTGCTCGAACGCCGCAGCACTGCCGCGGAAGCGGGCGAGCAACGCCATGACCCCCAGGCCGAGGCCCAATCCGCCTTGGCACGCGCCCGAGCTGCCTGGGCCGATGGCCGTTTCGCTGAATGCGCCCTCGGCTGCGACGAGTTGGTGGCAAAACACATGGACCGCTTCTCGCCCGATGAACAGCACAAATTGAAGCTGCTTGCCCAGCGCGCCCGGTTTCGGGCCGACAGCCAGCGACTGGAGGGCCAGTTGCTGTCAACCGTTGACAGAGCGGTTCGCGTACAGCTACTGACAGAGTACCTGGCTGAACACGCTGGTCGCGCTGAACGGACGCCTTCTGAGCAAGCCCTCTTGGAGAAGTTTCAGCGATTGCTTCAAAGCGAACCACAGCAGCGTTAGGCATGCCTAGGGATATGACCTCCACGAGATGACTATGTCGCCCGGAGCTCACAGTCAGGAGATTAGCCGCCAAAACAAGGGCTGCTTCCTGTTTCTTCTGGACCAGTCCTTTTCCATGAACAAGCCTCTGGGCCGTTCCTCCAAACGCAAGTGCGAGGAATTTGGTCACGGCGATCAATGGCTGGCTGCAGAGCATGGCCATCCGGGTCACAGGCGATCCGGGCATTAAGGACTGGCTCGACGTGGGCGTTTTGGGCTGTAGAATGCGGTGTCGATCAGGAACTACCCATCCCTCACGGCCCAGCGTTGGCGCATGCGATTCGAGGCACGCGTTTTCCAGCTAGCCAAAGATCCCCTATGTCCCGAGGACTACCAGGACTCGTGGCACATGGACGCGGAACGGGGTGTTGCGGCGATTGCTGACGGAGTGAGTTCGGCGATCTTCTCGGGCCCTTGGGCTCGAATTCTGACCGAAGCCGTTGTGCAGCACGCGCCCGATCCCAGCCAGTCGGCGGCCCTCACGTCCTGGGTTGCCCAACAGCGAGCGGTCTGGTCGGCCACCATCCTTCGAGAGAACTTGAGTTGGTCGCAACGCGCCAAGCTCCGCCAAGGCGCCTTCTCTACATTGCTGTGGCTGCAACTCGCGCCCCTGGTACCCGAGCCGCTCCAACCGTCCTCTGCCACTTCGGGTGCGTATCATCTGACCGGTTTCGCCGTCGGAGATAGCTGCCTGTTCCATTTTCGTGCGGGCGAACTACTGCGGAGCTTTCCCTTGGTTTCGGCTAAAGAGTTTGAGACCGATCCGATGGTCATCGGCAGCCTGGATCTGGGCCACGACGCGAACCTGGCACTCCTGCGTCTGGACGCCACGTGCTCCGTCGGTGACCTTCTGGTTCTGTGTACCGATGCAGTAGCGCAGTGGTGGCTGGCCAACCACGAGTCGGGCCGTGATTTCGATTGGCAAGAATGCTGGGACTGTACGCCGCAGGCATGGCAGCAGTCAACCCTGCAATTGCAGGCCCAGCGCGAAATTCGTTGCGATGATTGCACAGTGCTCTTGCTCCGCGTACAGCAGCCCCGGCCGACTCAGCGACCCACGCGTTTGCCGTCGTGCGTGGCTTCCACCGAGTCGACGCGAAGCGTTGAGTCTCCAACGGAACCCGTGGCTCAGGTTGCTGAGCCGCCAGCCAAGCCGCAAGACACTGCCGTCCAGACGCCGTCGGCCAGTGCGCAAAGGCTGGAGCAATCGGGGCGTGAACTGGCCGCCACAGGCCTAGAACTGGTGAAACGGTTGGGCGATTTCTCGGAGCATCTGGCGGACCATCTCAGCCGACAGATGGGCGAGGGCTGGAAGACGTTCAGGGAGGCGGCTCGCAAGTGCCAGCAGAAGCTGGCCAAATCTCAAGGCGAAACGCCGCCAGGCGAACCTCGTCCGAAGGAACCCGACAGCCCTTGATCGGAGTGAACCGCTAACGTTCGGTCGTGGAGCCGGTCCCAGAACCTGTCGGCACGTCGGCCTGCCAACCTGGCCGATATGGCTCCGGGAATAGGTTCTCCACCACGCGGCCACCGCCATACCAGAGGGCCCTGCGTTGGCCTCGGCCCCTCTTCCAGGATCAACCTGGTCGAGGCGCTAAGGTCCGGATCGCCTTGTCCACGACCAGCAATACGATGCTCGCCACCAGTAGATAGGGCCACAAGAACCAAGGGCGTGCCACGGTCCGCTCCGACGGGGCGAAGACCTCCTCGGGGCGCGGGGCGTAACGACCGCCGCTAGCCTCGGCTATGCCTCGCAGCAAGTCGAGGTCTGCCGGGCCCGATTGTAGTTCAGGCGGATAGTCGGCCACATATTCGGTCGGCAGCGAGACCACCGGCCGCTGTCGCAATAGCCGCTGGGCCGTTTCGCTCCAGAAACTGTTGAAGCCCGACCATTCCAACCACGGGGCACTCCACCCACCCTGCAAGTCCGCGGCAAAAGCAGCCACACGACCTTGCCCAACGGTCGCAATAGCCAGCAGCGGGTCGCCTTCGTCCGATTGAAGCCAGGCAACAGCCCCTTGGGCCAGTCGCGACTCGTTGCAGCCGAGCAAGACGGGCAGTTCGGGCAGGTCCAATGGGGCGGGCGTCTGCCCTTGCACGGCCAAGGCTCGCACAGCGCCTTCGTGGATGCCGCGTTGTCCCGCAGCCAGGGCCTCCACCGCGAAAATCCGCGGTACTGAAGCCGCATCGCGGCATTCGTAATAGCGCCCTCGACCGACGCGCGCCAATTCGCGGAGCATGGGCCCCGCCGCTTCCTCACCCAGAGCCACACAAGAAAGGCTAATCTCGGACTGAGCCATCTGCCGGACGATGGCCCCGAAATCGTCGACATACGAAATGCCATCGGTGAGCAGAATGGCGTGTTTACGATCGGCGAATGCTGCGCGGAGAGCCAAGTACGTCCGAGCCAGGGCTGGCGCGAGGTTCGTGCGTCCGGACGCTTCAAGCCCCCCGATCCGGCCGGCCACCGCACGCTTGTCGGTACACGCCGCGAGCGGCACGATCCACTGCGGTCGGTCCTCGTAGGCCAAGACGCCCACCAAGTCTTGGGCCTGCAACTGGTCTACGGCTCGCCGCGCAGCTTGCCTAGCCAGTTCCATCCGTTCGCCTTGCATCGATTCGGAGCAATCGACCACCAGAACCAAAGCCAGCACGGCTTGTGTTTTGGCCTTGGCAATGGCCAATAACGGCAAGAGCTTCTCCAGGTCGCTGCCGGCGTAACCACCTGGAGTAAAGGCGTTGGGACCTCCCAAGACCAAAAGCCCTCCGCCACCACGTACGTAGGCGGCCAGTCGCGTCACATCTTCGGGCTTCAAGGCTGTGGCGGGCACGTTGGATAGCACCAGCAGATCCCACCCCTCCCAGGATCGCACGCTATCCATAGCTTCCAGCGTCTGCTGCTCCACGTCGATCCCCACAGACCGCAGGGCGCGTGTCACCACCTCATCTCCCACAAGCCGCTTCTCGTCTCCAGTGTACCGTTGCAGGAGCATGGCCCGCGGCCGGGAGCGGACAAAGACCTCTCCCTGCAGGCAGTTGTTACCTTTCAGTTGATCATCGAATCCCGTCAAGTTGGCGATCACGCGTACCACGCCCGATCGTTCACACGACACGCGCACTCGAATGTGGTTTTCGCCAGCTGCAACAGTCACGGCGTGCGACGACTCAATTCCCGGTTGCATGGCAATGTGAACCGTACCGTGGACGGGACGGCTGGCCCACAGCCACAGATCCATATTCAGCGGTTCGCCCTGGCGGACATCGCCGGGGAAGGCGATCCTGCGGAGACAGACCTCCGACCTCTCACAGCCAACTAGGGGGACTACGTCGATCGGCACCGACGACTGCCGTCCTGCCTCCAGCGCGTCGCCGTGAGTCTGGCGTCCATCGCTCAGCAGCAGCACCTGTGGCACATATCTCCCGGGGAAGAAGCCCCAGGTCGAACGCAGAGCATGCTCCAAGTTGGTCTTGAGTGATTGCCCGGGTTGGTGCAGGCCGATTGTTTGCCAGTGCTCGTCGGTCGTGTTCTGCCCCGCGATAGGTTGCCAAGGGATATCGGAAAAGGGCAAGATCAGGGCACGATTGGGATCCACGTTGTGGAGGGCGGCCTTGACGAAAGACCACGCCAGCTCATTCGAGGCCTGATCAATACTGGGACTGCGATCAACGACAAACACCACGAACTTCTCGGTCGAGGGCACGTCCAGTCGCGGTTTGGCTAAGGCAACAACCAACATGGCGACGAGGAGCATCCGCACACCAGTTGCCACCGCACACCACACACCCAGTCTGGGCAACAGCGACCGAAGACTAGCCCACACCAAGAACGGCAACAGGGCCAGCATCAACAGCCACCAGGGCCGCGTGAACTCGATTTGTACCAACGTGTGCCACATGCGTCTACTACGGCTCAGCCGACCAACGCCGTGAGACCGAATGGGGGAAGACCGGTCGCGCGCGATCCAGGCAAGACGATTGCGACAGCCCTTCGCTCACAACTAGAACGCTCCTTCAAGAAAGCCAACGCCGCAAGTGCAGGGGCCACTGCAGCACCAACAACACACACGCACTGCCGGCCAAGATCGGCCACCAAACGCCAACTGCGTCTCGCCTGCCAAAAGTCTCCGCGGCCTGGGGACCTGTACACGGATCAGCCAACGCCGCTGTCATCAGCGTTAGGATCAGTAATTCCACAGCCAGAGAGACGAGCCCTCTCCAGCGCAACCATTTCTGACGGAATGCCTCCTGGGCCAGGGCCTGCTGCCAGAGGAATCCGACCGCCGTGGGCAACGAAGTCTTTGCCCGCGGCACCAAGTGCAATCCAACGATCGGAATCGCGGCCAGAAGAAGCCACAATGCGTCGGGATGCCCAAGGTAGAGGTTCATATCCGGCGTTCTCTATCGAGTGGTCCGTCAATGCCCCCCACATCTTGTCGCAGCAATAGACCTCGCAGAATCTCCAGACACGAAGACGCCGTGCTAAATTGCAGGCAGGGCATGTTCCATCGAAGGCAGTACCGTCGCCAGTGCTGAAGAAAGCGGGCGAATCCGCGACGATAGTGGACAAGCGTCGCCTCGCTGAGCACGGCCGCGCAGCGATCCCCCTGCTCGACGTCAAGTAGTTCCACATCGCCCAGACAAGCCGGATCAGCCTCTTGTTGGGCGAAGATCTGTATGACCACTGGCCAGTAGCCCTGGCGTCGCAGCGCCGCTAGGCCTGCGCGGACCTCGACGTCGAACAAATCACTCAGCAGGATAGCGACCCCCCGGTGTTGATTCCGCACGGCGAACCGCTCCAGGATCGTGGCCGAGTCTCCGACAGGCTTGGGATCGGAAGTCACCTCCGGACGCACCTCGCCCAAGAACCGCACTAGACTATCGATCGATATTCGAGCCGGTATCGAGGGCAAGTTGCTGAGCTTGCGGCGTCCAAAAGCCGTGATACGCACCAACCTTTGTTCGTCGATGGCAGCCCAGGCCAGTTGCCCTGCGATGTGGCAGAGCAGATTCCATTTGCTGGGCGATCCAACGCCCATACTTGCCGAGCAATCCAGCAGCAGGTAGACAGGCACATCACAGGGCCGGCAGGCACAGCGTGTGAGCAGCTCATCGCGGCGCGCCGCCAGCCACCAATCCACTTGACGGTAGTCGTCGCCTGGCGCGTAATCGCGCAGATCCTGCTGGTCTGGCCCCTGACGCAGTCCGCCAGTCGGGACGGCCAACAGTCGCCAGCCGCCCAGTCGTTTGGCCAAGGCCAGGCCGCGTCGCCATTCGATTGGATCCGGTCCCCAATCAGTTCGCTGATTTGAACGTTGCTGGGCGTTCATGCTGGGCGTGATGGTTCTGGGGCGAAAACCTACTGACAGTCAGAGTGGGGACCTCGGAACCCTGTCGTCGCGGTGCCCCGAGAAGCCGGTCAATCTCACGAGAACACCTCTCTGAGACGGACTAGAGCCCTCTCGGAACGGGCCACAGGCGAAGCACCTCATCAAGGATCGCGTCACAGGAGAGCCCTTCGCTCTGGGCCTCAAAACTCAAAGTCAGTCGATGACGCAAAGCAGGGCGCAGCACGGCCAATAAGTCCCCACTGGAGAGTCGGCCGCGCCCATCCGCGGCGGCCCGAGCCTTGGCACCCAACACAACGGCTTGAGCCGCGCGAGGGCTGGCGCCTTGCCGTATCAGACGCCGTACAGTCTCCGGTGCCTGGGGGTTCTGCGGATGTGTGGCTGCGATCAGTCCCGCCACCCAATGCCGCAACTCGGCTGGCATCTCCACCCGCGGCACAACTCGTCGCATGTGCAGCAGGCGCGCACCGTCCACCACCGCTCGCAACAACGGTGGCTGTGAATCGGTCGTCCGCTGCAGGATCGATTCCACGGCCGCTACGCTTAGCGGCGGCAGCAGAAGTTTGAAAAGAAAGCGGTCCAACTCGGGCTCCGGCAACGGATAGACCCCTTCGCTCTCTTCAGGATTCTGCGCAGCAATGACCATGAAGGGCTGTGGCAAGTCGAACTTCTCGTTGAACACGCTGACCTGCGGGCTTTCCAGGGCCTCCAGAAGCCCCGACTGCGTTCGCGGCGTACCGCGGTTGAGGTGCTCGGCCAGGACAATGTTGGTAAACAAGGGCCCCTGGTGAAACTGAAAGGTGCGACGGCCCTGGGGCGACTCCACAACCACGTAGGTTCCCAGGATATCCGCCGGTGTCAGATCGGGCGTGAACTGGATCCGCAGAGAATTCAGGCCTGTGATCTCGGCCAAGGTCGTGCCCAGCAGACTCTTACCGACGCCTGGCGGCCCTTCTAGCAACACGTGTCCGCCGACGAACAAGGCCAGCAGGAGGCCTTCGGCCGCATCACCTTGGCCGACAAGCCGTTTCTCCATCTCTGACCGGAGTGCGCGGCAGTCCTCCTGAAAGCTCAGCAGTTCCTTCGAGTCCAGGATGGTGCTCATGCTGGGATTCCCTCGGCGAACGCGGCTCGGCCACAAGGGAAGGTCGGCCAGCCGGCAGCCCTGCAGTGCGAGAAATGGCAATCGCCACTCTACGCAGTATCCCCGGCCCGGAGGAGGCCGTCAAGCGGAACGGCTGGTGAGGTCCACTAACGACAATGTTGCGGAGGCTTGGTTTGAGACCAATGTGAATGGACCAACCTCCATTGCCCGTCTTTGTTCAGCGAGAACACTTCTGTGCAGTTCCAGCGGTATGGGATTCCACTTTCGATCGCAATCAGGTTGTAGGAGAGAACGGCCATGTTCTCGGTTGCTTGGACGCGCGTATTGAGCATGTCGAACTTCTCGGCATGGACCTTGCCGCGGAGGGCCTCGTACATCTTTCTGAGCGGCTCTCTCCCGTCGAGCCTCTTGTCGAGAATTGGCTCGAAATACCCGATATCGCTGCCCATCAGCGCCACATAGGCGGATGGATCGCCAGCGTACCATTTCTCCAGCGCATCTTTCTCCATTTGAACGATCTTCTTTTCCACTGGCCCCATGTTCTGTACGCCGAAGACCTTCACCTCCACAGGCATTGCGGGAGCGACTGAACACATGCCGTTTCGGCAGGTTGTGCTTTGTCCCACAGCCCGATCCGTTGCGAGAAGAACCAACATAGCAGTGAAGAACGACATGCAAGTCAGGCATTTCGTGGTCCGGGATCCTGGATTGGTATAGTAGAATGAGGTTTGGCCAAGAACCAAAACCGAAGGTTGGTCACGCGAGCCCGGCGGTCCGGGTCGGACGCATCGAAGCGCGTGCGGAATCAACAGGTCATATTCGACAGCTCGCGGGATAATACAACTGCCCCCCGGGTCCGTCTGGCGAATGGGAGACGAGAGGGCGAAGAACGATTGAAGGGCAATCAACAGCTACACTTGAAATATAGCTCACAGACCCCCGCCCGGTGGGTGGATCGCCGAGAGACTTTCTAAGAGGGGCACATGCTCAGTTTGTTGCCACCAAGGCCACTGCTGGTATAAAGGAGTGTGTCCGCAGGTGTTGGCTGGGCATTGTGTTGGGTTCCTTTGCGCGACCGCCCGAAATCGAGGAGCGCGACGATGAGAGGCATTCTCCTGTCGGCGTGGATCGGACTGATTCTGTCTTGCTGTGTGGGCGGACGCTCGCTTGCTCAGGATCAGGCCCCTTGGCATTTGCGGCAGATCGACCGCTTGGCCGAGGCCCGGCCCGGCCCGTCTGCAGCCAGTGCCGCCCAAGGCCCCCAGCGTTACCTGCACCTCAGAATCGATTTCCGCGTTCCATCCGAACAACGCAGGAAGCACGTCTTCCGCGTCGTCGATCGCCAGGGCGAACCGATCGGTGAGTTGTGGGGTTGGAACGAGGAGAAATCGACACTGGTGTTCGATGGTAGGTGGAACAGCCTGGCCGGCTTGTACTTGGAGGGGCTGGGGCATCGCGAGCCGCTTTCGCTCCCATCGCCGAACGTGCAACCGGCTCCGGCCCAACCGGAAAAGCCAATGCTCTCCCACCCGGCTCCAGTCCAACGCACGGTGTTGCCGCCGTTCGAGGTCCCTAGGTCCGAGCCGATCACCATCGACCAGCGCGACCCGGTGGTGGTCAAACAGCCCGAGCCAATCGTGGTAAGCGAGCCCAACCGCGTGATTGTCCACGGCGGTGGCAATGAGTTTCATGTGCGTACGGGTCCCGACGTGATCGTGCACGATCCGCGACCAGCCAGGGTTTTCGTCCACGACGGCGACAACGTGCGCACAATCGAACGCAGCGGGGATCGTGTGATACTGTACGACGGCACCCGAATTGTCGTACAAGAGGGCGGGCAGGATCTCGTGTTGAACAACAGTGGCGAGAGAATCGTTGTCGATCCGCGGGATGGCACACTGCACGTGTATCGTGACGGCAGCAAGGCGTTCGCCGCAGGCGTCACAAGCCCCTCCGTTTCCAGGCCTGGGTCCCAGGCCGGTTCGGGCAGGGTGGGGCAGTCGAGGGCCGGCACTGCCATCCGGGCGACGGCGAGCAGAGATCGGGAGAGCACACGGCTGAACTCCAGTCACGAGTGGA
>CALARR010000338.1 GCA_937889015.1 uncultured Planctomycetales bacterium | reverse complement strand
AAGAACCTATCCCAGAACCCGCCCAGCCACGTTGGGCGGCCCAGCGGGACTGAGCTGCCGAAAAGTTCTGGGGCCGGCTCAAAGTGAATCGCCGCCGAAGGGCGACGGCGCGGCTGTGTTTCTCGCACAAAGGGCATCGCCATGAACGAACAGCCGATCCTGAGCGAAGATGAGTGGACCCTGGTCGCCGAATTGCTGTCCATCGAACAGTCGGAGTTGCCGGTCGAGATTCGCCATTGCCGCTCCGCGTCGATGCGCGACGATCTGCACCGTCGGCTGAAGATGGTCGAAGGTCTCTTGCAGCGCCTGCGTCAACCGCTGCACGCGTAAGTTGGTCCGGTATCAGGACACAGCCTGCACGCTGGGTTGACAGTCCGCGCGCCACAGACCCGCTACGGGCCGCCGATCGCAAACAGGTGCGTCTGCGTGGCCACGTACAGCACTCCGCCGGCCACGATCGGCGTGCCGTACACCGAGCTGTGCATGTTGTTCTTCGCCAGGACCTTGGCCTCGCGCCCCAGTTGCAGCACCAGGATGTCGCCGTCCTCGGTGCCGATGTAGATCTTGCCGTCGGCCAGCAAAGGGCTGCCCCAAATCGCCGCCATCGCATCGTGGGTCCATAGCACGCGTCCGCTGGCCGCATCCAAGCCGTGGATCAGGCCTGCAAAGTCGCCGATCACCAGCAGCCCATCGGCAATCGCCGGCGAGCCCAGCGCGCGGTGCATGCTCTCCTTGAACTCACGCTTGCCGTCGGCGTTGGCGTCATGCCCTTGATAGTGCCACACCACGGCCGAGTTCGGATTCGGCTGGGCTCGTTCGCCTGCATCCTTGTCCACCGCCTCCACGCGCCGTCGCGGGGCGGGACGACCCTGCTGGTCCACCACCACTTCGGCGCTCAGGTCGCCGCGTTTCGTGGCGTCCAGGCACCACAGATCGCCCGGTCCCTCGCCTGCCTCCGGGTCCAGACCGGTGGCCACGTACACACGATTCTCAACGATCACGGGCGTGCCGATCAGATAGTTGCGCGTGCCCGATCCGCCGCTTTCCCAAACCGTGTTCTTGGGATTGCAGTCGAACGTCCACAGCGATTGCGGTTTGCCGTCGGCCGTGGCCGCGGCCTGAAAGCTGTACAGCCAGCCGTCGCCGCCGCCGAAGATGGCTTGCGCCGTGCCACCGATGCTCCCTCCAGCCGGCGAAGCCCACTGGCCTTCCAGGATGTTCCGGCCTGGAGAATTGTCGGTCCAGATGGTCTTGCCGGTGCGCTTGTCCAGGGCGAGGAAGCTGGGGGCCTCGGGCGCGGGCAATTCGTCGTCGACGTTCACGCCGTTCGAGGTGCCCACCAGCACCAGGTCGCCCACGATCGTCGGCGAGCAACTGGCCATGTAGCGCTGCACGCTGTGGAACTGGCTCATCATGTCCACCGACCAGACCACGTCGGCCTCGCCCGCGCCGCTGGCCGGCTCGTCTTGGACCGGTCCGTCGTTTTCGCCGTCCGCGAAACCCTCGGTGTCCAGGCACATCACCTCGCCCCGGTTGGTCACAATCCACAGCCGGTCCCCCTCGACCACTGGCGTGGAGCAGATGCCTTGCTTGGGCCAGTCGATGTCTTTGCCGCCGGCCAGCTTCTCCCGCGCAAGCTGCCAAAGGAACTTGCCGTCCGCCGCCGAAAAACAGACCAAACAGCCCAGGTCGATCTTTTCCGGGTAGCGCGGCAGATAGCCGGCATTATTGGTGGCCACAAAGACCTTGCCGCCAGCCACGACCGGCGTGGCATAGCTCTCGCTGCCCAACTTGGCCACCCAGCGAATCTGCTTGTCGGCACTCCCTTTCCATAGGCCCGTCTTGTGGTCGATCTGGCCGATGTCCCAGGTGACGGGCAGCTTCTTGGCCGGGCTGACGTTGTTGCGCGCCGCGGTGGCTCCCCACTGGGGCCAATCGGCCGGGCCGGGGCCCTCGGCCGCCAGCGCCATACGCGTGATGCCTACGATTCCCAGCAAGACTCCCCAAAATCGCCGCATACGTATTTCCTCGTCTGGTGGCAACAATGTCAGTCTACCAACACCTCGTCGGCCGGATCGAACTTGGGCAGCACCACGATCAAGACCGTCATCCGTCCGATGGCTCGATGCCTGACCCCCGGCGGAATGAGGATGCAAAGTCCAGGTCGCAGGGGAATGATCTGCTCGTCCAACTGCATCTGCGCGTCCGGCTCACAGTGCAGAATGTAGTACGTCTCTGTCAGACGGCGGTGATAGTGCGTCTGGGCCTGACCGCTGATTTCTGTGCGATGGATCGTGGCCGGATAGTCGGCCCGATCGGCAAAGGCGCGCCGCGCTTGCCCGCAAGGGCACGGCACGGGCGCGATCCGGTCGAAATCCACGATCTGGAAACCTGATTCGCTCATGATCGGTTCTCGCTTCGGACACCAGCGCGCAACAGTCCCGGCCAGCCGCGTCGCTGGCGCGGCGGAAGTGTCAGTATAGCCTGTCGACGACCGGTTCGTCACAGCGGGCCGTGGCATCCTGAGGGGTGGTGCTGACCGGCAAAGGCCTCGAAGCCACCCCACGCGACAGGTGGTGTGTCGGGACACGCCAGCAGAAAACGGTTCCCGCCGCCAGTCGGGCCCCAAGGCGCAGGCGACCGACCCAAGTGTGAGACTGCGGCCTTTAGGGCAAGCCTAAGGCCCGCCAGAGGGCTCGACACGCTGTTACAACCGGTAGAGTTTCACTCGTTTACGCGTCAGGCAATCCTTGCCCAGCAAGAGCAGTAACCCTTTTGCTGAAAATTACTTCCGTGAATTCAAGGGGGCTGGAGAACGGTGCCGATACGGTAGGTGACCCTTAACGCGACTTGCGTGGAGACGTGGCACGCTCAAGGGTGCGTCAGGCAACCGGACCGGGTTAATTTTCGAGTCAAGGAGTGGCTCGACGGCCCTGGCGCAATACACCGTGGCGAACTGCGGGTTTGGACCCACCCTCCCCGCCGGCAACCACCGATGTGCCTCGAGTCGGTTCTTTCCCATGGGAGAACCCGCCCAGGATGGAGTCGGACTGGCGACACGTCCGCCGACATGACTCTTGGTGATTGTTGCCTGAACGGGACGAAAAGTATCCGCCGTTCCTTGTAAAGGAGTTGTTGCTCGATGAAAGGCAAATTACTGCTCAGTACGCTCGTGATGAGCGTGGCCCTGGTGAGCCAAGGGTTCGGTTACGAACTGATGGATCGCCTCTTGGGCATGAGGGGCGGCTGCAACGGCTGCGGAGAACCCGCCTGCTGCGAAAAAGCCTGCCCGGCTCCCTGTGAGAAGGCCTGCCCCGCTCCCTGTGAGAAAGCTTGCCCGGCGCCCTGCGCCCCGGCTTGCTGCGAGAAGGCCGCCTGCGGCGAAGCTTGCTGCTGCCGTCGTTGCGATCTGTTCAAGGGCCTGAAGGGCCTGTTCGCCTGCAAGAGCGGCTGCGACAAGGGTTGCGGCACGTGCGATCCGGTCAAGGCTTGCGCTCCGGAACCGGCTTGCTGCGAAAAGGCCTGCCCGGCGCCCTGCGCCAAGGCTTGCCCGGCTCCCTGTGAGCCCGCTTGCGAGAAGCCCGCTTGCTGCGATCGGCCCTGCGGTCTGTTCCGTCACTGCGGCCACAAGGCCTGCTGCGAGAAGCCCGCTTGCCCGGCTCCTTGCGAAAAGGCCTGCCCGGCTCCTTGCGAGAAGGCCTGCCCGGCGCCCTGCGCCAAGGCCTGCCCGGCGCCCTGTGATCCGGCCTGCGAGCCCTCGTGCGAGCCGGCTTGCGCTCGCAAGTGCCGCAAGCACATTCACCCGGTTCGGGGAATGTTGAACCTCTTGGACAACCTGTTTAGCTGCAATGACCGCGGTGGCTGCTGCGAGAAGCCGGCCTGCTGCGAGAAGCCGGCCTGCTGCGAAGCGGCCTGCACTAGCTGCACCACCGCTCCTGCCGCTCCGGCGGCGGTCGCCCCGGCTCCCAAGGCCCCCAAGGCCCCCAAGGAAGCCGCTCCGTTGCCCAAGGCCCCGAAGGCTGATCCTTCGGCGTCCATCAACTCGCGGAGCATCTACCAGGCCAATATCGCCAGCAACTAACGCCTCTGCTCCGCATGCGGAGCCGCGGCACGCGACGAAGTTTTTGACCTGACGGTTGAGTCCACTCCAAGATCTGCCCGGGAACTTTTCCCGGGCAGGTCTTTTTTTGTGCGCCGGCAGTTGCTTTGCCGCCGGCGGATGGAACAATAGGTGCTGGGACAACTGGTTTTTCGAGCCCCCGCCTGGTGGTCCCACGCATTTCACTTGTGGGGTGCCACGAGTGGCTTGCCCACCCCCGTTTTCCCACTGCGGGACAAGCCAGCCGTGGCGCCCAACCCAACAGCTTGGCGGTGTCGGACCACGAGTGCCTCTTCCAGAACGCACCTGCCTCTCCAAGAACCCTTTGCGCGATGGACCTTGCCATGTCCGACCGTGCGTCTGCTCGCCCCGCCTGGCACGACAGTGTCTTCCTCCGCGCCGTTCGCCGCGAGCCGGTCCCCCATGTGCCGATCTGGCTCATGCGCCAGGCCGGACGTTACATGGCCGAATACCGGGCCGTGCGGCGGCAGGTTCCGTTTCTGGAACTCTGCCGCAAACCGGATCTGTGCGCCGAGGTCATGCTCCTGGCCGTCGAGCGGCTGGGCGTGGATGCGGCCATCCTCTTCTCTGACCTGCTGCTGCTTCTCGAACCGATGGGCCTCCGCATCGAATTCACCAGCGGCGACGGTCCGGTGGTCGAGAACCCGTTGCGCGGCCCGGCCGATCTGAACCGCTTCCGCGAGTTGGAAGATCCAGAGGCGATCCAGTACGTGATGGAGGCCGTGCGTGCGACGCGCGCCGCGTTGCCGGCCGCCCTCCCGCTGATCGGCTTTGCCGGGGCCCCTTTTACCCTGGCCAGCTACGCCATCGAGGGCGGCGCCAGCCGCAACTACCTGCGCGCCAAGGGCCTCATGTACCGCGAGCCGCAAGTCTGGGATGCCATCCTGGGACGCATCAGCCGTTCCGTGGCCCGCTATCTCAACGGCCAGATCGCCGCCGGCGCCCAGGCCGTGCAACTGTTCGATAGCTGGGTCGGCTGCCTGAGTCCGGACGACTATCGCCGCTATGTGCTGCCGCATTCGCGCGCGGTCATCGAGGCCATCACCCCTGGCGTGCCGGTGATCCACTTCGCCACCGGCAACCCGGCCTTGCTGCCGCTGTTGGCCGAGGCCGGCGGCACCGTGATCGGCGTCGACTGGCGCGTGCGCCTGGACGATGCCTGGCGCGCCATCGGCCACCAGCGCGCGATCCAGGGCAACCTCGACCCGGCTGTGCTCTTGACCGACCGTCAGCAGATCCGTCGCGCGGCCGAAGCCATTCTCCGTCAGGCCGCCGGACGACCAGGGCACATCTTCAACCTGGGCCACGGCGTGCTGCCCGATACGCCCGTGGAAAACGCCATCGCCCTGGTCGAAGCCGTGCACGAACTGAGCCAAGGCGCGCAGGCCACAGGCTAGCGCGCCTGTCCGGCATCGGTGGCGATCGTTTGGCTTTGGCAGACGCTCCAGACACGCCGCGCGATCCGCAACAGAAACTCAATACGGACGCAGGATCGCGTTGTCGATCAGACGCGTGTCGTCGATGCGCGCCGCGATGAGTGCCAATGTCGCGGCCGTAACCTGTTCCACGGGCAGCAAGGTATCCGGGTCCACCAGGGCCACGTACTCGATCTGGGCCTGACCTTCATCGAGCAGGACCTCGCACATTCGCGCTACGATGGCCTGGGCCGCGGTCTGGCCTTGGCGCACCAGGTGCGAGGCCAACTCCAGACTGCGATACAGCGCGGTGGCGCGGCGCCGGGCGTCGGAGCCCAGATAGCGGTTGCGCGAACTCATCGCCAATCCATCGGCCTCG
The DNA here is from genome assembly GCA_937889015.1 of uncultured Planctomycetales bacterium. GTDB lineage: Bacteria > Planctomycetota > Planctomycetia > Pirellulales > Thermoguttaceae > CALARR01. Next base: position 11,703 of record CALARR010000338.1, on the reverse strand, counting down.
CGGACCGTGGGGCAGACGCGAATCGCCACCGGCACGTTCAGATCTTCGACCATCCGCCGGATCACCAGGGCCTGCTGATAGTCCTTGTGGCCAAAGTAGGCCATGTCCGGACCGACAATGTTCAGCAACTTCAGCACCACCGTGGCCACGCCGCGGAAATGGCCCGGCCGGCACTGCCCCTCCAGACAATCGGCCACGGCCCCGACCTGGATCCAGGTGTCATGGCCCGATCGATACATGTCCTCGTTGCCCGGTGCAAACACCAGACCGGTCTGCACGCTGGCCAGGGCCGCCAGGTCGGCCTCCAGCGTCCGCGGATAGCGCGTGAAATCTTCCTGCGGGCCGAATTGGGTCGGATTGACGTAGATCGAAACGACCGTGAACTCGCATTCCGCCTTGGCCGCGCGGATCAGGCTCAGATGCCCTTCGTGCAAGGCGCCCATGGTGGGCACAAAACCGATCGTCTTGCCGTGCCGCCGCACGTCGTCCAACGCGCGCCGCAACCGCGGCACGCTCTTGATCAGTTCCGGTTGTGCATTCTCTGCCATGGGTCTCATTTCCAGGAATCGATGGCCGTGGTCACTTCGCTCACGAGCGCTTCTCGATCGGCCGAACCGTCCAGACGCAACACCGGCCCCTGGTCGGGCAGTCGCAGACAGTCGGCCAGCGTCTGCCGCAGACGGTCCAACAACTCCGCCGAAAGCACTTCTTCGCCGCGCCGTCCGCGCTCGGCAATCCGCTGACGCAGCGTGTCGGCCGAGGTATCCAGCCACACCGTCAACTTGGGCCGCACCACCTCGCGTCGGACGGATTCCCAGCGCTCATTGAACGCTGGCCAGCGGTCGGGCGCAAGCCAAATCCGCGCAAAGGCCGGCGACTGATCAAACCAGAAGTCCGTGACCACCGGCGGCCCCGACCCCGACCACTCCGGAGCACTCCGATCCAAGGCCCGAGCACGCTGCTGCAAGAATTCTAACTCCATCGCCCAGGCCCTGCCAGCCGGGTCTCGATAGAAGGCCTCCAAAGCCGCCAGATCCAGCGTCTCCGGCAGCCAACGCACGTCACCGCGCTTGGCCAGAGCCGCGGCCAACTCGGTCTTGCCCACGCCAATCGGGCCGGTGATCGCCACGTAAGACGCGGCCGTGTTCAGGTGCGCCAGCAAACGGCCGACAGTCCAGCCCAGGGCCGGATGGAGCATTTCGGCGGCGATCTCCGCCGCGGCCTCGAGCACGAACCGGCGCCACGCCATGCGCGGATGCGGCACGATCAACTCCGGCCCCGTGATCACGCGCTGGTCATAGAGCAACAAATCCAGGTCAATCGGACGCGGGCCCCAGCGGATCTCGCGGCCGCGCCCCATCTGTGCCTCGACCCGCAGGAGAACGCGCAAGACCGCATGCGGCTCAAGCGGGGTTTCGAACTGGGCTGCCCCATTCAGGAAGTCGTGCTGCTGGGGGCCGCCGACGGGATGCGTCACACGCCACGAGCTGCGCGCGCGCAGACAGAAACCCGCTTCGCCTGCGAGAAGAGTCAAGGCCCGATCCAGGTTCCCGGCCCGATCTCCCACATTGGAACCCAGGCCAATCAGACACGTGGGCATGGTGCTGCACAGGGAAGCGACTGCGTAAGGGGCGACCGATAAATGACTTTCCGCTTTCTCTTGGACTCCTCTCGCTCCGCGAGAGGGAAGACATCTCGCGGAGCGAGATGAGTACAAAGAGTTATTTCTCGGCCGCTAAGGGATCGCTGCAAGGCTGAGGCCCCCGGCCGACCAACAGAAGCCCGACAAACCAGGTTCGCGCGGCCAGCTTTCGTCGGCGTCCGAACCGCGATTCGTGGGCAATGCGGGCCCTCGCAGAGCCAAACTCAGGGCCTATTGATCTCTGCGTTGTCAATGGTCCCGGCCGACCAACGGGAGGGCCGGAAAACCGGGCTTCCGATGGTCGCCCTCGGTTCATTCCCTATGCAGGACCCAATAATTCCGGCTGCCAAATCTGACAGCCCTGACTCTGGCATCCATGCTCAGAAGAAAAACCGGGGGGCGGCCCTCCAGACCACGACCTGTGCCGCCGACTGTCGATCCCTCGGGTCGTCGCCCCCCCATGGTGCTCATGTACTGCTCAAATCATCAACCCATCCTGGCAACACATCGATCCGTCCACGATCGTCCGCTGCCAGAATGCAACTCAGGAAGAACCGGCGCCCACACGGCTGAAAAGCCAAGATTGGTTCTTGGTGCCGATCTCAGAACCACTCGCTTGTTCGGCCTCGCGGCCGAAGCTGATGCTCATGACGCCAGATTCCCACTGCCGCAACGCGACAACGCGTCGCAACACTCACGTCATTTTGCGCGGCATCTTGCTCTTGTCAATAATGCAACCCGGAATTCTGAGAACTTCTCGTCTGAGGGCCGATCCCAAAACCGTCGCCGCCACGTCGCGCCGCCCAGCCGCACTGAGCGGCCGACAGGTTCCAGCACCGGCTCTAAGGTTGCTGCGCCGGCAACGTGGATCGAGACGCCGGATATGGAACGGTCAACCACTCATCCGTGGGCGCGACTGCCGCCGCCTGCGAACCGTCGGGCAGCGAAGGACAACATGGCCGGACACTTGGCGAAAACAACGCCGAGGGAACCGTCGGCCGCTGGGACCAGGGATAATCGAAATAGCGACGATAGTCGAAGCCCGCGCTCGCCGATTGCTGGTAAGAATAGGGATAGCGATGCTTGCAGTGACGGCACACGCCCCCACTCACGCCCGTGGTCGCCCCGACCAGTTCCTTCGGGCATCCATCCGCGCCGCTGGCCGTCAACAGCAAAGCCAACATCAGTTCCGCACAACCCATGCCTGTGGCCTCCTTGCCTTCTCTGGTCGTTCGCGCGCGAGAACGCCCCCTCGGCAGCGCGCAGCAGAAATGCCGCCATGAACTGCGCCGGTATCCATAGGTGGAGATCGGATGCCGCCAGACAACGAGTCTAGCCGTATCGGGCCGAAAACCTCTCCGGCGTATTCTGCGGAAGATAGGCAGACTGCGTTGCCGCTGGAGTGCCCGATTCCTGCACGTCGCTCGCACCAACAGACACTCGACCACCCGAAATCAACTCGCGCAGGTTCGGCCGCGCGCCATCGCCGCAAATCGCGCCAGGACCAGTCGCCCCAGTTGCTGCATTCTGGGAAGACACTCGGCCGTGCTGCCGCGGATCTGTGCGGGATCGATGTAGTCCAGGGCCTGGACCTCGCAGGACATGTCTGGCTCGCTCAGCCAGTTGTCGATCATCGGCTGCGTCATCTCGATGTGGAACTGCAGGCCCCAGGCGCTCGCCCCCCACCGAAAGGCCTGATGTTTGCAGCGCGGCGATCGCGCCAGCCACACCGCGCCCTGGGGCAGGTCGAACGTGTCTCCATGCCATTGGAAGACCGTCTCCTGCGGCTTGCATCCGGCAAACAACGGATCGGCCTGGGCATCGGACAGCATCTCCAGACCATACCAGCCGATCTCCTTCACTCCGTTGGCATACACCCGAGCGCCCAGGGCTTTGGCCAACAACTGCGCGCCCAGGCAGATGCCCAGCATGGGGATCTGCTTCTGCAACGCCTGCTGGATCCAGCGCACTTCATGGCTCAGGTGCGGATACTGCTGCACCTGGTCCACATTCATGGGGCCGCCAAGCACGACCAAGGCCGCCGCGTTGTCCAAATCCAGTTGCTCGGGCAGTGAATCGAAAAGATCGATGTAGCGATGCTTCAGGCCGGCCTCGGCGAAGTACTGCTCCACGGCCCCCAGCGGTTCATGGGGCATGTGGCGCAGCGCAAGCACGGATTTCATGAATCCTCCTAGAGGTAGAAGACCCCAGACCGCAGTGCATTGTACTGCCTGGCGCAGCCCAGAGAAGGCGCTGCCTGCGACAGGGCTGAACCACGCGCGGCGATTGCTCCCAGCGCGATCCGCCCCGGCCGCGTGAACTCCTGCGCGCCTGAGGCCGACACCCGCGCACAATCCTGTCACCGGTCCTCAGGGCCCCTTGGGTCGCGGGTTGTCGCTCCGCCCAAAATGGGGCCTCGGAGGCGGCTGGTGCGGCGCGTCGAACCGCACCTGACGCAAGACCGGCTCCGGCGTCGCGGGCCGTTGGGGAGGGCGTTTGTCGGCCGAATCCATGGCAAAGCTCCTTGGGGCATGGGCAAACAACCCGGAGGGTCTTGCCCGGCTTCCTCGGCACGTGGTCCACGAATCGCGGCCGCGTCTGGCCGACCCGTGCCGCCGAGGAGCTTAACGCAGTCCGGCGTGCGAGGCAATGCCGCACCCACGCGAACCCTAGCGTTTCCCCGCTCATCTTGCTACTTTTATGGTTGCACCAATTGACTTGGATGGCACGCTCCGTGCCTTTGGCGTTGGAAACCAGGAGCGATCTGAATCTCGTGTCCACCCCCCTCTCTGGAAGAAAGAAACCGCATCGCGAAGAGCTCCCGGCAGGGGAGAACCTCTGCGCCTACTGCACGGCCAAGTGTTGCCGCTACTACGCCCTGCCGATGGACACTCCCGAAACCTGGAAGGAATTCGATTTCCTCCGCTGGTTCCTGCTGCACGACGGCGCCACGGTCTTCACCGACGAAGGCACCTGGTATCTCTTGCAGCACTCCAAGTGTCGCCACCTGGGCGAAGATCAGTTGTGCGGGATCTACCACCATCGGCCGCAGATCTGCCGCAAGTACAGCACGACCAATTGCGAGTATGAGGATAGCTGGGTCTACGAGCAGTATTGGGAACTGCCCGAACAGGTCCAGGAATACGCCGAAGCCCTGCTGGGCCCCAGGGTTCGCGACCGACGGTCTGAACGGCCGGTCCGGGCCAAAGCGTCCAACGGCCGCCGCGCCGACTCTCAAAACCAGCATCGGTTGCGCAGCGCGCGTCCGAACCCCTTGGCGATTGCGCCCGGGCCCTGACGCGCCCAGGGCCGCCTTGGTTTTCTTACGTCGACACTTTCCACGCAGGACACACACGCTCGTGGCTGAACGCATTACTCCCCGGACCCTCAAAGGCTTTCGCGACTATCCACCGGAGGTGATGATTCCGCGCGAGCGGCTGATCGACACCGCGCGACGCGTCTACCGCTCCTATGGCTTCAGCCCCATCGACACGCCCGCCTTGGAGTATCTGGAGATCCTGGCGGGCAAGGGCAGCGAGGAGACGGACAAGCAACTCTACAAGTTCCAGGATCATGGCGGCCGGTGGGTCGGCCTGCGGTTCGATCTGACGGTGCCCCTGGCCCGCTTCGCCGCCCAGCACATCAATGAACTCGGCGTCCCGCTGAAACGCTACCACGTGGCCACGGTCTGGCGCGGCGAGAACACGCAGCGCGGGCGCTACCGCGAGTTCATGCAGTGCGACTTCGACACGATCGGCACGCGCTCGGTGGCCGCCGACATCGAAACGGCCCTGGTGATCCACGATCTGCTGCAGGCCATCCACATCGGGCCCTTCACGATCCACCTCAACAACCGCATGGTCTTGAACGGCCTGCTGGAGAAGCTGGGCCTGGCCGGCCAGAGCGTGCCCGTGCTGCGCGCCCTGGACAAACTGGCCAAGATCGGCCCCCAGCAGGTGGCCGAGGAAATGGTGGCCCAGGCCGGCATGACCGCGCAGCAGGCCGCGGACGTCCTGAAACTGGCCGCCATTTCCGGCAGCAACCAGGACGTGCTCCGCAGCCTGGAATCGTTGGTGGCCGGCAACGCCCTGGGCAGCGAGGGCGTCGCGCGCCTCGCCGACCTGTTGGGCGGCGTGCGCGCCGCTGGAGTGGCCGAAGAGCGGATCAAGCTCGACGTGTCGATCGCGCGCGGCCTGGACTACTATACCGGCACGGTGTTCGAAACCACGCTCGACGCCCTGCCCGGCATCGGCAGCGTCTGCTCCGGCGGAAGATATGACAACCTGGCCGAGCTGTACACCAGCCAGCAGTTGCCCGGCATCGGCGCGTCGCTGGGGCTGGATCGTCTGCTGGCCGCCATGGAAGAACTGCAGTTGATCGAAAAGGTCTCCACCGCGGCCCCGGTGCTCATCGCCTATTTCGACGAAAGCCGGCTGCACGACTACCTGCGCCTGGCGACCGCCATCCGCGCAGCCGGTATCGGCGTGGAATTGTTCCCCGACGCCAAGAAGCTCGGCCAACAACTCAAGTACGCCGATCGGCGCGGGTTCCGCATCGCCCTGATCGCCGGCGGCGACGAGTTTGCCGCCGGCACCTGCCAGGTGAAGAACCTCGCGGCCGGCACGCAGCAGAACGTGCCCCTGGACGAAGGCGCTGGGAGTCTGATTGCGGCAATCCAGGAGATGTTGACGGGCTGAGGAATCGGGCCGTCTGCATTCGGCTAACAGTTTTCAGACCCTGTCGCCATGGCCAACCGCGACAACCACTACGAGGCGGCCTTCGAGGAATACCTCCGCAGCCGCGGCGTGCCCTATGTGGCCGTGGACGAGGCGCGGCGCAGCCTCATGTCCGACGGCGCGTCGATTAAGAGCCTGGACTTCATTGTCTCATCCAGCGGCCCGACCGCCTGGCTCGTGGATGTCAAAGGACGGTTGTTCCCCTCGGGAGACGAGCAGAAGCACTACTGGAAGAACTGGTCCACGCAGGACGACCTGCGCAGCCTGGCCCGTTGGGAACAGCTCTTCGGCGACAGCTTCCGGGCCCTGTTCGTGTTCGCCTACAACATCGTGGGCGACCGGGCGCCGCTGCCGGCCGAGCAGCTTTTCGAGCACCGCGACGGGCTGTACGCCTTTCTGGGCGTGTTGCTCGCGGACTATGCAGCGGGCGCACACCCCGTTTCCGAAGCCTGGGACACCGTGGCCATGCCGGTGGAAGAATTCCGCCGCCTGGCCCGACCCCTGGCCGAGTTCCTCGAGCGCGGTTAGTCCGCATCGCCCGCAAGCGTTCTGCGACCGCGCGCCCGCGATCCTGGCCGACCCGGCCGCAGCCCGAACGCGCCAACAGGGCTGCGTTCCATCATCCCGCCTCTGGACGTCCAAACAGCAATTCGATGTACTGCCGGTCCACAGGTCGGAAGAAGACATACACGTGGTCGCCGGCCGCCAGGACGGTGTGTCCGCGCGCGGCGACCAATTCCTTGCCGCGGACAATCAGGGCCACCGCGGCTTCGGCCGGGAACTGGATTTCGGACATGGCAGCCCCGCAAACGGCCGCCGCGGGCTCAATCAGAAAGGACGCGATTTCGGCATTCAAAGGATGAGCCGAGTTGACCTCCAATATCGCGCTGGGGCGTGGCCGCTCCGGCACTGCCAGCCGCAGCCAGCGCGTGACCAGCCGGATCGTTGCCCCAGGCAAGAGCGTGCTGAACACCACAATGAAGAACACCATGTTGAAAACACGCTCCGCACCGGGAACCTGGGCCAGCACGGGGAAGGCGCCCAGGATGATCGGCACGGCTCCGCGCAATCCAATCCAGGAGATGTACCCAACCTCCCGCGGTGGCAGACGTAGCGGCAGCAGACAGAGCACGACGGCAAGCGGGCGAGCCACGAACGCCAGGAACAGAGCCGCCGCCAGTCCCATGCCGGCCACCGGCAGAAGCCGCGACGGGAAGACCAACAAGCCCAACATCAAGAACAGCGCGATCTGGCTCAGCCACGCCAGCGATTCGTGAATACGAGCCAGGCCACTGCGATAGGGCAGCGTCGAATTGCCCATGACCAGGGCCGTGACATACACGCTCAGCAGACCGCTTCCCTCGAGCAAGGTCGCCACGCCGAACGACAAGAAGGCGATGGCCGACGTGAGCGCCGGATACAGCCCCACCGTCGGCGGACGCACTCGGCGGAGGATGCGCGACCCCAGGTATCCGCACAACACTCCGACGGCCGCGCCCACGGCCAATTGCAGAGGTATCCCCAAGGCCATGGTCCACCGAAGCGCGTCAGGAGACTTGGCCACTTCGATCATGAGCACCGTCAGGATCATGGCCATCGGATCGTTGGCGCACGACTCGACCTCGAGCGTGTTGCCGACGCGCGGTTGGAGGTGCAGGCGGCCTCCGCGCAGGACCGCCAGTACGGCAGCCGCGTCCGTCGAGGAGACCACGGCGCCCAGCAGCAGAGACTCGGTCCAGCCCAGCCCCAGCGCCCGGACGAACAAGGCCAGCAGCCCGGCGGTCAGCGCCACGCCGAACGTCGCCAGGATGCCCGCCGGCAACATGACGCGGCGCACCGCGAGCCAGGGAGTATTCAGGCCTCCGTCAAACAGGATCAGCACCAGGTAGATCGTGCCGATGCGCACGGCGGCGCGATAGTCGTCGAAGGCGATCCCGCCGATTCCTTCTGAGCCCCCGAGCATTCCCAACACCAGGAACAGGAGCACAATCGGAACGCCCAGCCGGTCGATTTGCCGACTGAACAGCACGCTGAAGGCCAGCAGCGTGCCGGTGATCAGCAGAAACAGCGCTGTGCCTTGGGGTTCCACCGCCATCACAACAACAGCCCCTCCGCAATGCAAGCGAGTCTCTTGGGCGTCGTGACCTTCGACACGAAGGCCTTTGCGCGCCGCAGCGTCGATTCCAGCCGTTCGCGCACACCCGCGTCCTGCAGCCGACCGGTTGGCGAAGGGCTCAAACAAGCCCCTGGCAACGCGTTGAAGCCAGGGCTCTTGCGTCCCAGATTGGCCCCTTTCGCCCCCCTTTTCAAGTCCCTGATTAGATCACCCAGCCCAAGAAACGCCAACGGCCGCTCGCGGCGGCCGTCTCGCAAGTCCCTTCGGGACAAGAACGTCACTCTAAGTCGGGGCGACTGGACGCCAGTAGAACTTGTTCGCCGCGGTGCCGCGCGGCTCGCGCCGGCCATCCAACGCCTAATTCTCGCCTTCGTCCAAGGCACCCCACCCCAGAATTAAAGCCGATGCCCGCCGGGCGGTCAAGCCCGGCGGCTGCCGCACGCATTGACCTTCTCGATTCTTCAGCCCGTGTTAGCGAAGGGCTTTCCGCCTTGGAATTGGCATCCCAGAGTTTGACGGTCTTGTCCGCGCCGCCCGTCGCCAGGCACTTGCCTTGCGCATGGCCCCTATGGCGTCGACAAGCAAGAACTCGAAGTTCGGCCGTGGCCCCAGTCCCGCGCTTGCCTTGACAAGCATCTGAAAGAGATCACGCGACAGGATCAGACTCGCGAGCCCGCCGTAGATGCGTCGCCCTTCGTCTTCTAATCGAGATGGCCCATCAAGTCCTCGATCTTCCTGGCTCTTATGAATCGCGCTGGTTTCTCCCCTGCCGCCAGTGCCCTGAAATGCGCCTCGCCACAGGTGAGCTTCGCCCCTTCCTTGTCGCGCAGGTCGTCCGTGAACAGGCTGCTCTTGGTCTCGACCACGAAGTAGAGCCGCTCAGTGCCGTCCAGTTCGATCAGCACGGCCCAGTCGGGGTTGTAAGTTCCCAGCGGCGTCGGCACCTTGAACCAACCGGGCAACTTGGCGTAGACCTTCACCGCCTCGTTCCGCTCCAACTGCTCGGCGAAGTTCCGCTCCACGCCCGATGAATCGTAAACGACGTACTCGTAGACCGACTTGGTTACGGCCAGCATGTTCTTCAGATAGCCGGTCAATTCCTCCTGCTCGAACAGCTCCTGGGCGTAGTAGTATTCATCCCCCAGCCGTTGGTACTTGATTCCATCAACCAACGCCAGGCGCTTCGTGCGGTTGATGGCCTCGGCAGTCAGATCCACGAACTCCTGGGGGTTCCGCTTGAAGTCGTCCAACCGTCCACTGCCGGTCAGGATGCGGACCAGGCTGCGGCGGGTAAGCTGGGTCTTGTCCTGGAGGTCGGTCAGCAGGTCCGGCAGTTCGATATCGCCCTCGTCGAGCACTACCGGGGCCGACGTCGCCGTCTCCGTTGCGTCGATGCCCGAACGGCCGATGGCCAGATCGGCCTTGCGCCAGTAAAGCCGCGTCTTGGTGATGGGCGGGGCGTCGGCGATGGCCTGGATGCAGCTCTGAATCAGGCCCTCGTTGTCGAACTGCACGCGGTAGGTGGTCCGGTGTTTGATGCGATCCCACAAGGCCTTGAACGCTTCGCCGTTGAGCACGGCCTCGCGGGTCTTGATGGTCTTGCGCTCGTCGGCGTTGCGGATCTCCAGCTTCCCTGCCAACTTGCGGAGGATCTCCGTGACCTGGGGAAGCTGAGCCTGGAACTCCTTGGGCAATTCGAGCGTGCCGTCCTTGAGAGCCTTGCGCAGTTGGTCCTGGATCTTGCCCCGGACGTCCAGGTAGCCCGATTCCTTGAGGTGCTTCCAGATGGCCTCCGACTGCTCAACGCCCAGCGCCACGGTCCGCCCTTGGTCATCGACGACCGCAATAGGGGCGAACTGGTGCTTTTCGACGATGCCGAAGCGAATGCCTGTATCGGTCTCAATCTCCTTCTGGAGATTCTCGGCGAACTGTTCCACCCCCTCGGTGGCGATCACCGTCAGCGTGTTCACATCGAAGCCCCGCAGACGTTCTCCCTGCTGGTTGACGCACAGGCGCAGGCCACGTCCAATGGTCTGGCGGCGCTCCCGCTCGGTACCCATCTCGCGCAGGGCGCAAATCTGGAAGACGTTCGGGTTGTCCCAGCCCTCGCGTAGCGCTGAGTGCGAGAAGATAAACTTCAGCGGCGTGCTGAAGAGCAGCAACTCTTCCTTCTTCCGCATGATGAGATTGTAGGTGTCGTCATCGGCCTTGGTATCGCCGCGAGTATCCTTGTAGACCTCAACCGTCTTGCCGCCAACCTTCTTCCGGTCGATAGAGAAATACCCCTCATGCACGTCAGCGGCAGCCGTCTTCACGTCCACTTCAGCGAACAGGCTCTGGTAGTCGGGGTGCTTGGCCAGGCGCGCGTATTCCTGCTCAAAGATCAGGGCGTAGTCGCCCTTCACCGGATTCCCCTCGTCGTCGTACTTGCGATACCGCTCCACGGCGTCGATGAAGAACAATGTCAGGACCTTGATTCCTAGCGGGGCCAGACGCAGTTCCTTGTCCAAATGCTCCTTGATCGTGCGGCGGATCATTTCTCGCTGCATCGCCAGGGGCTCGACGTCGCCGTAAGACTGCCCGATCTTGAGGTAGTGCTCACCGCCGGGCACGCGCAGCTCCAGGAACTCCTGGCCCTTGGCCACACGGATTTCGCCCACCCGGCAGTCGTGATACACGGCCCGGCTGGTGGTCAGTTCCAGCATCTCGCCGTCCTGCACGGTCACTTCCTTGCGCTGGATGCTGCCGTTGGGCGTCTCCACGTCCAGCTCGACCTTGGCGGTGATCGCGCCCCGCTTGGACGCGACGGCCACCAGCCGCACGTAGGGCTTGTTGTGCGCGCCCTCGATCCTGGCTGACGCCACCTCGATCTGCTTGACCAGCTTGCGCTCGTAGGCGTCCACCGCGTCCAGGCGGTAGACCATGTGGTGCTTGTCGGCATGCGTGGCAGAGTAGCGCAGCGTACAGAGCGGGTTCATCGCCCCGAGGGCCTGCTTGCCCTGCCCCTGAAGGCCGCCGTCCACGCTCTGCGGCTCGTCCACAATCAGGATCGGCCGCGTGGCCCGGATCAGGTCGATAGGCTTCTCGCCGCCGGTCTTCTCGCTGTCCTTGTAGATGACGGCGACCGACTGCTTGTTGATCGCCTGGACCGTGACCACCATGATCTGGATGTTCGGGCTGGTGGCAAAGTTCCGCACCTGCCCCAGCTT
>CALARR010000337.1 GCA_937889015.1 uncultured Planctomycetales bacterium | reverse complement strand
GACGACGTGAAGGGGGTGGTGAGGATGGGGAACGGGCCGCGGATCTTGGGATCGGCCGGGGCGAGCTTGCCGGACGGGGCGGCCGCGTGCGCCCCTCGGCGCCAGAACGTCGAGGCCACAACGCCCGATGCGCCGGCCACCGCGGTCGTGAGCAACTGGCGTCTGTTGATGTTCTCGTGTGGGGACATGGTGTTTCTCCTGGAGATGGGGCTGTCGTGAGGGCGGCTGACGATTGATTCCGACGGAGTATTGTGTAGGTCAGGCACCCCGTGCCTGACAATCTGCAGTTCTGTGTCAGGCACAGAGTGCCTGACCTACCGCTGGCGAGTGTGATGGAACAGACTATTTTGCCAGGTTGTTGATGGCCGCCAACAGGACCTCCTGGACCATCAACTCGTGCGACAGTGGGTAGGGGTTGGTGATCTCTCCGCGGATGATCCGAGCCAGTTCGATGAGCTGTTCGTCGTACCGGCCGGGCATGGGCGCGAAGGTGACCTCCTGGCAGCCCTTCCTGTACTCATCGCGCGGGCCGTCGAGGGCCAACTGGAGCTTCAGGGGCGGCTGCGGCCGGACGTCGAGCGTCTCGATGGGCCGGATGTCGATGGTGCCCTGGTCCCCGCAGACGACCAACTGGCGGCGCCGATAGCCTTCCACCTCCAGCGATGTGGTGCGGATCGTGACGGTGGTGCGTGGGTACTCGAGGATGGTCAGCCCGTTGTCGTAGACCTCCACGTCGGGTTGGACCTGCCGCTGGTAGGACGTGACCCGGTCGGGCCGGCCCAGCATGCTGACCACAAGATCGATCATGTGGCAGCCGAAGATGTAGATATTTGCGCCGCGGAACCCGCCGAGCCACTTGCGGTAGGCGAGGGACTGGGTGCGGCTCATCACGGCGTGGATCTCGAAGACCTGGCCCAGCCATCCTTCGCGCACGGCGCGCTGGCAGAACTGGACCGCCGGATTGTTGCGGTACATGTAGCCCAACTGCACGGTCAGGTTGCGCCGGCCGGCCTCGTCGACGAGCTTCTGGAACGGTTCGATCGTCTCCCCGCCCGGCTTGTCCATGTGGATGTGCATGCCGGCCTGGATGCAGCGGATGCCGGTGGGGACCAGGTCGGGCACGCCGGTCTCGACGGCCACGGCCTGGAGCCCCGGGGCGTTGAACAACTCTTCCTCGGTCATCCACTTGAGGCCGCGGTAGGCCGAATGGTTCTCATTCTTCTTGCGCAGGGCGGGGTCGGGTTCGACCACGCCGACCACTTCGTAGTGGTCGGCCAGCTTGCGGAAGGTGGCCATCTTGGCCGAACCGTGGTTGTGGAGCGTGCCGATCTGGCCGATCTTGATGCGCGGGCATGGCCGGTCGTCCGCAGCGGCGTGGGGTTGAATCCACCGCGCGGCGGCGGCCACCGCGCCCGCGCCGACCCCAGCCGAAAGAAAGCGACGCCGATCAAAGTCGTTGCTGCTGGTTGTCTGCATGATTGAATCCGGAGACGATCGGGCAAGGGCGTCTCGTACCCTGGTCTGCACCGAGTATTGTATCGCGCACCAATCGGACTCACGACGTGGACTGGCTGGCGTTTCTCATCCTCTTCTGAATCGCGGCGCTGGAGAAGACGAGAAACAGGGTCAGCACAATTCCAACCAGGCTCAAGGCGGCTGCGATCAGGAAGGCCCAGGCGTAGTCGCCCTGGTGCGCTTCCTTGACGACGGCCGCCAATCGCGGCCCCACGAAGGCCGCCATTCCAAACGCGGTGAACATGACGCCGTAGTTCATTCCCAGGTGCTTGGAGCCGAACGTATCCGCGGTGATGGAAGGGAAGATCCCCATGAAGCCGCCGAAACAGAGCCCGACGATAATCAAGACCATCGCGAAGGCGCCGAATCCGGAGACGTTGGGGAGCGTCAGCATCGCGGCTCCGCCCAACACGAACATCATCACGACCGTGCCGAGCCGCCCGATCTTGTCGGAAACCCAGCCCCAGAAGATCCGTCCGCCCGTGTTGGCCAGGGCGAGGATGCTGATCGCCACGGCGGCCGACTGCGGGCTGAGCCGGATGACTTCCTGACCGATCGGCGAGGCGTGGGCGATGATCATCAGGCCGGAAATCGTCCCGAGGGCATAGAGACACCATAGGAGGTAGAACCTGGGATCGCTCAGCATCTGCTTCCAGTCCTTGTGTACGGTCGTCACGGAGGGGGTGGAACTGGCGGGAGGCGTCCAGCCCGGCGGCGCGTAGCCCACCGGAGCCGCCTGGATGAACAAGGAGAGCGTCGGGATGAGGATCAGGTAGCCGATACCCAGGATCTTGAACGCGGCCAACACGCCATAGGCGCCGATCAGCCAGGTGGCCAGCGGAGCGAACAGGACCGCTCCCGAGCCGAAGCCGGCGACGACCAGCCCGGACGCAAGGCCGCGCCGGTCGGGAAACAGCTTGACCGTATTGGCCACGGTGCAGGCGTAGGTGGTTCCGATTCCGATTCCGCCCAGGATGCCGTAGGTCGCATAGGTCATGCCCAGGGAGTTTGTGAATCCGGATGCGATGACTCCGGCGCCGAAGCAGAGGCCTCCGATGAAGACGACCTTGTTGGGCCCGATCCGGTCTTGAATCCGGCCGGCGAAGATCATCGCAATCGGCACCACGCCCGACGAGATCGTGAAGACCAGCGAGGTGGCCGAGGTCGACCAGCTGAAGGCGTCCATCAGCGGCTTCTGGAAGACGCTCCAGGCATAGTTTGCGCCGATGCACAGGTTGATAATCACGCAGCAGGTCAGTACCAACCAGCGGCGGATAGGATTGGCAGGCATGGAGAGTTGCGTTTCGTCTGATAGGGAGGGTTACATGTAGCCGAGCAGCGCCCAATACGGAATGCTGGCCAGGCCGCCGAGCAGAGATACCACTTCATAGGCGACGCAGCCTTTGACCGTACTATTGTGGCTCACGGTGCCGTTCATGCAGGCCAGGGCCGGGGCGAAGACCACATTTTGATAGGGGATGAACCAGCACTGCCCGGCAGCGTAGACCAGGATGCCGACGATGAACAGGTTGATGCCGAGCGTCTGGGTGACCGGCGCCAGGATGGCCATCATGATGATGATCGCGGCGGACTGCGATGCGATGACGAATCGGGCCGCCAGGGTCATCGCCGTGAGCACGAGCACCAGGGCCAACCCGCTGCCGCACTGGGCGAAGAGGGGCGTCAAGATCACCTGGAGCCAATCGTTGATCCCGACGCTGGAGAAGACGTTACCCATGCTCAGCACGCCGCCCAGGAAGATGACCTGCCCCCAGGGGACCGCCGTGGAGATCTCCTTGGTCTCCAGAATCCCGGTGGCAAAGCAGAGGAAGGCAGCGATCAAAGCCGTGATCGAGGCGTTGACGCCGGTGACCGATTCCAGGACCCACATCGCGACGGCGAAGGCCAATAAGGCCGCGGAGATCGTCTCCTTCGTCCCCATGGGCCCCAGCTTGCGGTACTCGTCGCGTGCGTGTTCGCGCGTCATGGCGCTTCCCTCTTGGGGCTGATACAGCCATTTCAGGGTGAAGAAGCAGCCAACCAGGAAGACTACCAGCCAGGGAATCATGGCGACGAACCAGTTCGTCCAGGTGATCGCAGTGCGCGTCGTTTCCGGCAAGGCGCCGTAGAGGGCGTAGCTGAAAATGCTGCCGGTCAGGAAGGCGGGAGCGCTGGCCCCAAAACCCAACCAGGCCGCGACAAACAGGCCGCAGCGGCCGCGGCTTTCCGGGCCGTAGCCCATGGCCGTAGCGATGTTGGCCGCGATGGACACACCGAGCACGGCCTTGGCCGTGGCGGTGGGAACCAGGGGGGCGCAGACCGTGCCGACCAGCAGCATGGCCGCCAACTGGCCGTTGAACGTGGGCGAGGCCATGCGCAGGAGGAACCAGGAGATGCGTTTGAAGAAACCGGTCTTGGTCACGGCGACGGCCAGACACAGCGCGCCGATGATGAGCCACACCGGGTGGCCGGAAAAGGCGCCGAACGCGGCCGCAAAGGTCACCTTGGCCAGCACGACCCAGAGAATCAGCATGGCCAAGGTGGTCTGCCAGTCGGACACCACGTTGCCGACCCACCACAGGATCGCCAGCAGGGTAATGCCGAGAATCCGCATGGCGACCGGGCCGCTGCTGCCCGCGGCGACCGCCGCGCTCTCCAGCGACGCGGGCGCGTGCAGCACGAACGAGAAGAGGAAGCACATCAGTGCTCCCGCCACCCCGAAAACGATCTTCTTCTGATCCACTGTTCTGCCTGAATCCATCGTGCGAGAGCGTGTCCGTAAATTGCGATGCAGTCATCCCCTTGCCCCATCGCGCCGCTTGCGGCACGCGGGAGAGGGGCAGCTTCCCCTAAACCCTGATCCCTATCCCCGTCCCTTGCCTACACCTGATCCGGGACGAAAAACGGGGTGCGATACGCTCGGGTGAGCAACTGGTCGGCCTCCGGGGCGCCGACGAACTTCTCGGCCTGGGCATCGTACTGCAGCGAGCGGCCGAGGCGATAGGTGGAACTGGTCAACTCCAGGTGGGCCGTGTCAGTCAGATAGCGTTTCACGTCCTCGAACGATTCGAGGAACGCCTTGTCGTCGCCGAGGGCCTTGGTCTGACGGTCAAAGGGCACCTCCGTGCCGAGCCGGTAGGAGATGTTACCCAAGTGGGCCAGCGTCACGGTCCGATGCCCTTCGAGAATCTCGCATGTGAGGTCTTCGCGCTTCCGGCTGCGCACGCAATCGATGAAGTTGCGCATGTGGCGCGGTCCCTGCTCGGGTGCGCCCGGCGGCGGGAAATCGGCGATCGGCACGCCTTCGCTCTTGCCCTTGGGGAAGAACCGGCCGTCGCGGACCGTGCCTTCGTCGGTGTAGAACTCGTTGGTCACTTTCCTTCGGTCCATGGGGACCAGTCCGCGCGCATCGAAAATCACCTTGGCCTGGCCGAAATCGAAGATCGCCAGGTGTGTGTTGGGCGTTTGGGCCTGATCCTTGTAGCCGAATCGCCCGCCGAGGGCCACGACGCTCTTCGGCACGGCGCCGGCCGGCAAGGCCCAACGGCATATGTCGAGCTGATGCGAGCCCATGTTGCCGATCTCGCCGTTGCCGAAGTCCCAGCACCAGTGCCATTTGTAATGCACCAGGTTGGTGCGGAACGACTGCACCGGCGCCGGCCCGAGCCACGTGTCAAAATCCAGCCCCTTCGGCGGCTCCTCGGGTTCCTGGAAGCCGACGCTGAGACGCGGCTGGCAGGCGTAGCCGTAGGCGATCAGCAACTTGCCGTATTTCCCGTTGCGCACGTCGTTGACCAACTGGATCCATTGCGGATCGCTGCGCCGTTGGGTGCCGTGCTGCACGATGCGGTCGTACTTCCGCGCCGCCTCGACCAGTTTACAGCCCTCGGAGATGTTGTGACTGCACGGCTTCTCCACGTACACGTCCTTGCCAGCCTGGCACGACCAGATCGCTTGCAGCGCGTGCCAATGGTTGGTCGAGACGATCGACACCGCGTCGAGGCTCTTGTCGTCCAGTGCCTGTCGCAAGTCCTGCACGCACTCGGGCGTGCTGCCGGCCAGTTTCTTCACGGCCTCGCTGCGCGAGGGGAAGAGCCGGCTGTCGGGATCGACGAGGTACGCAATCTCGACGTCCTTCATTCCGCCGAAGCCCTTCATGTGCCATTGTCCCCGGCCGTTGATTCCCGCTATGGCAATGCGGACGCGATCGTTGGCCCCCAGCACCCGGCCGGAGGCCTTTGTGCCGGAGATGGTGAACGTCGCAAGCGCGCCGCCGACGGCAGCACGCTTCAGAAACTGACGGCGATTGTATGGAACCATGACGCACCTCGTATTGGTCTTTGCTTGAAGAATGGCCCGGCAGGTCAAGGCATTTCGCTTATGGTCCGGCCTCCCGTTGGAGAGATCTGAATCTACACATCAAGCGGCAAGCCGCAGGCCTCCAGGTGGCATTTGTGCACGATGTAGTCGTGCTCGTAGGTGTAGGGATTGACCATTTCCCCGTTCAGCACGGCGGCGAACTCGCGCCATTGATCTTCGTACCGGTCTTTCAGCGGCGGCATGTCCACGATCTGCACGCCCTTCTTGAAGCCGCCGCGATCTTCCTCCAAGGCCAGCTCAAGGACGCCGCCGGACATATTGCCCTTGGACTCCAGCGGTTGAATGATGATGGTCCCCTTGTCGCCCATGACCGTGAGATGCCGGCGTTTGAAGCCCTGCGCCTCAGTGATGGAGGTCCGAATCGTGGCGAGCCGTTCGCGGGAGTATTCGAAGACGGCCAGACCGTTGTCGAGCACGCCGTCCGCACGGGTTCGGCGGAGAAAAGGGTGGATTTTGTCGGGCTCCCCCATGAGCGTCACGACGAGATCGATCAGATGGCAGGCGAGGATATACGCTATCCCGCCCTTGTAGGTCTTGATAAGCCTCCGGTAGGAGTCCCCGTCGTACCGCCCCATGGATGCGTCGAGATCGAACACATTTCCGATCAGGCCGTCCTTCACGGCCTTGATGCAGAACTGTATGGCCGGATTGTTCCGGTACATGTAGCCCACCTGAACGGTCAGGTTCTTGGCGCTTGCCTCGTTCAGCAAGCATTTGAACTCCGGCAGCGACTCGCCGCACGGCTTGTCCAGATGGATGTGCTTTCCTGCCCGGATGCAGCGCAGAGCGGTCGGGATGGGCACGTGTTCCTCGGTTTCCACCGCCACGGCCTGAAGCCCGGGAACGGCCAGAAGCTCATCCGAGGTCAGCCAGGTCAGCCCTTTGTAGCAACTGCTCTTCAGGGCTTTCTCACGTCGTTGTGGATCGTCCTCCGCGATGCCCACGACTTCAAACAGGTCGGGCAGTTCGCGCAGCGTCTTGATCTTGCCGGCGTGCTGATTGCCGGTGCCGATCTGCCCGATCTTGATCCGCGGCTTGGGCGTCTCGCCGGCGATCACGTAGGGTTGCAGCCATTGTCCGGCGGCCGCCACAGCGCCTGCGGCGGCGGTCGTTCCGAGGAACTGACGTCGGTGGCAGCCATGGTTGGCTTGGGGGGCCGTGGTCATGAATCGATCCTCCCGATATAGCGATGGCCTCGGTTGGCGCTCAAGAGTTCCAGTTCAACACGATTTTGCCGATATGGCGGTTCGACTCCATCAAGGCGTGCGCCTGCGCGGCCTGGGCCGCTGGAAACACTTGCGCGATGACCGGCCGGACGCGCCCGGCGGCGATCAGCGGCCAGACCCGTTCGCGTAGCTTGGCGGCGATCTCGGCCTTGAAGGCTTCGTTGCGCGGGCGGAGGGTGGAGCCCATGATCGTCAGACGCCGTCGCAGGACATCACCGGCGTCGAACTCGGCCTTCACGCCGCCTTGCACGGCGATGATGGCGATGCGCCCGTCGTTGGCCAGGCAGCGGACGTCGCGCGCGATGTAATCGCCGGCGACCATGTCGAGGATGACGTTGGCGCCTTGACCGTCGGTGAGCCGCTTCACCTCGGCGGCGAAATCGCTGGTGCGGTAGTTGATGGCGTGGTCGGCGCCAATGTCTCGGCAGGCCGCGCACTTCTCATCGCTGCCGGCCGTCACCAGGACCGTAGCCCCAAAGGCCTTGGCGAGCTGGATGGCCGTGATACCGATGCCGCTGGAACCGCCGTGGACCAGCAGCGTCTCGCCCGGCGCCAGGCGCGCCCGATCGAAGACGTTTGACCAGACAGTGAAGAAGGTCTCGGGCAGGGAGGCCGCTTCGACCACGCTCAGCCCCGACGGCACCGGCAGGCACTGTCCCAAGGGGACCGCGCAGAACTCGGCATAGCCCCCGCCGGCGACCAGGCAGCAGACGGGGTCGCCCAGCGCCAGGCGCGCCTGGGCCAGTTGGTCGGGGGCACCGGCTACCAGCGTGCCGGCCACTTCGAGGCCCGGCAGGTCCGAAGCGCCCGGCGGCGGTGGGTAATGGCCGCGGCGCTGCATCACGTCCGGCCGGTTTACGCCCGAGGCGGCCACGCGCACCAGGACCTCGCCGGGTGCGGGAACCGGAAGGGGGCGGAGGGTTTCGACCAGCACCTCGGGCTCGCCGAAGCGGCTGATCTCAATGGCGCGCATCTGGTCGCGCCGGCTTGCCGCGTCCGGAGTAGGATCTCGCTGAGCAGATGCCGTCGTGCTACACATTCTCTTCCACCACCCAGGGCTTGCGGTACGTTCGTTTGAAAAGGCTCATGGCTTCGGGATCGTCGAGGATATGCTCGGTCTTCGGGTCGATCCGCAGTTTCCGGCCGCCGAGCCGGCAACTGATGTTGGCGTAATGGACCAGCAACAGGCTGCGGTGGCCTTCTTCGATGTCGGCGTTGGGCCGTTGGCGGCTCTTGACCGATGCGACGAAGTTCGCTTTATGGTCCGGGTCGGGGAAGCGGCCGTACATCTGGTCCTTGACCACCGGCTGCCGGTTCTTGGTGCGGACAAAGACCTGCCAGCCGCCGCCCATCCGGCCCATGTACATCACGCCCTGGTCGCCGTAGAGCTCGATCCGCGAGGCATTCTGGGGCCAATAAGGGAAAAGGTCGCCATTGCGGACTTCGTTGTCGGTCTCGAGCATGTAGGGGGTATAGACCGTCTGGTCGTAGGTCATCACCAGTTGCGGAAACTCGAAGACGGCCGACTGCGTGTCGGGCGTTTGGGCCGCCCCTTCCGAGTTGAATCGGCCGCCGCTGCAGTACACGCCGCTCGGATAATCGACGCCGCACAGCCAGCGTGCCAGGTCGAGCTGGTGGATGCCCTGGTAGGCCATCTGGCCGCCGCCGTAATCCCAAAGCTGGCGCCACAGGGTATGGATGGCCTTGTTGTACTTGCGCTGCGGGGCCGGGCCGTTCCACATTTCCCAGTCGAGGGTGTCGGGCGGGGCGCTATCCGGCAAGCAGGGCGGGTTGGCCTCGAAACGCTGCTCATGTACGCGGCAGAGGTGGATCTTGCCCAGCTTTCCCTCTTCGAGGTATTGCTTGGCCGCGAAGTTGTAGGGGGCGCTGCGGTTTTGCGTGCCGATCTGGACGATGCGATCGTACTTGCGCGCGGCCTCGATGGCCTTGCGCCCTTCCCAGCAATTGTGGCTCTGCGGCTTCTCGCAATACACGTCCTTGCCGGCGCGGCAGCAGAGGATCGTGGCCAGGGCGTGCCAATGCGGCGGGGTGGCGACCACCGCGGCGTCGACCGAACGGTCGGTGAGCATCTCGCGGAAGTCCTGAACGCACTTCGGTTGCTTGCCCTTTTGGCGCGCCGCGTAAGTCTCGGCGCGCGGCTTGTGCAACTGGCGGTTCACGTCGCAGATGTACGCGATTTCGCAATCGTCGCGATCGAGGAACCCCATGGCCAGCGAGTGGCCGCGCCCCCCGCCGACGCCGATCATGGCCAGCACGAGCCGTTCGTTGGCCGGTGCGGCTCGAACGGAACGCGGATTGGCCAGAATGGTCATTCCGGCGGTCAGGCCGAGGGCCGATCCCTGTGTCCGTCCCAGGAAATCGCGACGATTCAGGGTGTTCATGGACAATCGCTCCCGGAGTGAAACAAGCTACAAGCCGCTAGACTTTGTCTTCCACGACCCAAGGGCGGCGGTATTGCCGCTTGAAGAGTTCCGTGGCACGCGGATTATCGACAATCTGTTCGGTTTTCGGGTCGATGGTCAGCTTTTCGCCGCCCAGGCGATAGCTCATCATGGCGTAGTGGACCAGCAGCAAGCTGAGATGCCCTTCGACAATGTCCGCGTTGGGCGTCTTCCGGCTGCGCACGCATTCGATGAAGTTCTGTTGATGGTCCTTGTCGGGGAAGCGCCCGTGCATCTGGTCGCGGATCACCGGTTCGCGGTTCTTCTGCCGCACGAAGACCTGCCAGCCCGAGCCCATCCGGCCCACGTACATCACCCCTTCGCTGCCGTAGATCTCGATGCGTTCGGTATTCTGCGGCCAATAGGGATAGATGTCGCCGTCGCGCACGCCCATGTCGGCCTTGATCATGTAAGGCGTATTAAGCGAGAGCTGGATGT
Source organism: uncultured Planctomycetales bacterium (assembly GCA_937889015.1). Lineage (GTDB taxonomy): Bacteria > Planctomycetota > Planctomycetia > Pirellulales > Thermoguttaceae > CALARR01. The sequence goes on along the minus strand of CALARR010000337.1, from coordinate 7,574 downwards.
TCATCACCATGTCGTCGAACTCGAGGATCGCCAACTGGGTGTCGGGCGTTTCGGCCGCACCTTCGCGGTCGTAGCGCGAGCCGTTCGAGTAGACGGTCTTGGGATACTTCAGGCCGCACAGCCAACGGGCCAGATCGACCTGGTGGATCCCGTCGTAAGTCAGGTCTCCGCCGCAGTAACGCCACAGGTACCGCCACCGTTCACGAAGCGTCTGGTTGTACTTGTGTTCGGGCGCCGGGCCGTTCCACATGTCCCAGTTGAACCCCCCGGGCGGATCGCTGTCGGGAGCCATGGGAAAATTTCGCTCGCCCTTTTGATCGATGACCACTACCAGATGGATCTCGCCCAGCTTGCCGGCAGCGATGTACTCGCGCGCCGCCTGATTGTAGGGGGCGGATCGGTTCTGGGTGCCGATCTGCACGATGCGGTTGTATTTGCGTGCGGCCTCGATCGCCTTTTGCCCTTCCCAGCAACTGTGGCTCTGCGGTTTCTCGCAATACACGTCCTTGCCAGCTTGGCAGCACCAGATCGTCGCCAAGGCGTGCCAGTGCGGTGGCAAGGCCAGGATCATGGCGTCGACCGATTTGTCTTCAAGCACCTTGCGGAAATCGGACGCGTAGGTGGGCATCTTCCCGCCCTGGCATGTGGCGATACCCTTGGCACGCTTCTCATACGCCTTGGGATCCACGTCACAGAAGTAGGCAATCGGGGAATCCCCGCGGCTGGCGAACCCATGGGTCACCATGCAGCCCCGGCCACCGCCACCAACCAGCGCCAGGACGACCCTGTCGTTGGCCGGGGTGGCCCGAACGGATCGGGGATTGGCGAGGATAGTCAATCCTGCGGCCAGGCCGAGGGCCGATCCCTGCGTCCGTCCCAAGAAATCACGCCGATTCAAGGTGCTCATGAGCCATCGCTCCTTCCAAGAACGGGGGGACAAGAGGTCTCTGTCCTTCACCAACATGGGGCTGTCAGGCCATTGGTCGTCTGCAGAGCGGAACGGGTGCGACATCTTGGCGCGGGAGTGCAGGGGTGGAGCCGACATGGCCGGCTGGTTCAGGGGGGGCGAGCGGGCAGGTGGCCAGCGTAAGGCGATCACTCCAGCATTGGGCAGTCTAGTGCGAGGGGGGCGGCCCCACAACGTACAATTTTCGTACAAACCTTTGCACGGAAAGAACAACCGGCTAACGCGGGGCGGCATACAGACCGGCCGCTTCGCTGCGAGAGAGCAGTCAAGGCACAGGCTGGAGCCTGAATAGCGCGATACGGCCGTTCAGGGTGAGGTGGGCATCGCGTAACGTTGGCGATACTCGCCGGGGGTGTGGCCCGTCGCTTCCCGAATCCGCGTGCTCATGTGCTGCACCGAGCAGAAGCCCGACTGGTTGGCAATCTGCTTGAAGGTCCAATCCGTCGAGACCAACATCTGTTTGGCGCGCTCGATCCGCACGCGTTGGATCTCTTCATGGACGGTGCGCCCCAAGGTCGATTTGAACCGCCGGCGGAGTGTGGCGACGGTCGAGCCCGTGGCACGGCCAACGTCGTCCAGTCCGATGCGTTCGCAGGCGTGGTCGCGAATGAATCGCAGCGCGGCTGCGACCTCGTCGTCGGGCGCGGCGAGGATTTCGGTGGAACGGCGTGCGACGATCCCGACCGGGGCGATCTCGCGTTTGCCCGGCGCCACGCGCTGGCCCGACATCCATTGGTCCAACAAGAGCGCTGCCTCGTAGCCGGAGCGTTCCGATCCCTGGTCGACGCTGGTCAAAGGGGGATCGGTGTACTGGCAGATGGCCTCCTCGTTGTCGACGCCGACCACGGCCACGTCCTCCGGCACGCGCAGACCGACCATGCGGCAAGCCTCCAGGATCTGCCGTGCCCGGCTATCGTTGCAGGCCATGACCCCCAAGGGATGCGGCAGATTGGAAAGCCAATGCATGAGATCGCCGCAGAGGTTTTCCCACAAGTCGGAGGCGGTGTTCGGAGCGTTGAACACCGCGCAGGCATAGCCAGCGCGCGCGATCGCCTGCTGAAAACCCTGGGCGCGCTTCTGGGAGCACCCGTTGACGGGCGTAGGGTTGTAGCCGCAGTAGGCGAAGTGGACGAAGCCGCGTTCCAGAAGGTGATCGGCGGCCAGTTGGGCCACGGCCATGTTGTCGGTGCCCACGTAAGGGATTCCGGCGTCAGGCCGATACCAGCCATATCCGCCACCGACGCCGACGAGCGGGACCGACATCTGCAACAACTCGGGGCCGTGGGGATCGTCGAAACCGGCGATCACGCCATCCCATTTGCCGTTCAGCAGGCATCCCAGCGAATGGTCGCTGTGACTCTCCGGCAGGCAGACGTTCCATGTCCCGCGTTGCTGCGCAAAGGACATGATGCCACTGACCACTTTGCGCGTCGTGGCCCGACCGACCTCCAGAAAAACCCCCACAACGCGTTGGTCTCTCGGTGTGCAACGCTTCATAGGGCGGGACCGATTGCAGTCGGGGCTTCCGGGGCAGAAAGCACTCAGGGCGTGATACCGGCGTCACGCGGCAGATATAGACATCTTAACAACCTCCCTCAGACGCGAGGAGGCTTTGTCTGGGATTCGAGCCCCAGTGCGGCCCTTGGAGGTGATAGTCTTACGTCCCGGTAGGGGTCAGACCATGGCCGTCAGCAAGGCCTGAAAATCAGGATCGTCCCGTAACGGGTCGAAATCGGATTCGCCGTCGATCAGGTCGCGGTAGTGCGGGTCCAGGGTCAGGGCGCGCGACAGGCGTTCCAGGGCTTCCCGTTTCTTGCCGGCCAGACTTAGATAGCAGGCCAAGTTGTAGTGCAGAATCGCCTCAGCCGGATCCGCCTCGAGGGCCCGGCGGAGCGAGCGGACCGCTAAGTCCAATCGTCCCATGCGTTTCTGGCACCAACCCAGGGCCAGCCAGACATGGATATTCTCCGGCTCCAACACGGCGACTTCCTGCAGAACCGACAAGGCCTCTTCCCATCGCCCCAGGGCGCGGAGGGCTTCTCCCTTCAGATAGAGGGTACTGGAGCAGGTGGCAGAAGAGCCGTGGAGTCGAGTCAGACTATCCAAGGCGAGCTGCGGAAGTCCCAATTCCAGGTAGCCTTCCGCCTCGCGCTGGAGTTTGTTCAGTCGAACGCGGTCTTTAGAGCCCGGCATACACGCCCCCCTACCGGGGTAAATAATGTCCCGCTTCTGTGGAGCCGTCTGCCGCGTGCTCCCAATCAATTCTAGCTGTCAGGGCGGCAAACCCAAATCCCAATGGTTAGAATCGTGCGTGATGCAGGCCCGGCTTAACCGGCACCTGCGATTTAATCGAACCGACACTGCAATTGTCGCGGGAAGTTCTCCGCGGGCCATTCCCGGCAGAGGTGAAATCCCGGTTTTCTTGGTCTGCCGTTGTCCTCCAGGCGCGCCTCGCGGCGACCTTGCCGAGCGACGCGGATGCTGGTCGGGCGGAGTGATTTCAATGGCCGCAGCATTGCACTACATTAGAGGTCGAGTCGACAGTCCAGGTAAGTGCCTGAGCGAGGAGTCCCGGTATGCCCCATCAGCCGCCCGTGCTACTGTGGCAATCCTTTGTCGCCCGAAGGGGGAGTGTTGCGGATACGTTTTTGATTGGGTTGGGAGCGTCGTTGATCCTCACGGTCTGCCTGTTGGTGGCGGCCGTGTTGATTGCCGTGCGTTACCGCTCAATTCCACCCGAGGAAGAGATCTCCCAACAGATCGACGCGTTGCTTCAGGCTGCGGTTGAAGGGCGTTTCGGCGAGACGTATCGAACGCACACGACCTTGGCGCTGCGTGAATCGTCCTCACCGCAACAGTATGCGCAGTTGGGAGAGGCCATTCAGGAGAAGTTTGGCCGGTTGATCTCCAAGGAACAGACCGAATTCCAGATGGAAACCGTCGCTGGAGTCTTGGGCGCGGTGGTTGTCTACCAAGGAACCTTCGAAAAGGGCCCGGCTACGATCAGTGCCGAACTCCGGAAAGTCGAGCGGAAGTGGATTCTGCGCGCGTTTGACGTGTCACCGCCGAGGGCCGCTGCGCCGGAGCCGGCGAAATAGTGCCTTGGGAGGCGGAGATCGATCCCGCCCTGCAAACCGCAAGCAGAGGCCTGGGGCCCGTCTTGGGGCTCGAAATCCAGGAACGCAGCCGCGATCCGCGTGGTCGGAGGAACGTTTGCATGTGGCGAAGGCATTTGGCGTTGGGGGTGGCGATCGGGATGACGTGCAGCGCGGCCTTGGCCGGGACGGGGGGCTCCGCCAGGGCACCGCAATTGAGCCAAGCGCCATTCACGTACATCCTGGACTACGGTCCCGACCACTTGAACTCCCCCGAGTACTTGGCGAAGATCCGCCAGGCCCCACCCACGCTGTTGCATCTGGGCAAGGACGTTCCCTTCACGCACAACTGGGGGCCCATCCAGGCCACGGGCGGCGAGAATCAGGCCTATGGCAAACGCAAGCCTTACGCGCCGGAGGACTACACGCGACGACTCTCGCCGGACGAGACCCGGCAACGTCTGGAAGATTTGACGCGATTGGCGCGCGAACTTCACCACGCCAACGTGAAATGGGTGACCCCCTACATCTGTAGCATGACCATCGGCGGACACCCGGAGCGGCGTGCCGGTTTCTGGGAATTCCTCGATCATTGGGGTGAGTACAAGGCGTTTCATCTGGGGGCGCGGCCGGCTTCCGATCCGATCACCTGGATCCAACAGACGGCCGAGGGCAAGCCGTTATTCTTCTACAAGTTCGATGGCCCGTTCTATCCGCCGTACGAACCGAACATTCGTTATGCCGTTTGCCAGAACCACCCCGACTGGCGCGCCTGGACCGAGCGCGTGGTTGAGAATGTGGCGCGCTGTGGTTTCGATGGCGTGTTCGTTGACAACGGCAGTTCGCTCCGCTGCTACTGCCAGCATTGCCAGGCTCAATGGCGCATCTGGATCGATGGGCGGTACTCGGCTGCACAGCGCCGGGAACTGTTCGGCGCCGAACAACCGCCGATGGGCGAAGACAAGCAACCGGGGCTGCTGTGCGCGGAGACGCACCGTTTCTGGTGCGATTCGTTGAGGCAACACCTGGCGGTTATTTCGGCGGCCGGTACTCGCATCCTTGGTCGGCCATTTGTCGTCTTTCCCAACGGAGGCGAAAAACGGCCGGAAAGCATCCTGCACGTCTATCCCGAGACCGACCTGGTGATGTTCGAGCGTTCGGTAGGGCCGCACGGCACGCATCCGGGCATGGTCCTGCGGCCAATTGTGGAGAAGATCGCAGTCAAGAAGTACAACGACAATATCTTCGAGTACAAGTACGTGCAATGCCTGCGGCGCAAAGTGCGGCCGATCATGCTCACCCGGCCCGGCTGGCAAGTCTCGCGCGAGGAGCAGCGTTTGCTGGAGATGAATCCGGGGTCCGCTGCGCTGGGCAACGCCGAGGCGGCGGCCTTCGGTGGAGGTGGCGGATTCCTGCAGCGCGCTACTCCCGAGTTGATGCAGGTCCAGTGGCAGTATCGCCAGTTCTTCGAACGCCACGCGCGTCTGTACGAAGGCCTCGATTCGCTGGCCGAAGTGGCGGTGGCGGTGTTTCCCGACCTGGTGTGGTTCGGCAACCGGCAGCATCAGACCGAGATCCGCGCGGCGACTCAACACCTGCTGGACGGCCACGTGTTATTCGACTATCTGATCGCCGAGCAGTTCAGCTATGCCAACCTGAAGAAATACGCCGCGATTGTGCTGCCGCAGGTTTCGCACCTGGCGGAGGCTCAGTTGGCTGCCGTGCAGCGTTACTTGCACGAAGGTGGGACGCTGATTGTGACCGGCAAGGCGCCCCAAGCCGATGAGTTAGGCCGAGTGCAGGATCCGCAGCCGTTGGCGCCATGGTTGGCTGCGGCCGAAGCTCAGGGAACCGCCACCCAACGCCGTGGCCGCGGCGTGTGCGTCCTGATGCGCAGCCTGCCGGCCGAGGGTGGACAACTGGTCGACATCCTGCAGAAGGCGGCCGCGCGGTCCTTCGCCACGCTAGCTGGACCGCAAGATCCGGCTTGGGCCAAGGTGCGTGTTAATGCGTTCCAACGCCCGGGCCAGGCTCAGTGGGTGCTGCACCTGGTGAACTACAACGTACCGCTGGGGGTGGAATCGCGAGAACCGGCGGTTCAAGGACCGCTGAAGGTGACGCTGCGCCTGCCTGCAGGCCTCTCCGAAGCCAAGATCCGCTGTCACGACCCCCAGGGCGAGGCAATCGAAATCCAGTCCACCTTCCGGAATAGCGAACTACGCTTCACCCTGCCCGAGTTGCGGATCTACAAGGTTCTGGAGATCACGGGGCGGTGATTCGGTCCGACGTGTAACCAGGCTTCGTTGGGGTTCCACTACACTGCAAACGGCCCTCGGGCCGTGCATCCGCGCGTGACGCTGGCCCGCCACGGTAGAATCATCATATCAGCGATGCAGGACGAGGGTGCGTGTTCATCTGGCCCCCGGGGAGGCAGTCTGTATGTGGCTGACGATACATCGATGGCCGCTGTTGGTTTCCCTATCCCTCCTGGCGACAGGCACTGCCGGCGTGGTGCGGCCAGCGAGCGGAGCGCAGGGGGGCGCGGAACAGTGTATCCCCCAGCAGGCCGTGCTCGTGGCGCAGATTCCAGCCCCCCAGCCGTTGTTGGACTTGGCCTTCGATCCCAATACCTTGCGCACGGCGGCAAGCGTGCCCGGGTTTGAGGCAGCGTTGGCCCATCCGGGGCTGCGACGTGCGCAGCAGGTGACGGCCTATTTGGCCACCCAGTTGGGCATGGATTGGCGCACGGGGCTGGGCAAGCTCATCGGCGGTGGTGTGACGCTGGCTTTGTTGCCGCGCCAGGCGGTGTTGGTTGTGATCGATTCCAGTGACGCGACGATGCTGGCGCAACTCAATGACCTTCTGGTGAAGTCCGCCGCGGCCGACGCGCCCAAGCGCGAGCGGGTCAAGTCGAGCGTGCACGAAGGCGTGACGTGCTGGAGCCTGGGCGAGGCCGCACACTACGCGATTCTCGATGGCCGCCTGGTGCTCTCCAATCGTTTCGAAGCGTTGAAGCTGGCCCTGGATCTGCAGGGGCGCGATTCCGGCTCGTCGCTCGCCGAGCAACCGGGCTACCAGGCCGCCAAGCAAGCCGCCACGAGCACGGCCAGCGAGCACGCTTCGGGCTGGGTCTACCTCGACCTGGCCCTCTTGAAGCAGATACCCAAGTTGGAGGCGGCTCTGGCTCAGAACGCCAATCCGCTGGCCACGCTGCTCAGCGCCGACCTGACCGAAGCCCTGCGTCAATCGAAGTGGCTGGCTCTGCGGTGGGATCTGAGTTCACGGCGGTTGGCGCTGATCGCCACGGTGGATGGCCTGCCGGCGGCGGACGATGCGTCGACCAAGTTTGCGGCGCCTCGCGATCCGCAGGCCGGCGCGTTAGCGAACCTGGTCGTGCCGCGGCGTCTGGCCGCGGCGAGCCTCTATCGGGACCTGAGCGGCTTCTACGCGAACAAGGAGCGGCTCTTTCCTGAGCGGACGTCCGGGCTGGTGTTCTTTGAGAACATGATGGC
>CALARR010000336.1 GCA_937889015.1 uncultured Planctomycetales bacterium | reverse complement strand
TCGACGTGGCCGGCGGCGTGACCCGCTTTACCTACGACGCGGCCGGCAACCTGGCCAGCCTCACCGACGCCGACGGCAACACCACCTCCTGGGTCTACGACTCGGCCGGCGAGGTGATCGAGGCCACCGGCCCCGCCGCGGTTGACATGACGGTCCCCAGCGTGGTAGACCTGATCCACGCCGCAGTGAACGACTGGCTGGCGGAGACGACGGAGAGCAATACTGGCACACCCCAATTGGCCTTCGATGGCAAGCCGGGGTACGAACCAATCGACCTGTTCGACGAACTGACCAGTGATTCCGATGCGGCGTCCTTGCCTGTATTCGAGCGAAGTGTCCTAGCAAATGTGATGACAGAGGACCACATCGAGGTAGCGGAGGCAGAACTGCGAGCGGCGGGGGTGGACGAAGAGGAGATTCGACTTCGGGTTTCAATCCTCAGGGCGATTTTCACCGGGGTCGTCACCGATATCGGCGACAAACGCGATTTCCTGTATTGGCGCCAGCGACGGGGGCAAGAGGCGTTCGTCGTGAGATACGGCAAGAGCCCGGTCGAAGCCATCGACAGGATTTGGACCTACGCCCCTGGAAAGGTCTACTGTCAGAAGTACTCATCTCTCATTCTGATCAAGGGCTATATCGACCTCGCCAGACAGGCTTACGACAACTGCCATGAATCTGGCTTCACCGCGCTCAAGAAGCTCGACGAGGTGTTCTATCGCAAGATCATTCCGGACGACCTTCCTAACGAAGGCGAGGGGCTGTTTTGGACCACGATAGAGAACCCGACGACGTACCTTCCAGGCGACCAGGTGTGGTTCAAGAATCCCCACTACCATTACATGGCACCGCAGAAGAAGGGGGCGATGCCGCCCTCCGCAGGGGAAGAGGGGAGCAATGTCTTCTACATTGGCGCCGGAAAGGTTGTCAGCATTTACGAGCACGGCGGGAAAGCTGTGTACACGATTGAAGAGTACCAATCAAGCATGGCAAACGGCTGGAACACCACCCAAGACTGGCAAAACGGCCCTGTGGGCCACGCTCCAATCACTAGCGACTTCCGAATTGCCAGTGCGCGCCGTCCCCTTGCTCCCTGGGAGTTTTATACCAATCTAAGACTATTGGTAAGGTAAGAGAATGATCTCCCGAACAGATCCATGCCAACGCATACGCCTGCTCGCCTTCATGATGATACTGACGGCGAGCGCATTTCACCAACCGACGTGCACTCGCTGCCATGAGCCTCCGAGAACGGCTCCCATTCCTATCGGGAACGTGGAACGCTTGATCGACGATTTGGCAAACGCGGGTCTGCCGCCGCCGATTGTAAGATGCCCGAGCAGCATGCCGTTGTTCGACGAGAAGTACGACTGGGGTTGGCAGCGGCGTGTGCTGGAGGCAATCGAGGTGCTGCGGAACAACCCCACCTCGGAACTCTGGGAGTGTCTGGTTAGGCACCGCGACGATACGAGGTACTTCCTCACTCTCGGAGATCAGGCCGAGGGTGGCTGGCATTGCGGGAGCACTCGAAACTGGACCGTTGGCGAGTTCTGCTCCGATGTCGCTTATGCTCAGTTAATTTACCCTGTGCATCGCGTAATTGAAGACAGTGCAGTTCGCGGCAAGGAAGTCAAGCTGCCAATCCCGTTCATGAAGAACCTGGGAGAATGGCGCAAAGAGCGTGCGGGAAAGACTTTGTTCGAGTTGCAGGCCGAGATGTGCCGCCGTGCTATCGACGACCTGCCCAAGATAACGGGACTGTCCTCAACCGCGAGGACCAGGTTAGAGGAACGCCTGGAATCGCAGATACGCGAGTTGACGGAAGGCAAGATCGCCGTCTTTGACGGGTTTCGTCCCTTCAATTTCCCCGGCGAGAGATTTGATATCTTCAATGCCAAGTCGGCACGTAGACTTCGCGAGGTATACGAGAGAAGCCAGAAAAGCAACGCCGAAAAGAACGGCAAACAGGTCAAGGAGCCTACAGCCAGAAAGGGCCAAGGAGCAGCGAGTCAAAGCCCCGTTCATGGGCAGTCTAGCGACCCCTTTGAGGCTCCAGAATGAACTCTGTGCGCAATGCCTTGGCAGCACAACGGACAAGTCTCTCCGCCACCATCGACGGCCTGGCCGACTTCCTCACCAGCTACCAGATACGACTCGGCCGGCAACGTGACCCAGATCGCGCAGACCGGCCAGGGGGGACTGTCCCCGACTGTCCCCTGCAACGCCGTGGCCGACAAGCGGGTCTCCTTCAGCTATGCCGACAACGGCCAACTGCTGGCCATCCAGCGCTACCAGGCCGATCAGCTCGTGGCCGCCAGCCAATACACCTACGGCGCGCTGGGCCAGCTCGCCGCGCTGGTCCACGCCCAGGGCAGCACGACCTTGGCCTCCTACAGCTTCATCTATGCCGGCGCGCAGGAAGGCCAGGCGACCGCCTACAGTCTCGTCTCCGCCGAAGACATCTGCTGGCTGCCCAGCCCGGGCGTGGACACCAGCGGGATCGTCCAGGCCTTGATCGAGCAGGCGCAGGAGGGGCGCGTGAGCCTGACCGGCGTCACGTCCAACGACGGCACGGTCACCTACACCTACGACCCCACCGGCCAACTAACCGCCGCCACATATTCTTCCTCCAATTCCCAATCCCCAATCCCTAATCCCTCTGAATCTTACGTCTACGACCTCAACGGCAACCGGGTGAGCGTCGCCTCCGGCTCCTCCAGCAGCACCTACGTGATCGGCGCCGGCAACCGCCTCATCAGCGATGGCACCTGCACGTATTCCTACGACGCCGAAGGGAACCGCACGGCGCGATGGACCGACGTGGATGCGGACGGCGTCTTGGACGCTGGCGACACGGACGTGACGGAGTACACCTGGGACAACAGGAACCGTTTGGTGAAGGTCACGGACTACGCGACCTTCGGCGGTGATGCCGTGCAGATCGTCGGCTATTCCTACGATGTCCAGAACCGCTGGATCGGCGAGACAGTCGACTCCGACGGCGACGGGGACGTGGATCACGCCACGCGATTCGTGTACGATGGCCAGCAGATCGTGCTGCAGTTCGAAGGCAATCCCACATCCGACATCCAAAATCCAACATCTCTACAGCTCACCCACCGCTACCTCTGGGGCCAGGCCGTGGATCAACTCTTGGCAGATGAACAGATCCCAGCAGCGGCCCACGGTGAGGGCGGCGAGGGTCAGAGTACGTCCAGCGCAACCACCGCCCCGGGCAACGTCCTCTGGGCCCTCAGCGACCAGTTGGGCACGGTCCGCGACCTGGCCCAAATCGACGCGGCGACGGGCCTCACCCAGGTCGTCAACCACCGCGTCTACGACAGCTTCGGCCAACTCACCAGCGAGACGAACGCGGCGGTAGATTGCCTCTTCGGCTTCACGGGCCGGCCGACCGACGCCGCGACTGGGTTACGGAACCACGTGAACCGCTGGGCCGATCCTGGAACGGGCGATTGGCTGAGCGAAGATCCGACGATGTTCAATGCACGCGACACCAACACACGCCGCTATTGCTGCAATAGCCCGGCAAACATGACGGACCCAACGGGACTTTGGGGAGTCGGCCAGGGCACAAATGGTACTTGGACCCCTGATCAAGTACAGCGGACTTTCGGCCACAGCGACTTCTACAACCCCGACGGTCTTTTCGACTTCAACACAGAAGACACAGGCTGGACTCGCCCGGAGAACCCCTTTCGCACCTGGCTTCACTTCCAGACATTCGGGGAAACCCAGATCTTGCTTCGAAAGGCACTCGACAATCATGATAAGGATGCGTTTGAGAGAGCCATGCATGACATGCAGGACTACTTCTCCCACCGTAAGCAAGGATGGGAGGCTTGGAACGAGGATATCGCGTTAATGGGGGCGGAGGTTGGGGCACGCGTTGGCTCCCTAATCGGCCCGTGGTCAACCTTGGCGGGGGCCGGTATTGGCGCATCTGCCGGTTGGGGACACACTTGGGCCAGTGTTAGAGCCAAAGCCGGATATGGCCTGACGCCCGACGATGCCATAGACTACAAGGACGACTTCATCGCAGCAAACGAGTGGACCACGGAATGGGTGGATCGGTGGCGCACTCGCTGGGGCAACAATTGAAAAGGACAGGGCCTGAGATCGGAGAATACTACATGTTCCTGGAAATCGGCCGATGCGCGGGGCTGCTCCTCACGCTTTTCGCGGCGGGGTGCGCTGACATGCCCGAGAGTGATTCTCAACACACCGATCTGTCCCGCCTTCTGCCCATTTGGATCATAGAAGACGATCCGAACGTCTCACGTCTAGGACGCAAAGACCTAGACCGGGACCGAGGAATAGAAAAGATACTGGTGATCCCGGTGTACCGCAATTACCGGCGCGAAGGAGGGACCGACCGCCTAGCAATCGCGCATCCCTTCCTCTACCATCCCGGCGAGAAGATCGAGGATCGGCTGCATTCACTCGGACAGCGGGAAGGACTTGCGCGACTCATAGTCTGGGCGCGAGGTTACTTCCCCGACGGCATAGGAGGCAATTTCATCTGGTCCCCTGTGGTGAATGGCCAGAGAATGATCGTCAAGGAGCTTCAGCGCTGTCAGGGATCGGAAGCAGCCGAGATCAATGCGGCAATGAGGGAATTGCTGTGGGAAAGCGATTTCGTGGTTGGGGCCTCCCCGAAGCGCCCCCCTATACCGAATACCGAAGAAGCTATAAGGGTGGACTTTCATTACGATGCGGCTCAGGTGGTCCGGTCAGTCGGATACGACAGCAGGTTCTTTCGACTTGGATACACACATGCTACACACCTTCTCTGGGGGTACGATACTGGGACGAAGATTGTGAATCGGTTTAGCGCCGAGGAAAAGAAAATGGCGGCTGATTTCGCGACGGGGGGAGATTCGGCCAAAAACGCCAAGTCAGGAGGGAAGTTATTGGACGGGACGTATGCCGGAGAAGGGTTGTCTCTCACGTTTGAGCATGGGAAGTGCTACTGCGTTGACCCAGCAAGCAGAGAACGGGCCGAGACGAAATACGTGGTCAAGGACGACAGAGTTTACATCGCGCCCATCGTTCCCAAAGGAAAAACGATGACCAGAAATGCATGGCCAGTCTACAGGATCAGGGGCGACTCTTTGGAATCCAGCCATGTGGAAGACATGGACACGGGAGAGGTCTTCTACAAGGACAAGACACCTAAGCTCGTGCTGGTCAGGGTGCAGGACGAAAAGGGCAAATAGGTGTCGTGGCGTGCAAACCAACCCCATCTCCGCTTCCATGGCTGACGAGCCGGTCGGCTTCCAGGGCAGTGCAGCGGACAAGTCTCTCCGCCACCATCGATGGCCTAGCCGACTTCCTCACCAGCTGCCAGTACGACTCGGCCGGCAACGTGACCCAGGTCGCGCAGGCCGGTCAGACCGGCGGCAACGCCGTGGCCGACAAGCGCGTCTCGTTCAGCTACGCCGACAACGGCCAACTGCTGACCTTGGCGTGAGCCTGACCGGCGTCACGTCCAACGACGGCACGGTCACCTACACCTACGACGCCCGTCCCAGCAAGCCTAGGCCTTCCCATGTGCAAGGTCGCCCAACCGCAGAGCCGACATAATGCCCCAACCCCTTGTCCTCATCCTCGGCACCGGACTGTGCGGTTTCCGATCCCTGGCCCGGCTGCTGAATCAGCAGGCCGGAGTTCAAGTATCGGTCGGTGAGCCGCCGCTGCTGACCTGGTCCGTGCCTGACGATGGCCACGCTCGCTCAACGCTCCACGCTCGCTTTGCACGCTGGCGTAGCAAACGCGATGGCGCCCTGCTGGGCGACGCGGCCGCCGCGTATCTGCCCTACATCGAACAGATCGTCGACCTGGAGCCGTCGGTCCGCATCGTCTGCCTCCAACGCCCGCGCGCGGAAGTGGTCGCCGCCTTCTGCGAATGGCTCGACCAGCGCCATCCCCT
>CALARR010000335.1 GCA_937889015.1 uncultured Planctomycetales bacterium | reverse complement strand
AAAGCCGGCCTCCCGATGGTCGGCCTCACGTCATTACTTACCTGAGACGCAATAGGGAATGCAGCGTGCCGCCTTCGCTTCGCCCTTGCAAACCGGGCCAGACGTGCTAGGCTGTCTGGATTGCGCGGGGGAGTGTCACCGGTGCCAGGCCCCGTGGTGTTGGCTCTGCCGATAGAAGGTCTGCACCTATTGGCGACGCGGACAGAGCGAGCGGCATCCGAGGCTTCTCTCCCCTACGATCCCAGAACACGAATCCCGTTAGAGATCTCATGCCCCGTTTCGAAAACGTGTATGTGTTGGACGTGATGTCCGACGACCACCCGGGGATCGTGGCCGCTGTGAGCAACGCGGTCGAATCCCTGGGGGGGAACATCGATTCGTGCAGCCAGACCGTGCTGGGCGGATACTTCACCCTGATCATGATCGTGAGCCTGCCGCAGCCGATCGAGGCGGCGCGCCTGGCCGAACAGGTTCAGGAGGCCGGCGCCGACCAATCGGAATTCAAGGTATTGGTGCTGCCGGCGCTGGCCGTCCAGGCGCCGGCGGCCGCCATGCCGATCGACCGATTCGTGATCACGGCCTTTGGCCACGATCAGCCGGGCATTGTGCGGCGGTTCAGCCAGTACCTGGCCGGCAAGGACATCAACATCACGGACCTGTACGGCGACCGGCGGGGCGAGGATTTTGTGCTCATCGGCCAGTTGGAGGTGCCCGCGCACTGGGACATCCGCATGCTGCAGGCCGACCTGGAGCAGATGGGGCAAGAGTTGGGATTCACGGTCAAGCTGCAGCACGAGAACATCTTTGTGGCCACGAACCAACTGCGATTGACACCGTTTCCAGCGGCCGCTGCAACAACGGCGCAAGGGGCGCGCGCCAGCGGCGGCATGGGCCCTTGAGGCCGAGGCCGCCCAGGCGGTGACATTTCCCTGGTCCTGGCCCCTGCGTGGCGGGTGGCGGCTGCTAGGCGCGCCGCACGGCGGCAAGGGGCGATTTATTGCGTCTCAGGTAAGCAATGCCGTGAGGCCGACCATCGGGAGGCCGGTTTTCCAAGGCAACGGGGGTGGCGACCACGACATTCCTTTTCTGACACCCAATAGACCTCTTCAACCCTCTGCGGATCATCATGCTTCGGACCGACGAAATCCTCTCCACGATCCAGATGCTGCACGCCGAACACCTCGACGTGCGCACAGTGACTTTGGCCTTGAATCTGGACGACTGCGCCGCGCCGAATGTAGAGCACTTGTGCCGCAAACTCCGCGGCAAGATCATGGCGCGCGCCAGCCGCCTGGTGGAGACGTGCGATCGCGTGGGGGCCAAGTACGGCATTCCCGTGATCAACAAGCGGCTGGCCATTTCGCCGGCCTCGACGTTGCTGGCGGGGCACGGGCGCCAGGCGGCGTTGCAGGTGGCCAAGACCATCGACACGGCCGTGGCCGACTGCGGGATCGACTTCGCCGGCGGGTTCACGGCCCTGGTACACAAGGGCATCTCGCAGGGGGACGGGGTGGTGATGGAGTCGCTGCCCGAGGTCCTGGCCCACACGCAGCGGCTGTGCGCCTCGGTGAATCTGGCCTCGACGCGTGCCGGGATCAACATGGATGCCGTGCGCCAGATGGGGCACATCATCCTGCGGATTGCCGAGGCCACGGCCGACAACAAGGGGTTCGGCTGCGCCAAGCTGTGCGTGTTTGCCAACATGCCGGAAGACAACCCCTTCATGGCCGGGGCGTATATGGGTTCGGGCGAGCCGGAGGCGACGGTCAACATCGGCGTCTCGGGCCCCGGCGTGGTGTCCAGCGCCCTGCGGCGCCGGGTGAGCCTGGGCGGCAAGCTGACGTTGAACGATTTGGCCGAAGAGATCAAGATCACCAGCTTCCGCGTGACGCGCGTGGGCGAGTTGATCGGTCGCGAGGTGGCGGCCGAACTGGGGCTGGCCTTCGGCATCGTGGATCTGTCGCTGGCTCCCACGCCGGCGATCGGCGACAGCGTGGGCGAGATCCTCAAGACCTTGGGGATCGCCCGGATCGGCGCGCCCGGCTCCACGGCGGCGATCGCCATGCTGACCGACGCGGTGAAGAAGGGCGGGGCTTTTGCCTCCAGTTCGGTGGGCGGCCTGAGCGGGGCCTTCATTCCCGTGAGCGAGGACGCGGCCCTGGCCGAGGCGGTCGGCGCTGGGCACCTGGTGCTGGAGAAGCTGGAAGCCATGACCAGCGTGTGCTCGGTGGGCTTGGACATGATCGCCATTCCCGGCGACACGCCTGCCGAGACGATCGCCGCCATCATCGCCGACGAAATGGCGATCGGCATGATCAACGGCAAGACCACGGCCTGCCGGCTGGTGCCGATTCCGGGTGCCAAGGCGGGAGAGGTGGTAGACTTTGGCGGCTTGTTCGGCTCGATGCCCGTGATGGAAGTGCGGAATGCGGGCGCGAGCGACGGCTTCGTGCACTTCGGCGGCCGAAT
>CALARR010000334.1 GCA_937889015.1 uncultured Planctomycetales bacterium | reverse complement strand
TCGCAGCCCTGGCACTCATCGCAGGTGGTGTCGCACGGGCACTCCGTGTTGGGATCGCACCCCTCGCACGAGTCGCAGCCCTGGCACTCATCGCAGGTGGTGTCGCAGGGACACTCGCTGTTCGGATCGCAGTTTTCGCAGATTGAATCACGCGTCGAACTCATAATCGCTTCTCCTTTCCTCACTTGGACATCGTCAAGACAACCGTCTTGCACACTCGTTGGATTGCGGTTCCACCACTTCGGGTCCAGGTCGCGCAACTGCTCGTCGATCCAGAGAGTCAGGCGCACCACCTCGCGTTGTACGGCGCAGTTCACCTCGGTCGGCTGGAACAGGTCGCCATTCTTGCTCCAGTTGCAGTGGTAACAGCCCTTGACGCAAGCGGTGCGCGCCGCGCAGTCCACACACTGCGGCAATTCCTTCTTCTGCCGGATGAATTCCCTGCGCGCGGTCCACTGGGGGCCAAAGCCCCGCGCCGTCCCGGCCAGCAGCTCCTTGACCGTGCCCAGGCACATCGGGCCCTGCTTGTCTTCCCGGGCAAAGCGATGACAGGGGACCACGTAGCCGTCGTAGGTGATGCCCAACAGTCCCCGGCCGGCCCCACAGCCGGCCGAGCTGCTCTTCCGCTCGAAGAGCCCCTTGGCCGCCTTCTGAAAATGGTGCGTCCAGAAGGGCTTTCCTTGCCGAAAGTCGTGCACGAATTCCTCGGCCAGCTCGTGAAAGCTCTTCAGCAAGGCGGCCATCTGCTCCGGCGACCAATCGCGGTATTCGTCGGCGATGAAGGCCGCCCCCTTCACAAACCCCTGCTCCTCGAAGTAACGCAGCGACTGGACGATGTATTGGGCGTTCTCCGGGCTGACGGTGCACCGCCGCGTGCGGCCGTAGTCCTGCCACAGCCGGGTCTCGGCCTCGTACTTCTCGATCATGCCCGGCCGATTGAACTCCATCGCTTCGGCGCAGCCGTCGATGCTCCGCTGAGCCGTCAGGCCGTTCTGCTTGCACCAGGCCACTTGCTCGGCCGTCGCGCTGCAGCCGTTAGTGACGACGCCAAAGCGGCAGTTGATCCGCCTCGCCCGGGCACGTTCGACGATGGATTTCATCCGCTCGAAGGCGACAAACGGCTCGCCACCGAAGAAATAGAGTGTGAAGCCCTGGCCGCCACGAAGCGACACGATTCGCTCCACCAGGCTCAGCGCGTCCTGCACCACTTCGTCGCTCATGTCGCTCCGGGCGATGTCGCTCATCGAGCCCAGGTAGCAGTACTTGCAGCGCATGTTGCAGCGCGTGGTGATCTCGAAATCGAAATACTTGAGGCTGGCGAGGCTCTTCAGATCCATGGAAGGGACTCCTGCGTGTGCTTGAGGTCGGGGGGGACTTGGCAACGTGTGCGCGCAAAAAAAAAGAGCCCGCCCCCGGAACAATTCCGGGAACGGGCTCTTGGGGATACCAGCACTCAGTGCGGCTCTTCGGATACCCTGGCAGCCGATTCCAGAGCCGCGCGGCGGTTCTGGAATCGGCCTCGACACGACCGCGATCCTATCGCGGCGCCTGGCCACCCGCAAACGCCTTTGTGGGCCAACAGGTCATTTCTCTTGTCCCGGACTGAACCAGCCCCCCCAGGTCGCGGATACTGCGCCTCCTGCAGGGCAAAGTCCACCGTCGGCTGCCCCGCCAATTTTTCGTGGTGACGGGGGGGCTGTCTCTCTCTTGCAGGTGATGATACCTTGGTATGTCATGGAGTGCCGACTAGGAGTCCTGCGACCCGGGGGGCCGGCGGTTGCAAAACGCCGCCGGTCGACACAGCACCGCCACACTCGATTGAGCGCAAGGAGGGCGTATGGACGACTTCGTATGGTTCGATTCGGGGGAGAAGTTCCGCCTGCTGATCTTGGCCACTTGGCCACTTGGCTGACGGCCGCGGCGTTGATCGGCTGGATCGTCCTCTGAAACGTCAATCACCAGCGGCGGTAGGCCGTGCGGAGATCCAGGCAGCAGGAGTTTGACCATGAATCAACCCTTCGACCCCTATTACCTATGGCTTGGAATCCCGCCGGAGGAACAGCCCGCCAACTGCTACCGACTCCTGGGCCTGCGTCCCTTTGAGGACCAACCTGAGGTCATCCTGAACGCGGTCAGCCGGCAAGTGGTACACATCCGGTCTTTTCAACTGGGGCCGCACGCCGACTTGACGCAGAAGTTGCTCAACGAGGTGGCCGCGGCCAAGATCGTCTTGCTCGACCCGGCGCGCAAGGCCCAGTATGACGATCAACTCCGTGCCCGATGTGCGCCCCCGCCGAAGGCCGAACCGGCCGGACGTGTGGTCCTCGCCAATCCCCTTGCCGTGCGACCGAAACCGGCGCGCCCCGTCCGCCGCCTGTCCGACTCGATGCTTGCCGGCATGATCGTCGCGGCGGCCGTTCTGATCACCGTGGCGGTTGTTCTCGTCCGACAAGGCTGGCACGCGCCGGCGACCGACACCCAGGAAGAGGCCCTGCTGCCTCGCGCTGCTGAGCGTGCGTCTGGCAAAACTCTCGCGCGTGTCGAGCCTCCCGAAGGCATCGAGGCGTCTCCCGAGCCTGAGACGCGCACCGAGGACCCGTCACAGCCTCAAGAGAACGTTGAGCAATCCCCAAGCGATCCCCTGCCAAGCGCGAGTCCGGCCTCCAGTCCTGACAGCGAACGGCCGCGCAAAGCTGCGACCTCGGCCTCCTTGACGCACGCCCGTCCCCATCCACCGGTCGCGCGTCCCGGTCTGTTTATGCCCGACGTCGGCCCGCGGCAACCCGCGGCCAAATCGCCCACGGCGCCTCCCGAGGGGGACGTAACCGACACACGTTTGCCATTCCCAGATGCCGAACGCATCAAGGAACTGGAGCGCGACATCGAAGAGGTCTACGGGCCGTCGGGCCTGAAGAGCGCGGCAGAGCAAGACCAACTCGCCAAACGCCTGCTGGAATTGGCCGCCAAGGACACCACGGCCGACGACGAACGCTACATCCTCTTCCGGACGGCGGTCAAGCTGGCAACGCAGGCCGGGAACCTGACGGAGGCGATCCGGGCCAGCGACCGGTTCTGCGAGGTCTTCGAGGCGGACACGCCCGCGGTCCGTCTCCGCGTTCTGCAAAACCTGGCGCCCCAGGTTGACGATTCCGCCAAGGTGGCGAGCCTGATCGACGAAGTGGAGACCAGCCTGGAGGGCGCCCTCCAGGCCGATCGTTACGATGTCGGCACGGAGTTGATCGAACTTGGGCTTTCCCTGGTCCAACGGCCCGGCGGCGCCGCCGCACGGGAACGCATCCAAGGCTGGCAAGCACAAGTCGAACGCGAGAAGCACGTGTACGCGGACGTGCAGCAGGCGTATGACCGGTTGCAGAAGCATCCCCACGAACCCGCGGCGAACCGCGTCGTGGGAATCTACCATTGCCTGCGCAAGGACGACTGGCAAAAGGGGGTGCCGTACCTGGCGCGCTGCAACGACCCGCTCTTCTCCGCGGTGGCGGCGCAGGAACTGCAGGCCGAGCAGGATTTGGAGAGTTGGACTGCGGTGGGAGACGGTTGGTGGAACGCCGCCGAGCAACAGGGCGATCCCGAGGCCATGAAACGGCTCCAGCAGCGGGCCGCACACTGGTACATGCGCGCCTGGCCGACGACGACCGGCCTCACGCGCGTGCGAATTGAACGCCGTTTCATCGAAGTCGTCGCCAAACTGGACAAGTCGCATCCCCTGATGCAACAACTCATCGCGGTCTATCATCAGTACCTCGACAATCCCCAGATACCCGAGTCCGAACGAAAGGAAACACGTGCCCGGTTGGCGGTCTGGGAACAGAGGCAGGCTTTTCCGCCTGCCGCCGATCCTCTGCAAACGCTCGATCCTCTGCAAACACTCCTCGACAAGAGTTGGCAGCAGATCGTCGCCGGCCAGGGCAAACCCGCGCGCGAGTTGCTGCTGGAAGCAAGCCGCCAGGAAGGCGATGGCGTGCGTGCCGAGTTCCTCTTGGCCATGCTGGAGATCGCTGAGAGCGATCTGAACGCCGCAGAAAGGCGCTTCACGCGCTGCCTGGCAAAGGCGCCCGGCGATGCGGCCTGCCTCAACAACCTGGGAGTGGTGCAAGTCCGCTTGCGCCGCTACCGGCAGGCGCTTACGGCCTGGGAAAAGGCACTGGCCGCGGCAGAGGACCGCCAGGAAGTTTCGCAAAACCTCGGCCGGCTGGAGTTTCTGCATCGAGCGGGCCGCGTCACGCTCGACCCAGCCTTGCTGCGGACCCTCAGGCAAGCCATGGACAAGGCCCACACCGCTCAACGCTTCGCCGAGAGGAAAGGCTGGCTCTATATCCCGGTTCCGTCGACGGCCAAACTGCCGATGCCGCAATTCGGCCCCGAGAAGTACGAAGACAAGACCTGTCCCGTGTGCAACGGGCGCGGTGACCAGGATTGCCCCGTCTCCGGCTGCGCGCTGGGGCGCGTCAAGGTCTATCAGACCCGCGTCATGGCCAAGACGGGACGTGGCGACCAGGTGGGAGAAACCGTGCCCGTCCGGGTTCCCTGTCAGACCTGCAAGGGAAAAGGCCGCGTCGATTGCCCGCACTGCGTGAATGGACTGGATAAAGCGCTGGTGCCATTGCTGCCCAAGGCCGAACCCTATTGAGGTCCGCATTGCCAATGACCGTTCCGCGGCCGCGGGAGCCCTGGATTCCAGCCGTACCGGCTGGAGTCCAGACAGAATTGCGATCATTGGCTGCGCCGGTATCAATAGTCGCCCCTCCGCGCAACGCACGGTCCGCGCTGCGCGGACATCCGGATTGCCGATCCGTGTCGCAGCGGTGGTCAACGATCTTCCTGCGGGTCGTCGTCGCGCAGCACGCGACCGTGACTGTCCGGCGGAACGGACTTCTGCAAACCCTGGCGGAGCAGATCGCCGAGATCGAAACGCCACTGTTTCTGCCGCGAGATCTCCGTGGCCCGCTGGGCCAACTCCTCAGGATTGAGCTTGACGCGCCGCGGCAGGGCCACGAGGATCTTGTTGCCCCCGCCAGGCACATCCACGATGCACAGCTCGGCAAACACGTCGCGGTAGGTGCAGACCATCGATTCGTAGAGCGGATTGGAGCCCGGCCCCCAGACATTGCTCACCACGACCCCGCCGGGCTTGAGCCCGCGCGCCGTGGCCTGCAGAAACTCCCGCGTGGCCAGATGCCGAGGGATATTGTCCGAGCCAAAGGCATCCAGGAAGATGATATCGTAGGGCTCGCCACACGTCTCGATGAACTTCCGCCCGTCGGCAACGTGGACCCGCAGGGAGCCGTCTTCCCGGAATCCGAAGTAGGTCTTGGCCACCTCCGCCACCTCCGGATCGATGTCCACCACGTCGATGGCGGTCTGCGCATAGTGTTTGCGGAGAAAGGTGGGGATCGTGCCGCCGCCCAGCCCGACGATCAGCACGCGCTGCGGTTGCTGGACCACGGCCAGGCCCACGGCCATGACGCGCGTGTAGGGGAGTTCCAGGTGATCGGGGTCACCGAGCTTGACCACGCTCTGCCGTGCCCCGTGCTTCTCGAACAACAACGTGCGGAGGCCCGGCGCGTCTTCGGTCACCAGAATCGTGTTGTACTGCGACTGTTTCTCATAGAGCACCCCCGGTGCTTGCGCGGCGGCCATGGCCGCCACAGCCAGGAGTCCGATGGCCAGGGACACTCGGTAAATCATCGACATGATGCTCTCATTCGCTCGTGCACAGAAGAAAACAGACTTGAGAATCGCCTCCGCGGTGCCCCAAGTCAATAGTCGATTGGGCCTCCGGCCAGCAATGCCCTTCGCCCGATCAACGGGAGGACGAGAATTCGGCCCACCTGCTGGAAGGACGCGAACTGCACTGCTAACATGAGGGAGACTACTGCCGGATGTGCGAAACGTGTGTCCCTTCCTGCGCGCGGGGCGTGGCGGTGCCCGATATCCTGCGCTTTCGCATGTACTACAAGAAGTAGCCGCCTCCCGAGGCGCCGCAATCCGTAGAGACCCTGGTCTTCATGCGGTCGAGGGGCGGCCCGCCGTGCCAGGCTTCGCGGGCCGCACCAGCATCATCAGCACACCGCACACGAGCAGGCCGACGGCCGCCAATTGAAACAGGGTGCTGACGCTCACGTTCATGTCGCGCAAGGCGCCGCCGGCGTAGACCGTCAGGCCGCCGACCACACAAGCGAACATGTTCAGCACTCCGTAGCCTGTGGCCCGATAGCGCGCATCCGAGACCTGGCAGAGGATCGGCATCAGATTCGCATCCGAGAAAGATCGCATCATCCCGTACAGCGACAGGCCGGCGATGGCCAAGGGGAGCATCGTGGTCCCTGCGACGAGGAACGTGGCCGGGGCGGCGATGAACATGCCGATCGCCGGCACGAGGATCCGGCCCCGCACATTCGTGCGGCTCCAGCGGTCGGCCCAGGCGCCGCCCACCAGTTTGCCGCAGAACATGCCCACGGCCAGGTAGCTGGTGGCCGAGATGCCCGCCATGCCCTGCTGCAGCCCGAAGTTCTCCTTGAAATACGTGGGCATCCAGCCCATCACGGCCCAGCCCGCCAGGCCAAACAGGCTCCAGTAGGCCAGCAGCAGCAGGAACGAACCGTTGCTGAACAAGCTTATCAAGGCGGGACCGAGGCGCGCTTTCGACGGGGCGGCCGCCGCTGTCGCCGTGCCCACCGGCGTCCCGGCCGGCGCCTCGCGCAGCACGCAGAACAACAGGATCGCATACAGGATGCCGAAGACACCGAACACGTCGAAAGGCAGGTACCAGCCATAGCGCTCCGCAATCCAACCGCCGACTCCCCCCAGGCCCGAGCCGACGCTCAGGCCGGTCATGTGAATGCCGGTGGCCAGGGAACGCGTCGCGCCGCGATGATAGTCGGCGATCAGGGCCAGCGCGGCCGGCAGATAGGCCGCTTCGCTCACGCCCATCAGCGCGCGAACGAGGATCAGTTGCTCGAAGCTCTGCACGTGCCCCGTCAGCCACGTCAGCGCCGACCAGATCAACAGGCTGAGGATGATCATGCGGCTGCGGCTGAACCGGTCCGCAAGAAAGCCCGCCAACGGGCTCAGCAATCCGTACACCCACAAGAACACCGAAGTCAGCAGGCCGAACTGCGCGTCGCTCATGGGAATCGCTTCGGTCAGCGAATCGCGCATCGTGGTGATCATGATGCGGTCCAGGTAGTTGAGCGTGGCCACCACCCAGAGCACGCCCACGATCAACCAGGCGCGCGAGGGGAGGACGGGAGAGTGTGGGCTGGCGGATTGGCTCACGCGCGGCGCTCCTGGCTGATGGCGTTTCTAGTCAGCGATCCCGGGAGGCCGGCTTCACGGGTCCTGGAGAAAGATCGCAACGGCTTTGCGTTCCTGAAGATCACGAGTTCTCGATGCGCACCGCCGCTCGCGCGGCTTTCATGCCGTTGACGATGCAGCGGTAGTCGCTGATGACGTTGAAAAAGCGATAGCCCATGGCGTGATAGCCCGGCACCTGCTCCGGCGCGCAGGGAATGGCCGCCACCTTGCCGTGACGCTGGCAGGCATCGGCCACCTGCTGCAGAATGCCGCGCACTTCGGGGTCGTCGGTGCGGCCAAACTTGCCAAGGCCCAGCGTCAGGTCGGCGGGCCCCACAAACAGCACGTCCACGCCGGGCATGGCGGCGATGTCGTCCACGTGCGGCACGACGTCCGGCTCTTCGATCTGCACGACGAGGAAGTTCCCGCCGTTCGCCTGGGCCAGGTACTCGCTGGCCGGCAGACGCCCGAAATCGGCCTCCGCATGGATGCCGTCATAACCGCGCCGGCCCAGGGGCGGAAACTTCATCGCCTGCACGACCGCGCGCACCTCGTCCGGATGCGTGACGCGCGGCAGCATGATCCCCCGCGCGCCGGCCTCGATCAGATGCAACACATCGCTGTAGTTCGCAGGCCGGATGCGCAACAGGGCGTCCGCACCGCCCAGCCGGCAGGCCTGAATGAAGGCGTAGACCATCGACGGGTCCATGCGCTTGTGCTCCAGGCAAATCCACAGCGCGTCGAAACCGGCCGAAGCCGCCAGTTCCACCAGCTCCGGGTCGGTGTAGCCCACCTTGGCGGTGATGACCGTTTCCCCCCGGGCAATTTTCTGCAGTACGACGGAAGCTTGCATGATGATCAGAATGCCTTGAGCCGCTCGATGAGATAGGACTGAATCGTCGCATGTTTGGCATCCGGCGCGCCGGGCCAAAAGACCTCGCACTCCACGCCGACCGCCCTGCAACGCTCCTGCAGCTTGACGCCGAAGTTGGCCGTGTGCGTCGGGTCCGCTTCGACCTGGCCCAGCGCCGGCGGCGTGGTGTAGTAGAGATAGACAGGCGGATCGTCGGCACTGACATGGGCCCACGGCGAGTAGGCTTCGATCCACTCAAGCACCGTGTCCCGCGCCGCGAGAAACTGGGCAAATTGCGTGTCGCGAGTCTTCAGGTCGGTAGGATCCGGCATGAAGCCGAAGGCGTGGCCGCCATAGCGGCTGTTGGGCGTCCAGGCCTGCATCTGCTGCGGATCCAGCGTGGTCTGCGCCTTGTGCACCGCCGCGCAGAACAGTCGCGTCGACTCGCGCGCGACGGGATCGGGACTGACCGGATCGGCCATCTCCGCGTGAAACGCCAACCACAGGCTGGAGCAGGCGCCCGCCGAACTGCCCGACGCGCCGATGCGGGACTTGTCGATGTTCCACTGGGCCGCCTTGCTGCGCACGAATTGCAGGGCGCGCGCCGCATCCTCCAGCGGCCACTTCACCGGCGGCTTGACGTTCGCCGCATACGCGTCGGTGACGAAGCGATACTCGATGGACACGACCGCGATCCGCGCCGCGAGCACTTCCTCCAGGATCGTGCCCAGCGTGCTCAGCCGATGACCGGCCACCCAACCGCCGCCATGAATGAAGAACAGCAGCGGCGCCGGCTTGTCGGATTTCGCCGTCCAGAAATGCAGCACCTGCTTCGGGTGCGGACCGTAGGGCACATCGGCCAGCGTCGGTGCCACGGCCGGCACGGCGTCTGCCGCGGGAGAGGGCGGCGATTGAGCCGCGGCACGGTCGGCCGCCAAACACAAGCAGAGCAGCAGTCGGCACGTTGATTGGATCATGAGTGGCCGTCGCCTCTTGGCTTGCCGCGCGCCCCTGTCGTCGGCTGCCACGTGGCAACCGGCCCTCATGGTACCAGAGCGCCTGGTGACCTGCCAGTCGCCGCGCCGACTCCCCGTCCCAGAGTGGCGTTCTTGGCGAACAGAGAGCCGTATCCCTCGAGGTCCCCTGCACCTGGCAGATCCGTCGTGCTTTGGCCCGTTTTGCGATCAGGGGCCA
>CALARR010000333.1 GCA_937889015.1 uncultured Planctomycetales bacterium | reverse complement strand
AGCGTGATTGTCGAACTCCCCAGACAGTCTATACTTGGCTGGCGTGAAGGGGTTTCACGCTACAGAAAGGTGGTGCATCAATGGTCGCCAATACACGATTGCGGTGCCCTGACAGCCAACTGCACAAGAAGGTGCTGCTGGCGATGCGGTCGCACTTGCGGGGCGAGGTGAATTCACTCACCGACATGGCACTCCATGTGGTGCTTGACCGGTGGGCACCCCGGCCGCTGAACATGTGCCGGACGTGTCGTCCCATCTGGCGGAAGGCGCGAGCGCGGACGCTGAAGGAGTTCATCGGCGGCTTGATTGAACAACGGGAGAACCTGCTCGACAAGATCGAGGAAGCACTCCAGCGAATTGAAGAGCACACTTACGGCGTTTGCGAAGCCTGCGGCGGCCCGATCCCGGAAGGTTGGCTGCTGGCGGTTCCGCATACGACGCTTTGTGCGTTGTGCCATTCTCAAACAATGGCGTACTGACCGGCCAGTAGAAAGGCGGCCAGTGGAGTCACCTCTTGTCCAGGAGCATTTGCGATGAACACGACGATCCTGCCCGGAGCCCTTTTGGGGGTCATTGGCGGCGGTGAACATAGCCGGATGCTGACTCTGGCAGCACGGCAGATGGGATACCGTGTCGCCGTGCTAAGCGCCGAGCCCGATTGCCCGGCAGCACCATTCGCGAATCTCGCGATCTGCGCGTCGCTGGACGACCTAGACGCCGTGGCTGACCTGGCGCGCAACGTCGCGGCGGTGGCGGTAGAAGTCGAGAACCTACCCGCAGAGGCGGCGGAAATGGCCGCCCGACGCGCGCCATTGCGGCCGGGGCCGAGGGTGATTCGCATAACGCAGCATCGCGGGCTGCAAAAGAGATACCTCCGGCAGCGTGGCTTCCCGGTGATCCCGTTCGTCGAAATCGCCTCGCTCCGAGCGCTCGACGATGCTTTGCACGGGTTCAAGACCCCCGCCGTGCTGAAGCCTGCGCAGGCCGGTTGCGACGGGCGACAGAGGTTTCTGATCCACTCGCCCTTGCAGGCCGAAGAAGCCTGGACGGCGATTGGCCGGCGGCCGGCGGTGCTGGAGAAGTGGATCGACATCCATCGGGAATTGACGGTCATCGTCGCTCAATCGCCATTCGGTGAAATGGCGACCTACGGGCCGATCCACAACATGTACCGACACGGCCTTCTCGATGCTTCGGTGTTGCCAGCCGGTTGCCCGAAGAGCGTGACCGATCGAGCCGTCCGGTTGGCGCGAGACATCGCCTGTCGGCTCGGCGCAATCGGCGTGCTCTGTGTTGAGATGTTTGTTACGGACGACTACGAGTTGCTGGTCAATCAGTTGGTCCCCCGGCCACATGGCTCCGGCCACCTGACCCTGAACGCCCATGTAACTTCCCAGAGTGAGCAGCTTGTGCGGACAATGTGTGGGTTGCCACTTGGGCCAGCCGATCCGCTATGCCCCGCGGCTACGGTCAGTCTCCGCGGCGACCTTTGGCAGGACGGCGAACCGGATTGGGCAAAGGCGTTCGAGGTTCCAGGAACTCACGTTTATCTGTACGGGAAGCGAAACCCACATCCACGTAGGAGGATGGGGCACATCACGGTCCTCGCCCGAGAGCCGAGAACGGCGCTGGCCCGTGCGATCACCGCCCGGGAGGCCCTGCGGCCAATGGCCGGGGCCGGTAGGCGCGCGGCTCGGGTCTTCAGCGAGGACACTGCCGAAAGCGCCTCGGTAGCGCCCATGACAGCCAGCTAGCCAGTAGCGGAGATCATGCCGCACTTGCCGTGGTGGCAGCAAGCTGTGATTGCCGCGTTTCAACCACCCACGAAGGGAAGAACCCGACAAATGACGACACAAGACCGGCACTTGCACCGAAGCATCCTCATCGCCCTGCGGAACCTGGCATGGAGCGACGCCCGACTGCTGACTGCCGCGGCGATCCACGTTGCCACGGAGCCGGGAGGTTGGCAACCACCGGGAACGTGTCGGTTATGTCGGCGGCTCGGGCAAACAGTTCGCACCCGAGCCACGACGAGGTTCATTTGCAGTCTCGTGCGTCGGAAGCAGCGGCTCGTTACCCGGATCGACAAGGCGCTCCGTCGGCTGGCGGACGGCACCTACGGCGTGTGCGTGAGGTGCAAGAGGCCGATTGACGACGACCGGCTGGCCGCGGTTCCTTACACGGCGATCTGTGCGTCGTGCAATGCTCGACG
>CALARR010000332.1 GCA_937889015.1 uncultured Planctomycetales bacterium | reverse complement strand
GCCAGCCTGCGCCGCATTGCCCACTACGACTACTGGAGCGACAAGGTCCGCCGTTCCATTCTTCTGGACGCGAAAGCGGATCTGCTGGGCTATGGGATGGGCGAGCGGGCCTTGCTGGAGATCCTTCGCCGCCTGGCCGCCGGGGCCACGGTCGAGGAATTGCGTGATCTGCGCGGGGTGGCCTATCGCCTGGGCGCCAGCCAGTCGCCGCCCGTCGAGGACAGCATTCAGTTGCCGAGCTACGAAGAAGTGGCCGTCGACAAGCGGGCCTTTGCGGAGATGACGCGCCTGGCGCACCTGGAGACCAATCCCTACAACGCCCGGCGCCTGGTGCAGTACCACGCGCGCGAGGCGGTGGTGATCAATCCGCCGGCAATGCCCCTGGAAGAAGCGGAGATGGACCGCGTGTACGGGCTGCCTTTCACACGCCGGCCCCATCCCAGCTACGGCGATCGGCCGATCCCGGCCTTCGAAGTGATTCGAAACTCGATCCAGATCATGCGCGGCTGCTTTGGCGGCTGCACCTTCTGCTCGATCACGGCCCACGAGGGGCGCGTGATCCAGAGCCGCAGTCCGCAATCGGTGTTGGCCGAAATCCGCAGCCTGGCCGCGCAGCCGGACTTCAAGGGGATTGTCAGCGATATCGGCGGGCCCACGGCCAACATGTATCGCATGAACTGCAGCCGGCCGGAGGTGCGCGCCAAGTGCCGCCGGCCGAGTTGCGTGCATCCCACCGTGTGCCGACTGCTGGACACCGACCTGGGGCCCCTGATCGAACTGATGCGCGCGGCGCGGAACGAGCCGGGCATCCGCAAGGTACTGGTGGCCTCGGGAATTCGCATGGACCTGGCCCAGGGCAGCGCGCAGTACATGCGCGAGCTGGCCGAACACCACGTGGGCGGGCTGCTGAAGGTGGCGCCTGAGCACACGGACCCGGAAGTCCTGCGATTGATGAAGAAGCCGGGCATCGAGGGCTTTGTGAACTTCGACCGCCAGTTTCAGCAGGCGTCGCAGGCCGCGGGCAAGCGGCAAGGGTTGGTGCCCTACTTCATCGCCAGCCATCCCGGCTCGACGTTGGAGGCGATGATCGAGCTGGCCTGTTTTCTCAAGCGGAGCGGGCACCGGCCCGACAAGGTCCAGGACTTCATCCCCAACCCGATGGACATCGCGACCTGCATGTACCACACGGGCCTGGACCCGATGACCGGCGAGGAGGTGTATGTGCCGCGCGGCACGCGCGAGCGGCGCTGGCAGCGCGCGTTGCTGCAGTTCTTCAAGCCGGAGAACGACGCCGACGTGCGCGAGGCGTTGACGCAGGCGGGGCGAGAGGACCTGATCGGCGACGGGCCGGACGCGCTGATCCCCCGGCAGCCGCCGGCCCAGGCCCGGCGGACGAAAGGCGACTCTCGCCGCGGCGACGGTGATTACGTCCACCGGCCGCCGGCGGGCTACCGCGCGCACCGCAAGACGTCGCAGCGCCGACGGCGCGATCGAGATTAAGAACCTATCCCAAAACAGCCCCAGCCAGGTTGGGCGGCCCAGCAGGAGTGAGCTGTCAACAGGTTCTGGGACCGGCTCTAATGGCGGCCCCTGCCCTGCTCGGTACCGCGCCGCTACAAGACCATCACGATGGACGGATGGTTGCTGAGGGCGGCAAAGATCGCGTTGCGGTGCTCTTCACTGCTGACGACCAGGCCCAGGATCATCGAGCAGTATTTGCCGGTGCGACTGGTGTTGGAGCGATCCAGAGAGTACTGCAACGCCCCCTGCGCCAAGATCTCCTGGATGGCCAGACGCATGGCGTACTCGTCGGGGCCAATGGTCTTGAACTCCCAACGGCAGGGGTAGATGATCTCGGGCGTTCGGCAATCGTCTGACATGTGCCACCGGTGGGGATTTTTCTTGGCCGGTCCCAGAACCTGCCAGCAACTCGGTCCTGCCTGGCCGCTCGACCTGGCTGTGGCGGTTCTGGGGCAAGTTTTTAGGGCCGGTCCCAAAACCTGTCGGCGACTCAATCCTGCTGGGCCGCCCGGCTTGGCTGGGGCGGTTATGGGATAGGTCCTTGGTTGCAGCGCGAGGCGTTCTGCGCTGCTCGGTCCATTATAGAGAGGCACGCCGGGGCGGTCATCTCGACGGGGCATCCAGCCTGTCCACGGCCCCACCGAAGCCCGAATCGCAAGCGAGGGAGCGGTGCGACTTGCCCTGAAGCTCGAAACGCATGCGAGGGAGCGGTGCGACTTGCCCTGAAGCCCGAAGCGCAAGCGAGGGAGATGTACAACTTGCCCTGAAGCCCGAAGCGCAAGCGAGGGAGATGTGGCAGGTTACCTTCGCTTGCGCTTCAGGCTTCGATCGCGAGGCACGCCCGAAACACCGGAGCCGCGAACCATTCGGCACATCCGGTCACAATCGGCATTTTCGGCAAAGTCCACCGTGCGCGTGTGACGATCCTCGATGGAAGGGGATTGCTCGCCCGAGCCGCGGAACGCGAGGCCGTTTTTTGCCAAGGAGACCTGACACATGGCGATCGCTTCGATCAGCAATGCGACTGCGGCGTTCCAGGCCGTGTCTGTGCTGAGTGCGGCAGCAACGACGACCGAGGCCAGCAGCGCGGCCGATGAACCGCTGACCGAGACGACCGTTCCTTCCGTGCCAGCGATCGAGGACGAGTTGACGCTCTCGGATGAGGCCCAGGCGGCGGCGGACAAGACCGAGAGCGGGTCGCTGAGATCGCGTCTGCAGGAGTTCCTGCCCGGCGTGCCGCGCGGTCCTGGCAACACAATTCAGTTGTCAGACATTCGCGAG
>CALARR010000331.1 GCA_937889015.1 uncultured Planctomycetales bacterium | reverse complement strand
GATCCAACGACCATGACCGCGGTGGTGCGCCAGGTCAAGCAGCCCTGCTTGGGGTTCAAGATCCTGGCGGCGGGCCGGGCCTGCCGCACCGATCGCCGGGTGCGCGAGGCCATCAAGTTCGCCTTCACCAACATCAAGCCGATCGACGGCGTGATCATCGGCATGTTTCCGCGATTCGCGGACGAGATTGCCTTCAACGTCCAGGCCACGCGGGACTACGGCAAGGCGGCGCAGGGCTGAGCAGGTCGAGAACACTGGACGCGGAAGATTTTGGCATCGGTTGCGTCACGAGCATCGCCCCGAGCCGGCGGTGGGGGCTCTCTGATTCGAGGATCGGCCCGTGAGACGACTCTCAAACTGCAGGTCATGCGTCCAAGGCCTGACGGCGTTCGTCTTGGGCGCCTGGACGATGGCAGGGTTAGCCCCTGCCCGTGCCGCGGCCGAGTTGACCATCGTGGTCAACAAGGGATCGTTTGCCGACGTGGGAGAAGCCGCCACAGGCGAGGAGCGGGTCAACTGGTGGGATGCCGATCTGACCGACGACCGTGCCTGCACGGAGTGCTTCGCCGCTGAGGAGTTGGCCCATTTCCTGCCGCTGGGCACTCCGGTGGCGAAGGCGGCCGTACGCTTCCAATCCCCGGACCGCCTGCCCGGCTCCGGCGACGTGATTCTGCTCGGTAGCCGCCAGTCCAACCCACTGATCGCCGCGCGGCGCGTGCCAGAGACTCCGCCGCTGGCCACGGACCAGTCGTTCCGCCTGCATGCTGTGCGCGAGGGCGAGCGGACCATCACCGTGATCGAAGGCCGAGACCGCTGCGGCGTGCTGTACGGCGTCTACGAGTATCTCCAGCAGTTGGGCCTGCGGTTCTTTGGGCTCGGCGAGCAGGGCACGGTCGGGCCGAAAGAACGGTCGCCGTTGCCGACGGCGTTGAACGTCATCCAGAATCCCTCGTTCCTCTCGCGGGGTTTCATCGGGCTGGGCGATCGGGGCGACCGGGAGATGTTCCTGTGGATGGTCCGCAACCGCATGAACTACTGCGACGAGACCGGCCACGAAGCCGCGCTGCGGAAGAAGCTGGGCATGGTCATGGTCCGCGGCGGCCACAGCATCCTGCGGATCTTTCTGCATCCGGAGGCCGAATATCCCTACAATCATCCGCGGTTCCAGGGAGACGAGAATCGCCAACCGGACCCGTACGCGGTGGGTGAGGAACACGCCGGGGACGCCAACGGCGATGGAAAGCTGACGTACTTCGAGGCCCATCCCGAATGGTACGGCCTGCGCGGCGGCAAGCGGCGGGCCAAGGTGGACGGGGCGGGCGACAACTACTGCACGTCCAATCCGGACGCCACGCGCGAATTGGCCAAGAACCTGGTCCAAAGCCTGGTCGACGGCGAGTGGCGGCACGTGGACATCGCCAACTTCTGGATGCTGGACAACGGCAAGTGGTGCGAGTGCGCGCCCTGCGCGGCCCAAGGCATCTACACCGACCGGCTGTTCGACGTGTGCTACGCCGTGCAGAAGACCATTCAGGCGGCGCAGCGCGAGGGGCGTCTGCACCGGCAAGTGCTGTTGGCCTCGCTGGCCTATCACGAGACCCTGCCTCCGCCGCAGCGCGCACTGCCGGCCGATTTCGATTACGAGCACTTCTCGGTCACCTTCTTCCCCATCGAACGATGCTACGTACATGCGCTGGCCGATGCGAAATGCACCGAGATCAACCGCTTCTTACGCGAGCACTACGAAGGCTGGACCACGCGGCCGGATCGCCACTACCGGGGTTCGATCTTCATCGGCGAGTACTACAACGTCAGCAGTTTCAAGTCGCTGCCGGTGGTGTTCCCCACGATGATGGCCGCCGACATCCCCTGGTACCACCGCACCGGGACGCGGCACTTGAACTACATGCACACGCCCACGCACCTCTGGGGCACGTGGACCCTGAACCAATACCTGCTGGCCCGATTGCTGTGGAACGCGGAGGCGGACGCCGACGCGTTGGTGCAGGAGTACTTCCGCCGCTACTACCCCACGACGTGCGAGCGAACGGCCGAGTTCTATCGCCACCTGGAACGGGCGACGGCCAATTTCAAGTGCCTGAAGCACTATGCGGGCGAGGACAAGTACAGCCTGCGGCGGCGTCTGGCGGTGGACACGCAGGAGATCTTTCCTCTGGAGCACCTGCACTATGAGCCTTACCACCCGGCGATGAACGACGGTCCGGACGTAGTGGAGATCGTGGAATCGATGCGGCTGGCGAGGCAAGCGCTGAACGCGGCGTTGTTGGCATGCCGCGACGCGACCGAGGCGGCGAGGCTGATCGAGGATGATCGCCGTTTTGCCTACGGCGAGGCGATGGTATCCTTTTACGACCACCTGATCCGCACGGCCCTGCTGCACCGCCGCCAAGAAACCGTGTTGGCGCGGCACGAATTCCAGCGCGTCGAGGAGTGGGCCCAGCGTCTGCGGACCGTCACCGACCTGGTGGCGCCGCTGGAGGGTCACGCCGAGGGGCACGCCAACTCCCCGGACGGCTTCGAAGCGACCCAGGCCGGCACCGCTTACAACTTCTTCAAGCAGAAATACGGAAACTGAGGTTCATCGTGAAACCATCGCTTTCTCGTTCGTTGTTTCCTTCCTCCACGACGCTGGCCGCCGCAAGCGCGGGGCTGTCGTTGGCGCGCAGCGTCCACGCGGCCGGCAGCGACGCGATCCGCCTGGGATTTGTGGGTTGCGGCAACCGGGGCACAGGCGCCTGCAAGGAGGCCCTGAGCACAACCAAGGGCCTCACCAAGCTGGTCGCCGTGGGCGACCTGTTTGCGGAGCGGATCGAGACGAGCCTGAAGAATCTCGGCAAGTATCCGGAGATCGCGGCGCGCATGGACGTGCCGGCGGAGCGACGCTTTACGGGCTTCGATGCCTACAGGCAGGTGCTGGAGGCCGGGGTGGATGCCGTGCTCTTGACCACGCCCCCCCATTTCCGGCCCATGCAGTACGCGGCGGCGATCGCCGCGGGCAAGCACGTGTTCATGGAAAAGCCGCTGTGCGTGGACGCGCCCGGCTACCGAACGCTGGTCGCCGCGAACCAGCAGGCGCGGGAGAAGAAGCTGACGGTCGTCGTGGGCCTGCAGCGCCGGCATCAGCAGAACTATCTGGATGGGATTCAGAAGATCCGCGACGGCGCGTTGGGGCAGATCCAGTTGCTGCGGACCTACTTCAACATGCCGGCGGGCGGGCGGAGCGGCAAGACCAAGCCCGAGGGCATGAGCGAGATGGAATACCAGGTCCGCCACTGGGGCGTGTTCTGCTGGCTTTGCGGCGATCACCTGGTGGAACAGGCCACGCACGAAATCGACGTCGCCAACTGGATCATGGACGCGCATCCGGTGCGCGCCAACGGGATGGGCGGCCGGCAGGTGCGATTCGGACCGGGCAACGGCGATATCTGGGACCACCACTGCATCGAGTTCGAGTATGCCGACGGGACGCGATTCTACTGCCAGGCTCGACAGCAGCCGGGCACTTGGAGCCACGTGTCGGACAATGTGCGCGGCACCAAGGGCGAGTTGACCCTCGGCAGCGGCGCTTGGGGATTGGGCAATCTCGGTCCCCGCGACCTGCGCTCCAAGAGTTTCAAGGCGGTTAATCCGTATCAGCAGGAGCACGAAGACCTGGTGACGAGCATTTTGGGCAGCGGTGCGTATCGCGTGGAGGCGGAGTATGGGGCCACGAGCAGCATGACGGCGGTGCTGGGGCGCATGGCCACCTATTC
>CALARR010000330.1 GCA_937889015.1 uncultured Planctomycetales bacterium | reverse complement strand
CGCTGCACGCCGCTGAAGTAGCCAAAAATGGCCGGGTAGAGCGCCGCGACCCGGCCCTGAATGACCGGCAACAGGCTCTTGCCCTGTACCACATCCGGTACGGTTGCACCAGCCAATTCACAGAAGGTCGGATACAGGTCGCGGAGATAGCACTGAGCGTTGCGGCGGCAGCCTTGTGGAATCCCAGGCCCGGCAAAGACCAGCGGTGTGCCAATAGTGTGTTCGTACATGTTCTGCTTGCCGCGCAAGCCGTGACTGCCGATGGCCAACCCCTGATCCGCCGTGAAGACGACCACCGTGTTCCCGGCCTGCCCGGTCTCCTGCAGCGCGTCGAGGATCCGGCCGATCTGCTGGTCCATGTGAGACACCACGGCGTAGTAGGCCGCGAGCTCCCGGCGAGTCTCCTCGGCAGTGCGGGGCCAGGCGAAGAGTTGCTCGTCGCGACCGTTGAAGTTGCCGTGGTCGAACGGATGCTCAGGCAGAAAGTTGGCAGGAACTTGAACCTGATCCGGCATATAACGACCTTTCCAGCCAGGCGGTATCAGCAAGGGGTCGTGGGGAGCCGTGAAAGAAACATGCAGGAAGAAGGGTTCGCACGCGCGGCGGCGAATGAACTCGATGGCCCCGTCCGCGAAGTGCTGACTGATCTCCGGCGTCAACCCCACACCCTTCTCAGGAAACTTCACGCCATCGTCCCCCTGCAGCACGTAGCCCACATAACCGGTTACCGGCCGACCGGCATGATCGACCTGAAGAACCTTACCGCCGCCGCCCATGAATAGATTCAGGCTCTGCTCAAAGCCATTCTGCATGGGCCTCCCTTGAGTATGCCACTTGCCCACGTACCAGGTGTGATACCCGGCTTCGCGGAGCACCGTGGATAGTGGCACCTGGTCCGGATCGAACTGGGGACCGAAGTTCGCCCGCCCGTGACGCAGACCGCAACAGCCGCTGAGAATCTCCTTGCGTGCTGGAACGCAAAGCGGGTTAGGCGACACAGCCCGCGTGAAAACCGTGCCTGCCCGAACCAGACGATCGAGATTCGGTGTCTCAATCTGGTGATTACCCAACGCATGGATCGTGTCGGGCCGCTGGTCGTCCGAGAGCAGCAAGAGGATGTTAGGCCGAACCGGGGCAGCAGCGACGTACGCAGCCAACCAAGTTCCGGCAGCCAAGGCCAGAAGCCACTGACGGACGAAAAGACGTCTTGTAGCTCGTCCCAAGAATTGTCGGTGGAGCAGTCCGCCAGGACCGCTCGAACTGCCTGGGATGGTTGTGGAACAGGTTCCTGGGCGCATAAACGGGCCTCGTCTAGCTCGACTTCGCGAACAACGCCGCTCAACATAATCTCCGTCAGGAACGGCTGCAAGAATTCTAGGTGCCCAGGCCCTCAACACGGTCTGCCAGGAACTTGAGCATCACCATTTTGTCTCGCAGGCAAGGACAATTCTGGAACACCGTCGCAACATATTGCCTCGACAGGACTTGCAAATCACCCCCGCTTTCTGCCAAGGGGACATGGCACGCTGCTTGCATAGGGACCGTCACAGAAATGTCGCAGGCAGACCTGCTGTTGAGATGCCGGGGCTAATCCTCTGCGCTCTGCCGTCTTGGTCGGGTTCTAGTACTTAGGGAAGGACGATGTTGCACGTATATCCTCTGCGTCGGTGTCTCGCCGCTCTGGTTGTTTCGCTTGGCTTGAGTGCTCTGGTTGACTCCCGTGCTCTGGCAGCGGAGGAGTCAGCAGCCAAACCAACAGTTTCCGCCTCTGCCGCTGACTCGGCCCCTCCCGCAACCCCTCGCCAAATCGATCGGGGCGACAATGCCTGGTTGCTTATCAGCTCGGCCTTAGTCCTGATGATGACTGGTCCGGGCCTGGCTTTGTTCTATTGCGGTCTGGTGCGCAAGAAGAACGTGCTGAGTGTGATGATGCAGTGTGTATTCTTGATGGCCCTCATGAGCGTATTGTGGGCCCTCTACGGTTATTCACTGTCCTTCGGAGGAAACGAGGCCTGGATTGGCAACCTGGACCACCTTTTCCTTAGCAACGTGCAACCAACCTTCAGCAACGGACAACCGGAGATCCCGTTACACCCCACCTTGAACGTGCCAATGCTCACTCACATGCTGTTTCAAGGCATGTTCTTCGTTATCACTCCAGCCCTCATTTGCGGTGCCTTTGCCGAGCGGATGAAGTTCAGCACGATGGTTGTGTTCATGATCCTCTGGGGCACTCTGGTCTACTGCCCACTTTGCCACTGGGTGTGGGGAGGAGGGATCTTGGCCTATGGCAGCCCGCATGCGGCCGCAATCAGTGCTGGCGGGGCCCTGGACTATGCAGGCGGCACGGTTGTCCACATCAGTTCAGGCGTTTCGGCGCTCGTCTGTGCGCTGTTGATCGGCAGGCGGCTGGGACTGGGCAGCGAGCCAATGCCCCCCCACAACTTGACTTACACGGCGAT
The DNA here is from genome assembly GCA_937889015.1 of uncultured Planctomycetales bacterium. Taxonomy (GTDB): domain Bacteria; phylum Planctomycetota; class Planctomycetia; order Pirellulales; family Thermoguttaceae; genus CALARR01. The sequence continues at coordinate 628 of CALARR010000330.1, read as the reverse complement.
TGGCGCCACCCTGCTATGGGTCGGCTGGTTCGGCTTCAACGCCGGCAGTGCCTTGGCTGCGGACGGATTGGCAGCCAGTGCCTTTGCAGTGACACACCTGGGTGCGGCCGGTGGTGCCCTGGCTTGGTCGGCCATGGAATGGTATTTCCGAGGTAAGCCGAGCGTGTTGGGAGCCTGCTCGGGCGCTGTCGCTGGGCTGGTGTGCGTCACCCCAGCCGCCGGATATATACTCCCCACCTGGGGCATCGTGATGGGGCTCATTGTGGGCGTGGTCTGCTACATGTCGTGCACGGCATTGAAGTCGCGTTTCGGCTACGATGACTCGCTGGACGCGTTCGGTGTACACGGCGTGGGCGGAACCCTAGGGGCGATTCTGACAGGGGTCTTCGCCACGCGAGCCACCGGAGCCACGTTCAGCATCGACCATGGAGCTCCCTTGGGATTGATTGAGGGAGGCAAGGTGATTGTTGCGCAAATCCTGGCCACGGCCATCACCTGGGTCCTGGCGATCGTCGTCACTTATGTGATCTTGAAGCTCCTCGATGCGACCATGGGGTTGCGAGTGAGCCGGAACGAGGAGATACAGGGTCTGGACCTGAGCGCCCATGGGGAGGAAGGCTATATCTTC
>CALARR010000329.1 GCA_937889015.1 uncultured Planctomycetales bacterium | reverse complement strand
TCTCCTACTGCTCGAAGATCTGCTGCATGTACAACGCCAAGCACACCATGCTCTACAAGCACAAGGTGCACGACGGCGAGTCGCACGTCTTCTACATGGACATCCGCTCGGGCGGAAAGAACTACGACGAGTTCGTGCGCCGCGCGATCGAGCAGGACGGGGCCCACTATCACCGCGGCCGCGTGTCGAAGATCACCGAAGAGAACGGCAAGCTCATCGTCCGCGGCGTGGACACCCTGGTCGGCGAGCCGCTGACCGTGGAGGCCGACCTGGTCGTCTTGGCCTCGGCCATGTCCCCGGCCGCCGGCGCGCCGGAACTGGCCCAGAAGCTCAACGTGAGCTACGACGAGTTCGGCTTCCTGTCGGAATCGCATCCCAAGCTGCGGCCGGTGGAGACCAACGCGGCGGGGGTCTTCGTGTGCGGGGCCTGCCAAGGTCCGAAGGACATTCCCGAATCGGTGGCCCAGGCCTCGGCGGTGGCGGGCAAGGTGCTGGTCATGTTCAGCCAGCCCGAACTGACCCGCGAACCCGAAGTGGCCCAGGTGGCCGAAAGCCTGTGCGCCGCCTGCTACAGTTGCGTCCGCGCCTGCCCCTACACGGCCATCGAGAAGGCCGAGGTCCGCGATCGTCAGGGGCGGCTGATCAAGTACACGGCGCGCGTGAATCCGGGCCTGTGCATGGGCTGCGGCACGTGCGTCGCCATCTGCCCGTCCAAGAGCGTGGACCTGGAGGGTTTCACGGAACAGCAGGTCTATGCCATGGTGGAGGCCCTGGAATGAGCGAAGCAACCAACCACGGCGCCGCGGCCGCCGGCGATGGGGCCGCCCCCTTCGAGCCCAAGATCATCGCCTACGTCTGCAACTGGTGTACGTACCTGGGGGCCGACCTGGCCGGCACCAACCGGCTGGAGTATCCGGCCAACGTGCGGATCGTGCGTTTGCCCTGTACGGGCCGCATCGACTTCAACCTGATCGTCAAGGCCTTTGAGGTGGGTGCCGATGCGGTGCTCGTGTCGGGTTGCCATCCGGGCGATTGCCACTACACGGCGGGCAACTTCCACGCGCGCCGCCGCTGGGTTTTGTTCCGCCGCCTGCTGGAGGCCGTGGGCATCGAGACGCAACGGATTCATTTCAGTTGGATTTCGGCCGCCGAGGGGCGCAAGTTCCAGCAGGTGGTCACCGAGATTACCGAGACCACGCGGCAGATGGGGCCCTATCGCGCGTACCGGCAGATTTGCGAGGCCACCTGATGCTCGAAGCTCTCCGTCAACGCTGTCGCAAGCTGCTGGAGGACAAGACCGTCCAGTTGATCATCGGCTACGGCCAGACCGCCGCCCACGATCCGGCCTTTCCCCTGTTCATCACCCAGCCCGACGAAGTCGCGCAACTGGTCTGGAACGAGCAGTGCTTCTGCAACCTGACCAAGTACCTGCTGAAGCCGGAGATCCGGGCCCTGGGCAAGCCGGCGATCATCCTCAAGGGCTGCGACGAGCGCGCCCTGCAGGTGCTGCAGCAGGAATCGCAGATCAACCGTGCGGAGATCTACGTGCTGGGCATGGTCTGCCAGGGCGTGGGTCGGCCGCGTGCGCCGAAGTGCGAGTCCTGCGACGTGCCGGTTCCGCGCTGGGCCGACGAAGTGATCGGTACTCCTCACGCTCCGCGTGAGGATCAAGTGGAGCGCGGGCCGCAAAGTGACCTCTCGCGGAGTGAGAGGAGTACACTCGCCCCGCGCTACGCCGCCCTGGAGACGTTTCTCAAGAAGTCGCCCGAGGAACGCCTGGCCTATTGGAAACATGAGTTGTCGCGGTGCATCAAGTGCTATGCCTGCCGGGCCGTGTGCCCGATGTGCTACTGCAATCGCTGCATCGTGGACAAGAATCGGCCCATCGCCATCGACACCTCGCCCACGCTGAAGGGCAATTTCGCCTGGCACATCAGCCGGGCCTTTCACCTCGCCGGGCGCTGCGTGGGCTGCGACGAATGCACGCGCGCCTGCCCGGCCGGCATCAACCTGCGTCTGTTGAACCTGGCCCTGGCCCAGGTCGGGGAGGAGGAGTTCCAGTTCCGTCCCGGCATGGAACCGTCCGCGCAAGCGATCATCGGCGCCTATTCGCTCACCGATAAGGAGGATTTCATCCGATGAGTGAAATCATCTCCCGCGAATCGCTGCGGACGATGGCCCAGGACTGGTTGCAGCAGGGAGGCCGAGTGTTCGGCCCGGTGCGCATGGAGTCGGACCTGGTGCTCTACTCGCCGGTCAGCGATCCGCAGCAATTGCTGCTGGACGGCTGGATCCGGCCGGCCAATTCGATCAAGCTGGCCGTTCTGCCCCGGCACGAGAAGCTGTACGAATACCGCCTCAAAGGGCGCGAGGTGGAACTGACGCCGGTCGACCTGCCCACCGCCCCGCAACTGGTCCTCGGGGCGCGGCCCTGCGACGCCGGCGCGCTGCCGATCCTGGACCACGTGTTCAACTGGGACTATCGCGACGAGCCCTACAACGCGCGGCGCCAGGCCACGACCGTGGTGACCATCGCCTGCCAGGGGCACGACAACCATTGCTTCTGCACCTCGCTGGGCCTGGGGCCCGACGCCTCCACCGGCTCGGACGCGATGCTCGTGGACCTGGGCGACGGCACCTACGAGGTCCGCTTGTTCAGCGAGAAGGGGCAGCGACTGTTTGCCGGCAAGACCCAAACGTCCCAGGCCACGGGCCAGGTCCCGTCCGGCCCGGAGAATATCCTCGACCTGGACGCCATCCACCGCTTTCTTTCCGGCGGTTTCGAGAGCAGCCGCTGGACGAGCATCGCCCTGCGTTGCCTGGGTTGCGCCTCCTGCGCCTATCACTGCCCGACCTGCCACTGCTTTGACATGGTCGACACGGGCGGCCTGTACGGCGGGGCCAAGGTCCGCAATTGGGACGCCTGCCAGTTCGGCATCTTCACGATGCACGCTTCGGGCCACAATCCGCGCAGCACCCAGGCCCAGCGCCAACGCCAGCGGATCTACCACAAGTTCCATATCTACAAGGAAAAGTTCAACCACTGGCTGTGCACCGGCTGCGGCAACTGCACGCGCAATTGCCCCGTGTCGCTGGGCATCCGCCCCGTGTTGGAGAGCATCCAGAAGGATTTTCAATAGGCCGTGGTGAGTTTCCCGATCAGAAGGTGTAAGAAGGGAAAAAGGAAAGGGGTGAAAGGGGAAACCATGCTGAGGAATGATTTCCGTTAGGCGCTGTTCACTCTGTTGTTCTTCCCTTTTCCCATTTTTCTTTCCACACAACAGCCCATTCGCAACCGATGTCGAACGTCTACACCCCCGACCTGATGGAAGTCCTCGAAGTCCGTCGCCAGACGGCCGACGTGAAGTCGGTCCGGCTGCGTTTTCGCGACGAGGCCAAGCAACGCGATTTCAGCTTTCGCGTCGGCCAGTTCGGCATGTTCTCGCTGTTCGGCCAGGGGGAGTGCACCTTCAACCTCTGCTCCAGCTCCAACTGGAAGGACTTCATCGAGTTCTGCTTCCGCCGCACGGGCAAGGTGACCGAAGGCCTGTGGGCCATCGACAAGAACGACACCATCGGCTTTCGCGGCCCCTACGGCAACAGCTATCCGGTGGAGAAGTGGGCCGGCAAGAACCTGATCTTCATTGGCGGCGGCATCGCCATGCCCCCCATCCGCTGCGCGATCTGGTATGCCCTGGAGAATCGCGAAGAGTTCGGCGACATCACCATCGTCTACGGGGCGCGGACCGTGGGCGACCTGGTGTATCGCAACGAACTGGAGCGCTGGACGCGCTACGACCGCGTACGCGTGGTGTCGTGCGTGGATCCGGGCGGGGAGACGGCCGACTGGAAGGGCGAGGTGGGCTTTGTGCCCGACGTGGTCAAACGCGCCCAGATCAGCGCCGACAACAGCGTGGCCCTGGTCGTCGGCCCGCCGGTGATGATCAAGTTCACCCTGCCCGTGCTGGGCCAGATGGGCATGGCCGACCGGGATATCTACACGAGCCTGGAGAACCGCATGAAGTGCGGGATCGGCAAGTGCGGGCGTTGCAATTGCGGGCCGATCTACGTCTGCAAGGAAGGCCCCGTGTTCACCATGGAGCAGCTCAAGCGTCTGCCCAACGACTATTGAGC
>CALARR010000328.1 GCA_937889015.1 uncultured Planctomycetales bacterium | reverse complement strand
CTCGCCTCTCGCCTCTCGCCTCTCGCCTCTCCTCCTTCACTTCTGCACCAGGTCCCCGGTTTCGGGCTCGGCCGATGCAAAGTGCTTGGTGATCCGTTCGACAATGTCGTCGGTCGAGGGCTGGTCCACGGGAATCTCCTCGTGGAAATAGACCTCGGCGTTGACCAACCGCTCATTCACCTCCAGTCGCGTCCGCAGGTCGGAGATCAACTCCTTCAATCGCCCCAGGCGACTGTCGTCGAAGTTGTAGTTGCTCGTCGTCTGCGCGGCGGCGACCATCTGGTTGCGCGCCTCCAGATTCTCAATCTCCACCAGTAACTGGCGCTTCGCGGTGAGCATCCCCTCCAACTTCTGCCGGGCCGCGTCCAGGCTCCGCTGCCGTGCGGTGTGCATCTGCCGCAAGCTGGCCAAGGTGGCCTCGCCCGTCTTGTAACGCTCGAAGCGGCTGCTCAGGTCCTGTTTCACCTGATCCACGCTGTACTTCCGGCCAGCGAATTGAAAGGCCTGCTTGCCGGTGGCCACGGCGTGGGTCAAATCGGTGAGCTGTTGTCGCTCTTTGCCCAGCCGCGCGTCGGCCACGGTCAGTTGCGACTCCAGTTTCTGCACTTCCACCTCCTCCTTGGCGATGACGTGCATGTTCTTCTGCACCTCGGGAGTCAAGTCCTTGAGCATCTGCCGGGCCCGTTGGATCTGGAACTCCACCGGCACGCTCTGGTGGACGGCGTCTTTGACATAGCCGGCCGACGTGCGGATGTAACTCACCACGTCGCGACCGAAGAAGACCGTCCCCAACAGAAATGCTCCTACCCCCGCCACGACTACTTTTCGGATCATGTTTCTTTTCCTCCCCAAACCCGAGTTTGCCCTGATGTCACGGAGTCGCGAGCATGGGCTGCGCAGCGACCCCTGACGTTATTCGCCGGCGCGTCGCGGATCTTGGATTGCTACGCGTGAATTTCTCATGCAGCCCATCGCGTCTCAGAATGCCGCGGATACCGGCCGCGCCACGGCCTCGGCAACTCGGCGACCTGAGGCCGTTGGCCCTGTCGGTATCCGGAATAGCTCCTACTCACATGGGTGTTTGGTGCGCAACCCGGCCCTTTCTGTTCCCCGTCGGCTCGGTTACATTGAAGGTTCAAGATCGGAAAAGGCATCTGCGAGGGCGTATGGCGACTGTGTCTGTCGAACAATTGGTGTGTGCGATCCACCAGACTCCGACCCCCATCCTGCTGGCCCTCTCGGGCGGAGGAAGCGGTGCCCTGGCGAGCCTGCTCCAGACCCCCGGCGCGTCGCGGACCGTGGTCGAAGCCGTCGTCCCCTATGGTGAGCCGGCGATGGTCGCCTGGCTCGGAGGACGCCCCGATCAGTTCTGCTCCGAACGCACGGCTCGCGCCATGGCCATGGTCGCCTTCCGGCGCGCCCTGGGCTATGGATTGCCCCAGGTCGATGTGGCCGGCGTGGCCTGCACCGCCAGCCTGGCCAGCGATCGGCCCAAGCAGGGCCCGCATCGGGCCCATTTGGCCCTGCAGACCGCCACGCGGAGCGCCTTCTGGTCGCTGGAACTCAACAAGGCAGCGCGCACCCGTCAGCAAGAGGAACAGCTTGTCGACACGCTCTTGCTGAACCTCGTGGCCGAAGTCTCTGGTCTGCCCGACCGGCTGGAAGTCACACTTCTGCCCGGCGAAGAGCTGGCGGCCAAGGCCACCGCCGCCGCCGCGCCCTGGCAGGAACTGCTCCTGGCGCGCGAAGACATGATTTGCCACGGCCGCCAATTGCAACGCCCGCGCGGCGACAGCACGCGCGCCATCTTCCCGGGCGAATTCAATCCGCTGCACCTCGGGCATCGACGCATGGCCCAAATCGGCGCCGAGGTCTTGGGCGTCCCCGCGGAGTTCGAAATCTCGATCACCAACGTTGACAAACCGCCCCTGGACTACTGGGAAATCGATCGCCGCGCAAGCCAGTTCGCCCCCGAGCAGACGCTCTGGTTGACGCGCGCTGCACGATTCACGGAAAAGGCAAGACTCTTTCCCGGCGCGACCTTCCTGGTGGGGATCGACACGCTGCGACGCATCGCGGCCCCGCGCTACTACGGCAACGATCCCACGGCTTGCGAAGCGGCCATCGCGACGATCGCCTCGCGCGGTTGTCGCTTCCTGGTCTTCGGTCGAAATCTGGGAACCGGTTTCGTCTGCCTCCGCGACCTGGATCTGCCGGAACCCCTGCGGTCGCTCTGCCGCGAGGTCCCGGCCGAACAATTTCGCGAAGATATCTCGTCGACCAGCCTGCGCCGCGCTGGGAAGTGGTAGAGTATGCGCCGCTGTACGCGTTGGCGGGTCCCTGTCTCCGGCGTGCGTCAAATAGTCGTAGCTTCCGGGGGTGGTGACGGAATGCTTCACGAGGTAGGGGCCGGCGCTGCCTCGCGTTAGTTTGTGCCGGTTAAACACGTTATACGGCCGGTTTTCACTCACCGTGGTGACGCCTTGGCGGAAAAGTGCTGCGGATTGTGCCGGCCAGCGCCCGAAAGGGTATATGGATCTTGAATGCCCCCAAACGCCGCGGGAGAATTGCCGCCGGGGGGACCAGCTTCACTGGAGCGTCTGGCTGGGCTCATAAAGCCCGGCCGAGCAGCGACCGGACGTCGGTCGCCGCAGTCCGGTCTTCCGGGGCCAATGGCCTCGATGTGTTCCCCAATCCACACGGGCATCCTGAGTATCGGAGCGGAAACGGTTATGAAAGTCGTGCCGCTGGGCGAGCAGGTGGTCATCAAACGCATCGAACCGGACGAGAAGACCCGCGGTGGCATCGTCCTTCCTGATATGGCCCGCGACAAGCCCCAGCAGGGACGCGTGCTCTCGGTGGGCGATGGCCGGTTGTTGGCCGATGGAACGCGCGCCCCACACCAGGTCAGCGAAGGCGATCGCGTGTTGTTCAATCGCTGGGCAGGCACCGAGGTCGAGGTCGACGGACAAGAATTGCTCATCATCAGCGAAAGCGAGATCCTGGTCGTCGCCTCCTGAGCGGAGAAGGACTGGACACCGTCATCTCCTCGGTTTCCTCCTGTTCGGCTTCCTCGTGTGGGGTTGCAGATACGCGAATGCACCCCCACGCACGCCAATCCTTCACTTTTCCGGGGGGAAGCACTACAATTCCGGATAGAGAATCCCGCACAACGGTGCCGTTGCGTTTGGACGCACACCACCGCGCGCTGCGTCGCGAGGCCGTATTCCGCTTGGATAGCCGCTTGCCGAGTGGTTTCATGGGCGGTTCTCGGCGTCTGCTTGGCGGCTCGTCCGAATTCGTGAAATGCGTGCCTTTGCACAAAGGTCAGAACCATGTCCGTAACCTACCGCCGCTTGCCGTGGATGGCCTTGGTGCTCGTGATCGGATTGGGATGGTCCCAGCGCGCCTCGGCCGCTCCCCACGAATCGCCTGGAGCCGACGCCTGCCAGCGGAGCATCGAGCAGGGGGTCGCCTTCCTGAAGACGATCCAAACCCCAGACGGAGCCTATTCTCCGGCAGCCGGAACCGGTGTGACGGCCGTGGTCGTTAGTGCCTTGCTCCGCATCGGCCGCTCCCCCGACGATCCCTTGGTCGCCAAGAGTCTCAAGTATCTTGAAGGCTTTGTGCAGCCCGATGGCGGTGTACACGGGCCCGAAAGCTTGTACGCCAACTACGAGACCTGCCTGGCGATCGCCTGCTTCAGCCTGGCCAACCGCGACGGACGCTACGCCCAGGTCATCCGGGCCGCCGAAAAGTCCATCAAGAAACAACAGTGGGACGAGGACGAAGGGCAGCAGAAAAGCGACTACAGCTACGGCGGCGCCGGCTACGGAAAACACAAGCGGCCCGACCTCTCCAACACCAGTTTCTTCATCGAAGCCCTCAAAGCGGCCGGCGCCGGTCCGGATGATCCGGCCATGCAGAAGGCCTTGCTCTTCGTCTCCCGTTGCCAGAACCTGGAGTCGGAGCACAACACCAGCGAGTTCGCGGCCAAGAACCCCGACGGCGGTTTCTATTACACCGCGGCCGCCGGCGGCAGCAGCATGGCCGGTACGACTTCCGAGGGCGGGCTGCGTAGCTATGGTTCGATGACCTACGCTGGCCTGAAGAGCATGCTCTATGCCGGCGTGGGCCCCGACGATCCACGCGTCAAAGCCGCCGTCCGCTGGATTCAGAAACACTACGATTTGCAGTCCAACCCCGGTATGGGCGATGCGGGCCTCTACTACTACTACCACATCTTCGCCAAGGCCCTCGACGCCATGGGGCAGGACGAAATCCAGGATGCCAGCGGCGCACGTCGCGACTGGCGCCTGGACCTGCGCCAGGCCTTGATCGGCCGCCAGCAGCCCAACGGCTCCTGGCTCAATACGAATTCCCGTTGGCTGGAAGGCGACCCGGCCCTGGTCACGGGCTACGCCTTGTTGACCCTCTCCTACTGCCGGCCGGCGAAGTAG
>CALARR010000327.1 GCA_937889015.1 uncultured Planctomycetales bacterium | reverse complement strand
TCGAAACCCTTATTTTAGCCGGACGCGGGGCCATTGTCGACCATTGGCGCGTCCTTTGGCCTAACACCTTTGCCGCCCCTTCTCGGGCCCACCTCTTCTGGCCTTTGACATCTTTGCCGCCGAAGCGGAATCCATCGCCGGGAAGGCGAGGGTGGTTCAGCTTTCGGCTTTCAGATTCCCGCCCGGCCCCAAACCGGTCCGCAGGACCGAGATGCATCAGCCTTGGTCGCCAGCTTAGGGGATGGCTATCGTTTCTTCGGTCGTCCTCGCGAGCGAAGGGGCCATTCCAATCCCAAACGCCTTGCAACGTCGTCCACCCACGCCGGATTGCCGAAGGGCCGCTCGCGATTCACGCAACACCGTAATGCCGCCAGCTCGACCTCTGTCTGCGGCTGGTTTACCAGTTCAATCCAGTCGACCGGGGGCGGCAGCGGCCATGCCGACAAGAGGAGAAAGGCGGGATCGTCGCGCTCCGCGCGCCGCAGGCTCGACCAGGGCCATCGTTCCGCGCGCTCCACAAGATTGGCTCGCAACGCATTTCGCTCAACATAACGCACGACCTGGTAGAAGTAGTCGTCGGTTTCCACCGGGAAGCACTTGGAGCGGCCCTGGTACAAGTGCCCAAGCCCGATCTCGTGGCAATGCTCGTTCCACCGCTTCACGTGCATGTTGGTAAGCTGCTGCACGAAACTCGTCGGCCAGCGACCGGTTTGGGTGACCGAACCGCCATTCACGTTGCCGGCAACTGACTTCGTGCGGGCCAACCCGTCTGTCCCCCCATTACATCGGCTTAAACATCAATCGTGAACCGTACAAATACCACCTATGCGACTCGGTCGACCAGCCACGCAACGTGAACAATCCACATCTCCAATAGTGATCGAACCCCCCGCCGTGCACGTAACAGGTCGCCTTTGCACTAAGGTAGTAATAGTCGCCGAAATTGCCGTTCCTCAAGGACTCGCTGGCTCCCGGGGCCGACGATTTGCCTTGGTTCGTATAGTCCTGTGGTAGTGCCAGCCAGGGATGGTCTGGGTCGTACCCGAGGTTTCGCAAGTAGTGGACCTCCCGGTCCCCGCCGACGCTTCCGTTATCGGTCTGGATGAGTTGAGTGATGGACGTTGGTTGGTAGGGATTCGCCGTCACTCCGCTCTCGTAGGCGTTCATATTTTGGCAGAAGTACGCGCGACCGTTGAAGAGGTTCACGCCGTCAATGAAGCACCACGCGTTGCCCCAGAGGTTTTCCATGTAACGGTACCTGACAGCACATCGGTAGTCTTCGTAGGGCGGGCTCCCGTTGTAAGGGCCGCGCCCCGAGTGGACGGTCAACCTGTCCGCCCAGCCGGTTTTCTGTGCCGCCCCGCCGAGGCACATGTCAGTCGTCGTGTCAATCGGGTCGCCGTCGAAGTAGAAGGAGGCAAGTCCCGGCTCGGGAGAATCGAGCACTAAGCGAGTGAGGGACCTGCCGGTGTGATAAACCTTGGCCTGCTTGTCGTAGCTGGTGATCTGAACCGCGCAGCCGACAAACAGGCCTCTCATCATGTCCACGGCAGTCTTATCGGAAGGACGCCTTGTGACCAGCCGGTTGACACGACGCTCGGCAAGAGCGCACCGATGGGTCCTGGCCGGCTGAAGTATCTTGCCCCAGCCATTTCCGATTGCTCGTTGAGAGTTTCTGTCGGCATGTTCCACCAGAAAGAGGTTCTGGATCATGAGCAACGTGCGAATGTCGAGGATGCCATATCCGGGGCCGTTGGCCCTCGCAGCCGTTCTGAATTCAATCCTCGTTCGGTCTGTCGAAGGGTACGCGCCCGACACGGATTCCATCTTGCCGTCTGCGCGTATGTGGGCCTCGTAGACGCCCACGTACACCTTTTCGATTTCGCGGCCGTTCTCGACAAAAGCAGGGTCGACGGTGAACCCGGAACGAGGTTGGGCCGAAATCAGTCGATATTCGTAGCCATCGCTGATGTACCGTTTGCCGTAGTGCTTTGGTATTTCTGCCATCACGGACCCATTGGTTCCGTCTACCGCGAAGCCGGGTTCAGACTCGTACGTGACCGTAGGTGTTTTGTCGGCCGCCTTTCTCAGGTTGCACAGTTTGACGTGGGACCAAGGGAAAATGCCGTCAAAATCCGCGGCGGACAAGGTTGCCGCGGCTTCAATCCTCTCGCAAGGCAGATAATAATCCACGGCTTCATCTTGGATCACTTTCCATCTCACACCGTACTGGCCGGCACTTGTCAATTCCGGCATTTGGCCGGCGTCAGCCCCAGCCGCCTCACGGGTCAAAACCAACATGAGCATGGCGAGTATTGTCCGCGATGATTTCATCGGTCCGTCTCCAGTAAGGCCCGAACACCGGCATCGATCAGCGACTGCCTCATGCGCTCCGTGCCAGCGCGCGAGTCGTTGAAGTTCATCGGCGTAAGGCCCATGCTGAACGAACGCTCGTCGGCGGATAAGACGGAAACGCAGAGCAATGCAGCAGCGACGAGAAGGATCCCCACTTGGCCTCCTCCCCTGAAGATGCCGGAACGGCTTCCAGGGGCGAGATCACGGCACACGGCCCCACAGCGTCCCGAACCTCCAGGTCCGAATTGGCGGCAGTTGCTACCCGACCGGTTGCGCCTTGGCCGTGTGGGTTGGCGAATCGCTCGTCCTGTCTATGATAATCCATGAATGGAACCACTTCGACCAACACCGGAGATTGCAGAAGATCGCAGAGGCGACGCCCCGTCCGAATCAGAACTGCTCGCTCTCTTCCACTTCTCGCTGGAAATGCTCTGCATTGCGAGTGGCGACGGATACTTCAAGCGAGTGAACCCGGCCTTCGAGAGAATCCTGGGATACCGTGCCCAGGAACTGGTTTCGCGTCCTTTCCTGGAATTTATCCACCCGGAGGATCAGGAGTCGACGAGGCGAGAGCTCCGCAAGCTCGTGGAGGGGATTCCCAGCATCCGTTTCGAGAATCGTTACCGCTGCCGGAATGGGTCCTACCGGTGGCTGTCGTGGACGGCGATGCCGCAAGAGAGCGGCGAACGCATCTATGCGGTGGCCTCCGATGTGACCCAGCATAGGCAGGTCGAAGCTGCATTGCGCGAAAGCGAGCATCGCTATCGGCAACTGCTCGCGGCGGTGACCAGCTACACGTATTCGGTGGAACTCCGGGACGGTGTGCCACGAGCCACCTCCCACGGCGCGGGGTGCCTGGCCGCTACGGGGTACGCGCCCGAGGACTTCGCGTCCGATCCCTATCTCTGGATCACGATGGTCCATCCCGATGACCGCGACCTGGTACGGCAACACACCGCACAACTCCTCGCCGACGATGCGACCAGTCCGGTGGAACACAGGATTCTCCACCGCGACGGGTCGCTCCGTTGGGTGCGCCACAAGATTGTGGCGCACCGGAACGGCGAGCGCCAACTCGTCCGGTACGATGGTCTCATCGAGGATATCACTGATCGGAAGGTGAGCGAAGAGCGATTCGATCTTGCCGTGCGGGGCAGCGATGCGGGGATCTGGGACTGGGATGTGCGTGCCAATACGGTCTATTTCTCGTTCCGCTGGAAAAGCATGCTCGGCTATGAGGACCACGAAATCGGCAATGACTTCCGCGAATGGGAAAACCGTCTTCACCCGGAAGATCGCGAACGAGCGCTGGCCACGGTCCAGGATTACCTGGAAGGCCGGAAAACGGAGTATGAACTGGAGCACCGACTGCGACATAAGGACGGTTCGTACCGGTGGATCATCGCCCGTGGGGCGGCGGTCCGCGACTCCACCGGCAAGCCCTATCGCATGGTCGGCTCGCACATTGACATTACCGACCGGAAGCGTGCGGAGGAGGCTCTCCGGGCGAACCAGGCGCAACTCCTGGCAGCTCGGGCGATCCAGGAGCATCTCTTGCCACGCCATCCGCCGGTGGTGCCGGGATTCGACATGGCCGGTGCCTCCTATCCCTCGGAATTCGCCGGCGGGGATCTCTTCCACTTCCTTTCAATGCCCGATGATTGCATGGGAGTCGTGGTCGGCGACGTGGCCGGACACGGGGTCGGCCCCGCCATCCTCATGGCGTCGACCCACTCGCATTTGCACTCGCTTGCGGAGACGTGCGCCGAGGTCGACGAGATCCTCTTCCGCGCCAACAGTAGACTCCTCGAAGAGACCGAATCAGACCGATTCATCACGGTGCTCTTTGTGCGGCTGGACCCCCGGTCCCGAACGCTTGTCTACGCCAGTGCCGGGCATCCGACCGGGTACATTTTGAACCGCCTGGGCGAAGTGACGGCCGAGCTTGCCAGCACGTCCCTTCCACTGGGAATCGTGCCCGATACCCGGTTCCCGCTCGGCGATACGATCGCGCTTCGGCATGGCGACATCGCCCTGCTTCTGACCGATGGATTGCTTGAGGCCACGTCGCCCGAAGGAATCGCTTTTGGCCGCGAGCGCGTCATTCAGGTTGTTGCCCACGAGCGCGAGAAGACTGCCAGCAGGATCATCAGTGCCCTCCATGAGGCGGTGATCGAATTCTCCGGTGGTATGCCTCTCCGCGACGACGTGAGCGCGGTCGTGATCAAGGTGGAACCCTGCGATTGAAGGACCTCCCGCCGTTTCTGGATACAGCATCTCTATCGCAAAACGGCCGCCATGAGCGCGCGGCAGTTGGTGGCCGCATCGGAAAACGTCCCTTCGCCGGCCCTGCGTCTTCAGTTGATCCAGTCATGTTTTTCACCATCGTGTCCCTCGACGTCTTCCTGGTAGAGCGTGAACTGAGGCCGGTCCCGCAGGTAGAAGAACCCCAGGCGACTGCGAAGGATCTGTTCGGCCTCGGGTCGGTACAGTGTCGCCACAGGCATATCCATACAGAACCAGATCCGCTCGAAGCTGAACTGGATGAATCGGTTCTGGGAATCGTCCTGGCGCCATCCC
>CALARR010000326.1 GCA_937889015.1 uncultured Planctomycetales bacterium | reverse complement strand
AGCCGCCGCAGGGATCGCCGTTCTCACACGGGTCGCAGCCGCCGCAGGGATCGCCGTTCTCACACGGGTCGCAGCCGCTGCAGGGATCGCCGTTCTCGCACGGGTCGCAGCCGCTGCAGGGATCGCCGTTCTCGCACGGGTCGCAGCCGCCGCAGGGATCGCCGTTCTCGCACGGGTCGCAGCCGCCGCAGGGATCGCCGTTCTCGCACGGGTTGCAGCCGTCACAGTTCTGGCAGCCCGTATCACAGGCGTCGCAGCCGGGGTCGCAGGGGGCGTCACAAAGTCCGCAGTTATCGAGCAGTTCACACATGGTTCATTACTCCTCCAAGAATGTGCTCTTGCCACGCGACACACTCGCGCGACAGTGATTTACACGCTTTGGCGCACTCGCTTCACATCGTGCCGCCCTGTTTGTTGCCAAAGGCGACTCCGGACACTCTCTATTTCATGACCTCCGGTCGTGTTGGCCGGTTTTCCGTAGGGCTCGTGTCCGTGGTTGCAGCCGACGTACTCATCCGCGTATTTTGTTGCGAAGTGGTTTCGGAACGCGCCGTGGCATCTTTCGTGGTTCGATGGGTGCCCACGGTCCGCTGACATTGCGAGGACGGTCGGGCACGCGATGCAGAAACTGCTCGCTCGGCCCCCTTGTTGGCTGCTTTGCGGTTCCACCACTTCGGGTCCCGCTCGCGCAACTGCTCGTCGATCCACCGGGTCAACCGGGCCACCTCACGGTGCACGGCACAGTTCACGTCTGTCGGCTTGAAGAGGTCGCGATTCTTGCCCCAGGCGCAGTGGTAGCAGCCCTTGAGGCACGACAGGCGCGCCTCGCACTCCACGCACTGCGGCAGTTCTTTCTTCTGCCGGATGAATTCCATGCGCGAGGTCCACTCCGGACCAAAGCCCCGCGCCGTGCCCGCCAGCAGTTCCTTGACCGTGCCCAGGCACATAGGCCCCTGCTTGTCTTCCCTCGCAAACCGATGGCACGGCACCACGTAGCCGTCGTAGGTGATGCCCAACAGCCCCCGCCCCGCCCCGCAGCCGGCCGAACTCGTGCGACGCTCAAAGAGCCCCTTGGCCGCCTTCTGAAAATAGTGCGTCCAGAAGGGCTTTCCCGCCTTGAAGTCACTCACGAACTCCTGAGCCAACTCCTGCAGGCTCTGCAGCAAGGCCGCCAACTGTTCCGGCGACCAGTCGCGGTACTCGTCCGGGATGAAGGCCGCCCCCTTCACGAACCCCTGCTCCTCGAAGTAGCGCAGCGACTTGACGATGTACTGGGCGTTCTCCGGGCTGACCGTGCACCGCCGCGTGCGGCTGTAGTCCTGCCACAACAGGGTCTCGGCCTCGTACTTCTCGATCATGCCCGGCCGGTTGAACTCCATCGCCTCGGCGCAGCCGTCGATGCTCCGCTGCGCGGTCAGACCGTTCTGCTTGCACCAGGCCACCTGCTCCGGCGTGGCGCTGCAGCCGTTGGTCACGATGCCGAAGCGGCAGTTGAGCTTCCGCTGGCGAGCCCGTTGGACGATGGACTTCATCCGGTCAAAAGCCACCAACGGCTCACCGCCGTAGAAGTGGATCATGAACCCCCGGCTACGGTGGACTCGGGTGATCTTCTCGACCAGGCTTAGCGTGTCTTCCACTACCTGGTCGCTCGCATCGACCCGGGCGATGTCGTTCATCGAGCCCAGGTAGCAGTACTTGCACCGCATGTTGCAGCGCGTGGTGATCTCGAAATCGAAGTACTTCAGGTTCGCGAGGCTCTTCAGGTCCATGGGACGGATTCCTTCGTGTGCTTGGAGTCGTGAGGGAAGCGATAACGTGTACTTGGGGGACGCCATTCAACCAGGGCTGCCACAAGCGGCCCCGGAGGATTCGTCTTCTGCGGGCCACTCCCTCCGCGCGCACCTTGGGCGCAGACGGCGAGCCAGTTGGTTCGTAAAGGCTGGGCGCCCCATCACTCCTGTGGCGATGGGTTCATCCCTGTCGGGTCGCCTCGCTCGATCGCAAGTCAGCGACACGCCCTTGATGGCAGCAGGTCATCTGCTCACCATCCGGATGCGAAGAATACTCTGTGCGTTCTACTGGGCCGCCCCGCGCGCCACAGGACGCGCGGGGCGGCTAGAGGCGCTGCTTGCACGTCAGAAGGCCGTGTCGTAAGGCCGACCCACAGGAGGCCGGTTTGCAGGCCTCAGGTCACATGGTGGCGACATCCCCTTCCTCACGCACAAAAGTCCCGGCCCCGCCTCAGGGCCGTCGCGAGGACCCGCCGCAACAGTGGGCCACCCGCGGGACCATGAACCGCTTCATCGTCATGCATTCCTCCTTCGGTTTGAGGTTTTCGAATCGGTATCAGTGAGCCGATCCATCGCATGCAGGGCATCGCACAGCAGCCGAGACCACACATTGGCCAAGGCCACGATCACCAACAGGCTCACCAGCCCGTCGAGCACGGAAAAGGCCCCGTGCACCAGGCTTGGCCGATACGCCAGCACCAGCGCCAAGGCGATCCAGTGGCTCAGACAGTAAGGGCAGTGCAGCAGTTCACCCAGCCAGGGGCTCCAGCCACAGGCCATCGCGCGGATCTCGCGGAAGATCCGAGCCTTGCTGACCGTGACCGAGGTGGTGGAAGCCACCAACGCCAAGGCCAGCACCTCCAGGCACTCGTGCGATAACTGCGGCATAGCTGCACCCTCTGACTGCACCAACGCACCTTCAGGCCGTCCCCGAGCGCACAAAAAAAGAGCCCGCCGCCGGAACAACTCCGGTGACGGGCTCTTCTGGATACCAGCACTCAGTGCGGCTCTTGAGATACCCTCAACACGACCGTGAGCTTAACACAACTCGTGGCCGCTTGCAAACAGGTTTGGGAGCCACTTGAGAACTTTCTTCTGAAGATCAATATTGGCCCTCAGATAAGTCATGCAACCAGGGCGACCAACGGAAGCCCGGTTTCCCGGTGCAAATGTCACGCGCGTGTTGCATTCCTTTTCTGAAGATCAATAGTCGTGGTCTGGCCGTGGCCCGGGGGACTCTACGGCGGAGCCCTCGTCCTCTGCCGTGGTGATAGGCAGGCACAAATGACAATAGCCGAATCACCATCGCCGTGTCTCCGGTGTGTTAAGGCCTACCTTCGTGAAGCCCGGTCGTCGCAACACGGAAACCGTAGGGAAGACGCGGATTGTAAGGGCATCGCTTTGCCGCGAATGGCGACCCCAAGCAAGTGCCAGATACTTCGGTCGGGGTTGTTTTGGCCGATTTCTGGTAAGACCAAGGCATGGCACGAACCAAGGGGCATTGGTGGAGCAGTTCGGGGCTGGGCATTAGTTGAGGAGCATGTAGCATGCGTACGAAGCGATTTGGACCGATGGACATTGACGAGACGCCCTGGCCAATCCGCAGTATGGCGAGGGCCACCTGTTGTCGCCGCGAGAAAAACAGAGTGCAAGACTGCACGCAGCAGATTTTCGGTCGGCCACTGGAGGTCTGGGAGTACACCGGCCTAAGCGGCGCGCCGAATGAGGCCGTCGTTCACGTTGGGGTCTTGCCGGCCGGTCTGGTACTCGAATTCCGACCCCCGCATACCGACGACTACTTTGCGCGACGTGTGGTGTACCGCGTCCCCAGTGGTCCGGTTCTCATCGACGACGGGCTCCGGATCTTCCGCCAGGCTATGCATCGCCACGGACTGGGGCTGCGCATCTATCTGCGCCAGGTGCTGCATGCAAGTATCCTGGGAGTACGGCACATCCGTGCCTTTGCGACTCGTGGGCTGTATGAGAACGGTTACTACACCTGGCCGCGGTACGGATTCGATGGACCGCTGCCGGCAGAAGTCTTGCGGCGACTTCCCCGGACGCTGAGCCTTGCACGTTCCGTGTTGGACCTGATGGAGACGGAACCCGGCCGTCGCTGGTGGCAGAAGCACGGAACCAGCGTGGCAGTGCAGTTCGATCTATCCCCAAGCAGCCGATCCTGGCAAGTCTTTTCTCAGTACGTGGCCAAACGCCTGAAAGTCGTGCTGGACGACATGCTCTCCGCGGCTTCCCGGAGTCCATGTCCTGCCCAGATCAGCCTGCCGACGTTTGCTGCCTCGGGGCAAACCGTCGCGTCATGAAGATCCGTTTGGCACGCCATCCTTCTCGCTTCTTGCAGACTTGTGTGTGTAAGAAGGGGAAAAGCAAAAGGGCAAAAACGGGGAAGCGGGCCGCCGCAACCACCAAGCCACAACGACACGAAGGAAGGATGGATGGAATGAAGCGCGTGGGACTGCGTTGGGGCTTCTGTGCACTGATAAGAAACAAACGGTCGCCCGTGCAGGTACGGGCATGGGCCCGCCGCGGCGGGGGCCTTGGACATCCCAACCTCTGGGGCCTATAATGGCCTCGCGTCCATCACCAAAGCCATACCTTGCGGAATGCGATACAGCGGTCGTGGAGGGCCTTACTCGTGCCGGAAAAAGTCATCATCATCGGCAGCGGCCCGTCGGCTTGGGCCTCGGCCATCTATGCGGCCCGTGCGTCCCTGCAGCCCCTGGTCTTCGAGGGGGCCATCACCGAGGCCAACCGCCAGGCCGGCACCCTGCCCTTGGGCCAGCTTTCGCTAACGACCGAAGTCGAAAACTACCCCGGCTTTCCCGCCGGCGACCTGGAGACCTACCTCCAATCGGCCCTGCCCGAAGAACAAAGCTCCATGCTCCCCCCACACAACAAGGAAGGGGTGAGCGGGCCGGAACTGATGGAGCTGATGCGGCAGCAGGCCAAGAACTTTGGCACGCGCGTGATCACCGAGGACGTGTGCGAAGTGGATTTCAACACCCACCCCTTCCGGCTCAAGGCCACCGACGGCCAGACCTACGAGTCGCTGGCCGTGATCGTGGCCACCGGCGCGCGAGCCAACTACCTGGGCCTGCCCAGCGAAGACAGATTCAAGAACCGCGGCGTCAGCGCCTGCGCCGTGTGCGACGGCGCCTTGCCCCGCTTTCGCAACAAGCCGCTGGTGGTGATCGGGGGCGGCGACTCGGCGATCGAAGAGGCCGACTACCTGACCAAGTTCGCCAGCCTGGTCTACCTGGTGCACCGCCGCAACGAGCTGCGCGCCTCGAAGATCATGGCCCAGCGCGCCCAGCAGCATCCCAAGATCAAGATCCTCTGGAGCACCGTGCTGGACGAGGTGTTGGGCAACGACAAGGAGGGTGTGACCGGCGTGCGATTGAAGAGCACCGCTGGCAAGCCCGACGAGGAGCACCCCGTGACCGGCGTCTTCCTGGCCATCGGCCACACGCCCAACACGGCCTTCCTCAACGGCGCCCTGGAACTGACGCCCAAGAAATACATCCAGCTCACCACGCCCTTCCGCACCTATACCAGTG
This sequence comes from uncultured Planctomycetales bacterium, assembly GCA_937889015.1. Lineage (GTDB taxonomy): Bacteria > Planctomycetota > Planctomycetia > Pirellulales > Thermoguttaceae > CALARR01. Next base: position 4,795 of record CALARR010000326.1, on the reverse strand, counting down.
TCGAGGGGGTGTTTGCCGCCGGTGATGTGGCCGACGACTACTATCGCCAGGCGATCACCGCCGCCGGCACCGGCTGCATGGCGGCCCTGGACGTGGAACGCTGGCTGGCGGCCAAGGGGTGGTGAGGCAACAGGGATCTCGGGGATTATTGGGTGTCAGAAGAGGAATGTCGTCGCGGTGCCGGCCGTGGCCCCGGAAAACCGGTCTCCCGAGGGCCGGCCTCACGGCATGACTTACCTGAGACGCAATAGGCACGAGAGAGACGTTCACCGGGGGCTGATCTCCAACCCCTCATTCGCGTTTGGAGCACAAGCATGTCGAAGCGAACGCGCCGTGAGTTTCTGCACCGTCTGGCCGCGGCCGGTTCTGCCGTGGCCGCCAGCGCCGCCCTGCCCAGCCTGCTGCAAGGGGCCCCGGCCGGCGACTTCCGCTATGCCATCTGCAACGAGACCTTCCAGGATTGGCCCCTGGAAAAGGCCTGCGCGGTCGCGGCCGATTGCGGCTATCGTGGCCTGGAGGTCGCGCCCTTCACGCTGGCCAACGACGTGCGCACGATCAGCGCCGCACGGCGCGCCGAGGTCCGCAAGGCGGCCGAGAAGGCCGGCCTGGAAGTGATCGGCCTGCATTGGATGCTGGCCAAGACCGAAGGCTATCACATCACCAGTCCCGATGTCCAGACTCGCAAGCGGACGCTGGCCTATCTGGAAGAACTGGCCCGCTTCTGCGCCGACCTGGGCGGCAAGGTGCTGGTCTTCGGCTCGCCGCAACAGCGCAACCTGCTGCCCGGCGTCGATATGCCCCAGGCCATGCAATACGCCACGGAGGTCTTCGGTGGCCTGGTGCCCACCCTGGAAAAGACCGGGACCGTGCTGGCCCTGGAACCGCTGTCGCCCAAGGCCACCACCTTCCTCGGCACCGCCGCCGAGGCGGCCGAGCTGGCCACGCGCATCAACTCACCCCACTGCCGGCTGCACTTGGACTGCCGGGCCATGTCCACAGAGAACATGCCCTTGGTCGAGGTGCTGCGCAAGTACCGTTCGTGGCTGTACCATTTCCACGCCAACGACCCCAATGGGCAGGGCCCGGGGTTCGGCGAGCTGGATTTCGTGCCCATCTTTCAGACTTTGCGCGAGATCGACTATCGCGGCTGGGTCTCGGTCGAGGTCTTTGACTTCAAACCCGGCCCAGAGAAGATCGCGCGCGACAGTATGGCTTATATGCGCAAGTGTGCGGCGCCAGCGGCACGGTAGATGATCGCACCGCGCGTCTCTTCGCCAGGCATGCTGTGCCTGAGCGGCGGATCGGACGCGCGGTCAGGGCGGCATTCAAGGACGTAGGACCATGGAAAAGATGTCAGTGGCCCAGGCCCGTCGACCGGAATCGATTGGCCAGGAAGTTCAGTTGCAGGGCTGGGTGCGCACGCGGCGCGACTCGAAGGCCGGATTCAGCTTCGTGGAGATCAACGACGGCTCGTGCCAGGGCAACCTGCAGGTCATCATGGAGGGCAGCCTGCCCAACTACGAGTCGGAGATCAAGCGTCTCACGACCGGATCGAGCCTGAGCCTGGTGGGGCTGATCAAGGCCTCCCCGGCCAAAGGCCAGACCACCGAGGTCCAGGCGCAGCAGGTCACCGTCTACGGCATCGCCGACGCAGACTCCTATCCGCTGCAGAAGAAGCAGCACTCCTTCGAGTTCCTGCGGACCATCGCCCATCTCCGGCCGCGCACCAACACCTTCGGCGCCGTGGCCCGGGTCCGCAACCGCGTCTGCCGCTCGATCCACGACTTCTTCCAGGAGGAAGGCTTCCTCTACGTCCACACGCCGATCATCACGGCCAGCGACTGCGAAGGGGCGGGGGCCATGTTCCAGGTGACCACGCTCAAGCTGGACGCCGTGCCCAAGGACGAGGAAGAACAGATCGACTACAGCCTGGACTTCTTCGCGCGACGCTCCTACCTGACGGTCAGCGGGCAACTGGAAGGCGAGAGCTATGCCTGCGCGTTGGGCAAGATCTACACCTTCGGCCCCACGTTCCGCGCGGAGAACTCGAACACCTCGCGGCACCTGGCCGAGTTCTGGATGGTCGAGCCGGAAATGGCCTTCTTCGAACTGGCCGACAACATGGACCTGGCCGAGCGCTTCGTGAAGCGCCTGTTCCGCGACGTGTTGGACCACTGCCCCGAAGAGATGGAGTTCTTTCGCGAACGAATCGACAAGGAAACCGTCGATCGGCTGCGCGGGATCGTCGACAGCCAATTCGTGCGATTGACCTACACCGAGGCCGTCACCATCCTGGAGAAGTCCGGTCAGAAGTTCGAGTTCCCCGTCCACTGGGGCACCGATCTGCAGGCCGAACACGAGCGCTATCTGACCGAGCAGCACTTCAAACGGCCCGTGATCCTCTACGACTATCCCGCCTCCATCAAACCCTTCTACATGCGACTGAACGACGACGAGCGCACGGTGCGCGCCATGGACGTGCTGGTGCCGGGCGTGGGCGAGATCATCGGCGGCAGCCAGCGCGAAGAACGCCTGGACGTGCTCCAGCGGCGCATGGAACAGCAGGGACTCAGCCCCGAGGACTACTGGTGGTACCTGGACCTGCGGCGCTTCGGCACCGTGCCGCACGCCGGTTTCGGCCTGGGGCTGGAGCGCGCCGTGCAGTTCATCACCGGAATGGGCAACATCCGCGACGTGATCCCCTTCCCGCGCACGCCGGGCAGCGCCGACTTCTGACCCCGCTTCGGAGCGGCCGCAGAACAACTTTGCGATTTGTCTTGTACTCCTCACGCTCCGCGTGAGGGAATCAGCCTCACGCGGAGCGTGAGGAGTACGAAGACTATTTTCCGGCCGATCCTTACTGGTCGAGACACTCAGGGCCGCTCGGTCGGCGCGGGGAACTGCCGAATCGGGCTGTAACGCGGATAGCTCTCCCAGATCTCGCCGCCGTCGAGCACGCGCGCATCGCCCGTCTCGCGCAGATAGTCCTCCAGGCGCTGGCCCAACTCTTGCCGGGTCTTGGCGTACTGCGCCTCTCCGGCCAGGTTGTGCAGGCAGCCGGGGTCGCTGCGGATGTCATACAACTCTTCGGCCGGGCGGCGCGCCACGGCCAGTTGCAGATACTTGCCCAGCGCCGGATCGTCGGCCTTGGCAATCAGGAACTCCAGGCTGGGGCTGCCGTCGATGTCCTTGTAGCCGCTGTGGGGACCGCCCGGGGTCCCATCGTCGCGCAGCACCACCGGATCGCCGGCCGGCCAGCGCTCGGGCCGGAAGTTGCGGATATACAGAAACTCGGCAGTGCGCAGCGCGCGCTGGGGATAGGTCCCATTGTTGTAGCGTGACGATGAGTGCCGCTCGCGCGCGGCGTACACGGCCGTACGGCTCTTGTCCACCAGGCCCTGCTTGTCCGAGGTGAGAATGTTCATGATGCTCCGGCCGGCCAGCGGATACTCGCGGCTGGGGTGCTTCACGCCGGCCGCATCCAGGATCGTCGCGGTCAGGTCCACGAATCCCACCAGATCGTCCACCGCGCGACCGCCCGGCGCTTGGGCCTTCCAACACACGGCCAGCGGCATGTGGAAACCGTATTCGTAGAGGTTCGCCTTGGCGCGCGGGAAGGGCATGCCGTTGTCGGCCGTGACGATCACCAGCGTATTGTCCAGTTCGCCCGCCTCCTCCAACATCTTCAGCATCCGCCCCAGGTGCGTATCGAACCACTCGATTTCCACGCAGTAGTCCAGGATGTCGCTGCGAATCTCGGGCGTGTCGGGCAGAAAGGGGGGCGGCACGGCATCCTCCAACCGTTTGCCGCTCTTCAGGCCCGCTCCCTTCTCATAGCCCCGGTGCGGCTCGGTTGCACCGTACCAGAAGCAGAACGGCTGGCCCTTGGGCCGCGCGGCCAGGAAGTCGGCAAAGTTCGCCGCGTAGTCGTTCTTGTTCATGCCCGAATACGGCGGCCGGTTCGTGCGGCGGTTGAAGTCCGGGCCGGCCGGGTTGCGCGGCCGCTGGTCGATCTTGAAGTTCCCCGGCCCCCAGCCCTTGCCGGTCATGCCCACAAAGTACCCGGCTTGCTCCAGCAGGTCGGGAAACACGACGTACTTGGTCGGAAAGGAACTGGCGTGCGTGCCGGCCTGCTCGATCTGCCAGGTGTGCCGACCGGTCAGAAACGCCGCGCGCGACGGACTGCACCCTGGCGACGGACAAAACGCGTTGCGGAAGTACACACCCTCCCGGGCCACACGGTCGAAGGCGATCGTGTTCACGGCCTTGTAGCCGGCGAACGACGTGTGCGCGAAAGACTGGTCGTCGGCAATGGCGAACAGGATATTGGGCCGTGCCGCTTTGGGCGATGGTGCAGCGCATGTCCCCACCGAAGATCCCAGATGCAGCAGGACCGCGCAAAACGCAAGACTGCAGCTTGAGGCGATACGCATGAAACCTCTCCTCTCGGCGGTAGAATCGTGGGAATCGACGTCCTCATTCTACTGTGAACGCGGGCCGGATCACAAATCGCTTCTCCAATTGGCCTGACCCTCCGGGTTGCATGCCGCACCATGTTGCCCCTAGACTATGGAGGTTGCCCTGGCCCCCGGTTGGGACTGGCTGCTGTCTATTGGGTCCTGCATAGCGAATGAACCGAGGGCCGGGCACCGACCGGAGGTTGGTCGCGGGAGCCCGGTTTTTCCGGCCTTCCGTTGGTCGGCCGGGGCCATTAACAATGCAGAGATCAATAAACACAAGACAACTCGCCGATCACGAGGAGAGATTTGAATGAGAAGGCCCTGGATTGCTCACA
>CALARR010000325.1 GCA_937889015.1 uncultured Planctomycetales bacterium | reverse complement strand
TTGCCACGGTGCAGGAATTCGACGAAAATCAAAACCAGACGTGCGGAAAGAAGGCCTGGCGGTGTCTCCTCCGGTATTATTGGTGCTCAGAATAGTAATGCAACGTGAGGGTGGCGTTTGCCGCACGAAACCGGGCTCCCGATGGTCGCCCTGGTTGCATTGTTTATCTGAGGGTCAATATTGCGGCCAACGCGCGACGAGAGAGGACCGAACGATGAGCATTCGCACGGCACTTGCGCTCGGACTGTTTCTGGGATGGTTCGATGGCCAACTCTGGGCCGAAGAGGCCGCCGCGCCGCCGACGTCGACCGTGGCCACGGCCGTAGACGCCCAGGGCGCCGTGTTGCCGCTGTATTCGTTGCCCTACGCGCCCGGCGCAGAATTCCTGGTGGGAGGAGGATATCTGGAGTGGCCGACGCACGAAGGCGTGTATGCCCTCGACTGGCAGATGCCCGAGGAGACACCCATCATGGCCGCGTGCGCGGGCGTGGTGGTCGAGACGGTCAGTTCGCATTGGCAGTCGGGCCTGAGCGAGGAGTTGCGAAACAAGGACAACCATGTGATCATCCGTCACGATGATGGCACGTATGCCTACTACGCGCATCTGGCCCAGCACGGCGTGCAGGTTCGCGTGGGGCAGCGCGTGCGCGAAGGCGAACCGATCGCCTTATCGGGCAACACGGGCTATTCCAGCACGCCGCACCTGCACTTCGTCGCCTATCGCATGCGGGGCAACACCATGCAGTCGTTCCCCACGTTGTTCAAGTCCGGCCAGGAGGCGCCCTTTGCGGTGGTGAGCGGCGGCAAGTATCGGGCCCCCGGCGGCACGCCGGAGCCGGAAGAAGGCCCGCTGGCCGGTGTGCAAGGCACGGGCCAGTTGTCGTTCATCCGGCCGGAGTTGGTAAGCCTTGTCCGCGCGGCGGCCACGCCGCAGCAAGGCGCCATGGCCTTGAAGCGGCACTTGCTGGACAACCGGAAGAAGTTCAAGACGGCCTACAAGGACGTCATGGCCAAGAGCCGCGGCGGCGACAAGTCGGCCATGAAGGAGTTGGAACTGTTCCTCAACGCCATCGACCTGCAGTCGCAGCCCGAAATCGCCACCCTGCTGGTCGACAAGACCGCGGAACCCACGACGCGCGAGGCCCTGCAAGTGTGGTGGGAACTCTACGCACCGTAGCGGATTGGGCCGTGCGCAGGCCGGCGCGCCGATCGGCTTCGTTGGTGTTCAGAAACGTCATGCTGGAGCGATTTCCGGCGAGAGCCTTTGAAACCGGCCTCCCGTCGGTGGTCCTCGCGGCGTCACTCACCGGACACGCAATACTGGGGCCCGGCCATCCGTTCGTTCTGCCCCTTGCGCGGTCCGCTGCTCTCCATGCTGGCGCGGAGGAACGTGGCCAGATTGGTCTGTGTGCCGGCCAGGCCCAGCTTGCGGCGGATGTGTTCGCGTTGGCGGGCCACGGTGGCCGCAGACACCTGGCGGATCTTGGCCACTTCTTTGGTCGACAGGCCGTCGCGGATCATGCGGCAGATGGCGACTTCCAGCGGCGTGAGGGAAGCGAAGACCCGAGAAACACGGTCGACGAAGGGTGAGACGATCTCCTCCAGGCTCCGCCTCAGGAACTCGACGATTGGCCGATCCGGGGCGGGAATTCGTTGCTGCAGCGATACCACCAAAGGCATGATCAGCCGTTCCACGTTGGCCGATACCGACCGTCCCGTGGCCATCCGCTCCTCTTCAATCTGATTGAGGATTCCGCGCAGGGCGGCATTGGCCTGTTGCAGGGCCGTCCGTTCCTGCTGCAACTGGGCGACGGTGGCTCGGAGCTGCTCCAGCGCGCCCAGCCGCTCCACGGTCTTGCTGATCAGCACGGCGGTGAAATCGAGCAGTTGTTCTTCCTGGGAGGAGAACGGCGCGGCATGCTGGTCGGACGGTGGTTCCAGGCAGGCCAGTTGCATGCACCCCACCGGCGTATCGTTCACCAGGATCCTGCGCTCGATGCGCGGAAGCGACTCGTGCCAACCGGGCCCGGCATAGGTCTGTTCGCGAACGATCACCGCCGCCGCATAGCGGTCGGGCAAGCGGCATCCATCGGGCAGCACGCACGCCACCCCTTGCAGGATCGCGTCCAGGTTGCCGCCATGCTGCAGCAACAGCAGTTCCAATTGCTTGAGAAATGCGAACCCAGGTCCCAGCGCATCGCCCGGTGTGCGTCGCCGGCTGTCCGGTGGGAGGCGCGCATCGAGCCGGTGCACCACGTCAGCGTGTCGTGTACGCAGAGTGTCCGCCGCGGTGGCCACGGCGGCCGGAGCGCAGAAGGAGAGCGCTGGAGGAAGGCACTGTTCGGTGTCACTAATGGAGTTGGGGACCGATGTAGTCATCATGGCCTCGACCTGAAAGGAGTCTGCGACCCATCCCATGAGCTACAGACTCTGCACGCGCTCCCCGTACACCTATATCGTTCGCCTCAGGCTGTGGCGTGTAACTGCCATGGAACAGAACTTCGATTACTGCCCAACTCGCAACGCGCTGTAGCGATTGTTGCGCTCGTGCGGAATTCGAATTGGCTCCGTGCCTATCGCGGGTAGGCGATCCATAGTTGGTCTTTCCGCGTTGAACGCGGCGGATGCCAATCTATGTTTTCTGGCAACTGCGAGACGCGTGTCTCCGGCGACCGTTTCACCCCCGAATCGCGGACGCCGCCGAGAACACTCCACTTGCGAGGAGTGTCTCTTGTGCGAGCGCCGTCAACAAGCCCGACAATTCAGGAGTTCATGCGATGCGCTGGTTCTACAATTTGGGCACGATGAAGAAGATGATTTCCGGTTACCTGGTGATCTGCGCGATCATGGCCTTCGTGGGCTATTCCGGGGTGAGCGGAATGGCGCAGATCAAGGAGATGTTGGCCACGCTCTACGAGCGGGACATGAAGGGGTTGACCTATCTGAAGGACTCCAACATCGACCTGATGTTCATTGCGCGCGAGATGCGCGAGGCGATCATCGCCAAGGACCCGGCGGATGTCAAACGCAACAAGGAAACGGCCGACAAATACGCCGCTTCGTTGCTCGACAACCTGGCCAAGAGCGAGGCCACGCTGGTGACCGAGAAGGGCAAGGCCGAGGCGGCGAAGGCGCGCCAGGCCTTTGCAGACTACCAGGCGATCTCCCAGAAGGTGTTCGACCTGTGCGCCGCTCAGCGCAGGGAGGACGCGCTGGCCGAGTTGCGCGCCGGCGGCAAGTGCGTGCAGAACGTGGTGCAGGCCCTGCGCGGCCTGACCGAGACCAAGGAGACTCTGGGCGAGAGGACCTACGAAGAGAGCCAGGGGACCTACGCCGCCCAACGCTTCACGACCATCCTCGTGCTCGTCTTCGGCGTGGGCATTGCGATGGCCATCGGCTACTTCGTGGCCCGGATCATCGTCAAGCCGTTGCAGAAGGCCGTGACCGTGTGCGAAGCGGTGGCGCAGTCGAACTACAACGTCCGCCTGGACGTGGACACGCGCGACGAGATTGGCGTGATGGCCACGGCCCTCAACGCCTCGATCGCGGCCAGTGCCAAGATGATCGACGACATCAAGGTGGCCAACGAGCGCGAGAAGCAGATTCAGGCCCAGAAGGCCGAGGAAGAGCGGCTGCGTGCGGCCGAAGAGCAGCGCCGCAAGGACGAGGAGGCGGCGCGCGAGCAGGAACGTGCCCACGAAGAGCAGCAGCGCAAGGAAGAGCAGGCCGCTCGCGAGCGCGAACAGGCGGCTCTGGAACGCCAGAAGGCCGAGATCCTCCGCGGCAAGGTGGACCGGCTGTTGCAGGTGGTCAACGCCGCGGCTCAGGGCGACCTGACCCAGCGCGTGCAGGTCGAAGGGGAAGAGGCCATCGACGAACTGGCCGCCGGCATCAAGAAGATGTTGGAGGACCTGGCGGGCATCATCGGCCGCGTGACGGAGAGCGCGACGCAGTTCAACGAGGGGGCTCGCGTCATCGCCGAGAGCTCGCAGTCCCTGGCCCAAGGGGCCCAGGAGCAGAGCTCCAGCGTGGAAGAGATGTCGGCGTCGATCGAGGAGCTGGCCCGTTCCATCCAGGGCGTCAAGGAAAACGCCCAGGAGGCGGACAACATGGCGCGCCACGCCAACAAGCTCGCCGAGCAGGGGGGCGGCGCGGTGCAGAAGTCGATCGAGGCCATGGACCTGATCCGCACCAGCTCGCAGCAGATCAGCGAGATCATCCAGGTGATCGCCGAGATCGCCAGCCAGACCAACCTGCTGGCCCTGAACGCCGCCATCGAAGCGGCCCGGGCCGGCGAGCACGGCATGGGGTTCGCCGTCGTGGCCGACGAGGTCCGCAAACTGGCCGAACGCTCGAACCAGGCGGCGCGCGAGATCTCCACGCTCATCAAGGAATCGACCCAGCGCGTGCAAGAGGGGGCCCAGTTGTCGGAGGAGACGGGCCAGTCCTTGAAGCAGATCGTCGACGGAGTGGAACAGACGGCGGCGAAGATCGCCGAGATCGCCGCTGCGACCGTGGAACAGGCGACCAACGCCGATGAGGTCTCCAAGGCCATCCAAGGTGTGGCCGAAGTCACCGAACGGTCGGCCGCCGGCAGCGAGCAGATGGCCTCCTCCAGCCAGGAACTGGGGGCCCAAGCTACCTCGCTGCAACAGTTGGTCAGTGGATTCAAGACCCACTAGTGCTTTGTCACAACGCGAAATGGGGATGCGAGTTCGACATGGCAATCCCCAGATCAACCGATGACAAAGCACTCGCCGCGCGCCGGAATCGCCGCAGTGAGTTCGGCCGGCTGACCTAGGCCAGCCGGCCGAACGGTTCCGGCAGCGGCTGCAAAGCGTTGCGTTGTTTCGTGGATGGACATGCCCCATGGCACGCAGGCTCGCTCCTCCTGCGCCGCCATGGGGTCTGCCATTTCTTGCGGTGGCCTGTCGCAGCGGGTAGGATACCGGGACACTCCCCGCCGGTTGTGGCCCGCATTCTGCCCAGGAGACATCGACCATGCAACGACGGACTTTTCTCAAGGCTTCGGCCCTGGCTGCGGCGACTGGCGCGGCGGCTGGCGCGGCGACGTCGGCCTTTGCCGCCCCGGCTCCGATCGCCAATCCCTCAGGGTCCCAGAAATACAGCGAGACCATCGAGAAGGCCCGGGCAGCCGCCCGGGAGGTGCTCAAGCCCACGCCGGCGCAACTGCAGCACGGGCTGGAACTGCACGCGGCCTCGGTGGTGGTCGAGTCCTACGGCTTTTCGCCCCGCTCGGCGCTGGATGTCGACGCCCTGAACAAGGCGGTGGAGTCCGGCGCGTCGCCCCTGGAGTTGAGCGACCTGCGCGAAGAAATGGGCATGACCGGCTGTGTCGCCCACGCCCATCAGCAGGCCCAGTACAAGGAGGCCTGGGAAGCGGCCGGCGTGACCTGCATCCTGCAGAACGCGGGCGAGGAGTGCCAGGCGCCGCTGCGCATCCTCCGCCGCCTGGCACGCTTCACCTATGTCTGCGACCGGCTCCGCGATTTCGTCTTCAAGGCCGTTACGCCCGACGACATCCTGGCCGCCAAGCAGCAGGGCCGCCACTGCCTGTACTTCAGCTCCAACGCCGTGCCCATGGTCGAACAGTGGGTCAGCGCCCCCAGCGAACTGGAGTTGCTGCGGGTCTTCTTCCAACTGGGCACGCGCATGATGCACATGACCTACAACCGCCGCAACATGCTGGGCGACGGCTGCGCC
>CALARR010000324.1 GCA_937889015.1 uncultured Planctomycetales bacterium | reverse complement strand
GGGAGGGCGTTTTGTAACCCAAGTATAGGGTGGTCTACACCGTTTCTGCAAGAGCGACGGCACCTTACGGCGACGAATCCGATCGCGGCGCGCCCCAGGCGTGCAAGGGCTTTCTCCAGGATTTATCGTCCACGCGGGGGGGTGCCTTGACGCAATGCCGAGGGCGTGGCAAATTTGAGTTCGCCGCTAGCGCGGTTCAGGGCGCTTAGCTCAGTTGGTTAGAGCACCAGCTCGACAAGCTGGGGGTCGGTGGTTCGAGCCCACTAGCGCCCACTGCCAAAGGCTCGCTGACAGCAATGTTCAGCGGGCCTTTTGTGTTTACAGGAGTTGACCTTACGGCAAATGGCCCACCGTCTAGTTTCTTGTCCGTTTTGCTTGCCGTTTTGCCATCGAGTGCCTGCAATATCCGAGGTTTTCCACCCGTAGGTGCAAACCCTGGTGCAAACGCGGAATCCATTGATTCATCAGTCCCCGTTGCACTTAGAGCGTTCGCCTGGATTTCTCGACCATTCCCCAGGGGGAGATTCGGCAGAGATTGTACGGCCCCGGCCACGTCCAAGAGCTTCGGGTCCGTGTAGACGTTCATCGTCAGATCCACCTTGGAGTGGCGCATTGCGGCCTGAGCCGTTCGGGGCGTGACCCCACCTTTGCTCAACAGAGTGCCGAAGGTGTGCCGCAGGGCGTGCACGTCAACCGTGCGCCCCCGTTCGTCCCGCTTGTCGATTCTCACCTTCCCGTCAGGCCCTTTCACCCGGCGGGCGATCCCTGCGGCCAATAGGTCGCGGTCAAGGATGCGCACCAGCTTGTCAGGCACGTCGAACAGCGGCGTCGCAGCCGGCACCGTGACCAGAGAGCCCCGGGCAACCAAGCCGGCCAGAGACGCAAAGGGAAGCGTCTGCCGGCTTGCGGTGGCCTCTGGGGGAGCCGCCTTCTCGGCAAGCCAGTCTCGGAGGTCTGCCGCCAGATCCGCGCGCAGAGGAATCGTCGAGCCTTCGCGGTTCTTCTCGTCTGCGGCTTCCAGCACCAGGTAGGGCGGGTCGGAGTCGAGCACCACTTGCCCCACCGTGAGCGAGGCCAACTCGCCCCGCCGCAGCCCAGTCAGCACCAGCGTCTTGTAGATCAGCGCCCGTTCCTGCCCGAGCCGTTCCAGCCGGCGTTGCACTTCCGGCCGCAGCTTGGCGTAACGCTGTCCCTTTCGTGGTCCTTTGTAGACGGTCAGCCGGTCTTCGAGGGGCCGGCGTTGGGCCACGTCCAACAACCGGCGAAGTTCGTCTTCGGTCAGCGCCCGGCGTTGACGTCGAGTGTCGGCGTCTTCAGCAGCCTTCGCCACCTTGGCGAACGGGTTGACCAGCAGCCGGCCCGTTTCTATGCACCAGTTGCAGAAGGCCACGGCAGCGGCCCGGTAGGTGTTCCGGGTTCTGGCACCCATGTCGGCCCTCTCTTGGGCCACCAGCCAGCGTTCCAGGGCTTCGCGTGCCAGACTGCCGAGCCGTTTGAATTGGCAGTCGGCGGCGAGCCGTAGCAGGGCACGGCGCACGTTCGCCCGGTGGGCCGGCGAGGTCCCTTCGGCTTCGAGCTTCAGCAGGTAGGCGTCGATATGCTCCCGGAGCGGCCGTTCCTGGTGGTCGATTGCGTTCGCTTCAGCGGCGGTCAGCAGGCCACCCCGGACACGTTCGGCCCGACGTTCCAGGTCGGCCAGCACGGATTCAGCGGCAGTCTTGTCCCGGCAGCCGGTCGGCACTTCTTGAACGATGTCGTTCCCGTCCCGATACTTAGCGGTCCAGGTGCGCACGGTAATCACGAGCCGGTCAGTGCCGTCTTTCCCGACGGTTACGGGGGCCGTCCTGCTCTTGCCCTCGGCCGGCTTCCACTCGGCCAGTCGTTGCCCATTGCGGACTATGATTTTCGCCCCGGTCGGCAGCGGCTTGGTTACGGTCTTACGGTACACGGTGCCCATGATTCGCCTTTCGTCTTTTCCGGCGTCGAGCCGGTCGCCTTATCACTACACCTTGTTTCAGAGACCGGCCCGACGGGTTGACTTTGCCTTCTGTTTCTTCGCCAGCATCGGCCGCGCCAGGTTCTCGGGGGTCGGCTTGGGCGGCTTCGTGCCTGGGTCTCGCCCCAATCGAAGCCCGAGGTACGCGGCAATCTGGTCGGCCTTATCAAGCCGAAGGGAACTCTCCCCTCGCATGAAGCGCCCCAGGGCGGTGGCCAACACCCCGGTGTCTCGGGCAATCTTGTATTCGGTCAGGCCGCTTTCAGCGATCGCGGCCCTCAGCACTTCGGTCATTGTCGGTTTGCGCTTGCTCATAGTGCTGTTTTAGATACTATCGGCTTCCATGTCAAGCGGCTCTCCGACTGTTTTCGTCAACGCGTCTCCGAGCACGGTTCCACCTTCACCTGGGGCGTCAACCCCAGCCGGGCGAATTCGTCGCGCATCACGTCTCGAACATACCCTGCATTCCCGGCCGTCGTCAGGATCGAGTCGTGAATGGTGGCGACGAACAGGTCTGGGCGTTCTGCCATGATCCGTGGCACAACCCTCCCGAACATGAACTCGCTCTCGATGCGTTGCGCCCAGTGAGCCAACCGCCGGTGGTCCTGCTGTTTCACCTTCCGCATTACCTCTATGACGGAGGGAAACATCTCGTCCAACGCCGCGGAAAGCCTGTTGCGGTGCCAGGGCTTGTCGAAGAACACGACCATGACGGCCTTCTTGGCCTCGTCCCGAGTCCTGCCCAGGCGGTCGGCCACGGTCTGATAGAGCCCCCGCGCCTCGCACAGGTCCAGGTAGCGGCGCAGGTCTTCGGGGAGTCGCCCGCGATCGAAACGTCCCCCGAACAGGGAGTCTTTGTCAAACATAGTATTGTCAAACATATGGAGGGAGACGCCGAGCCTGCCGTTCGCCTTCCCTCGTCCCGTCTTCGTCCGGTTTCCGTCCGTCGTCGGTCGGTCGCTCGCTCGTTCGCAACTCCGCGCGATCGCCATTCCCATGAAGAGAGGCTGCGATTCGCTGATGTCGACGTTCGCCAGGGGTTCGCGATCCACGGCGAGGTGCTGGCGCAGGTTGCTCGGGAGGTTCGTCAGGTTCGTGTGAACGCGCCCGAAGTCATCGACCTTGAACCACAGATCGGCCTCCCGGATGCGTTCCACGGCTACCTGGTGGGCCGGCTGATAGTCGGCGCCAAAGTCGATCTCCGCGGCAATCCTGATCCTTTGGAGATTCCGCCACAGGTGGACGCAGACTGCCGCATCGACCGGCGTTTCGTTTTGCTCGATTCGCTGCCACGTTCCCCGGCGTCGCTCCATCTTCCAGGCGCGCACGTTGTGGCGCAGTCGGGAATTGGCGATCTCCCGCCGGACCACGGGGGCGCGGTCGTAGGGCGACAGGATCCAGTGTGTTTGCGAGTGGTGCCCCGGTCGGTAAGAGCAATCACGGTCCACGTAACCGACATCTCTTGCGGCCTGGCGCACGGCGGCGACATGGTGTCGGCCGATGATCCTGTACAGGTATTCGGCCATCAGCGGGACGCGTCCGGTATCTCGGCATCGCGCATCATCGGCCAGGCCCGTGAAGACGCAATGTCCGAGCCAGAGTACACCCTCGGCGACGCGCTGGCCGCAGGACTCGACCAGCGCATCGACGTCGAGGTTGTCAGGGTGCCAAACCGACACGCTGCCGGCTTGGGAATAGAGCCGGGTGGCGGCAGGGTCCATGGTGAGTTACGCCTTCAACCGACATGGCGTCGCCTTGGACCCGCAACCGCCCGCAAGAACTGCTCGGCCGCCCAGCGGTCGGCGTCGGGCACGTTGTCGGCCTGGAGCATCCAGCGCAGGTAGCTCCGAGGAATCTGTGCAAGGGCCACGTCCCGATAGCGGCCGAAGGACAATGGGAACGAGCACAGAGCCGAGGAGGCCGCTACCTCTCGCCGTTGCCGGCGACCGGCGAACCGGATAGACTGGAGTAGGTTTTCCATGGGATCAAAACTCCTGCCCGGGCGCAGCGGCGGCAACCGCGGCGCCCGAGTCGTTTCTTGGTTGAATTGGAAAAAGCAGTAGTTGCGAACCGTCAGCCGGCACTTCACCATCGTCGAGGTCTGCCAGTGCGGGGTGATCGGCGAGCCATGCGAGGGCCCTTTGCCGATCGGCCAGCGTCCAGAGGGCGACAGGCCGCGCATGGGCGACAGACCGGCACGTCGACACGTAGCCGACACGCCGTATGATGCCGGTCCGAGCCAGGGCCCCAGGGACCGCCCCGAGGCAGACGGGGTCGATCCCCGGCGGCAGTTCCACGGCGTTGCGCACGTCGTCCGCGCTCGCCTCTCCCGCGGTCAGCAAGGCCGTTAGCAATGCCCGTTGTCCTCGCCGCACGTAGACACTTCGACGCTTGGCCAGTGCCGCCAACGTCTCGGCCTTGCGCCGTTCGCCCTCGTCGGAGTCGTTGGAGTCCAGCGTCATTGGCCACCGCCTTTCACGATGCGAACTGAGCGGCAGCCCCCGCGTTCCCACTCTTCAAGTGCGTCAAGCGACCAACGAACCAAGCGTCCGAATCGCGTCGGTTGCGGGGCACGGCCGGCGTCAACCAGCCTAAGCCAGTGTCGCCACGAAAAGCTGTAGCGGCTCCCGCAGGCCTTGGCATCGAGAAATCTTTTGGCAAGAGCATCGGCCTGTGCCAGAGCAGTAGCAGTAGCACTCATGCGAACCATCCTTTCGGATTGAGTCGGCGGCCGGCGAAGTGCCCGCCGCATGAGTGCATTGAACCCGCCAGGAATTATCTCACCTAAGGCGGGAATACAGACAACCGCAAGTGCCTAACAGGCGCACACTTGCAGAAGGAGACAAGCCGAAGCGAGGTAATTCACGGCAGAATTATCTCGCATTACCTCGAATTATCTCGCTAGCGTCTTCGCTACGTCGCGGGGTACTTGGAGAAGTAGGCGTTCTTGATCTTGTCGGCCAGCTTGCGCTTGTGGTCGGCTTCCCACTCATGCCCTTCGGGTACATCTGCGTACTTTCTCGCCTTGGTTGGGTGGTCCTTGATGAACAAATCCCTGATTTCTCCCCAGCCAAGCCCTTTTGCAACGTGCGGTTTGGCAAACTCTGCCAGTTCTCTAGTTTCCGCCTTCTCTTTCGCCCCACGACGTCTCGTTGCGGCCGGGCTTCCATTGCTGCACGGAGGCGGTGTCTCGCCGTTGAAGGACAACAGACCTTCCACTGTGCCGATCAACTCGTCAACAAACTTCTGAAGTTGGGCGACCAGTCCAATGAGCATCATTCGCCGATCTGATACGGATTGATCATCATGAGCAACAGAGTCAGGGAAGGAACCAAAAAGCTCAGTCCAGCGGTCGCGTTCTTCGCCAGGTTTCCCGTCGGCCATTTCCGCCAACAATTCTCCGACCTCACGACAGCGGCACTGCTCGAAAGACTTGCGAAGTCGCAGGGCATCGGCACTCAGTCCGAGGTCACAGAGGTATATGGCCGCCGCCTCAATGTCGTCGCCACCGACCTTGATACGGAACAACTCCTTGTCGGCTTCCGCTGCTTGAAGCCGAGAGGGATCGAGGGTTTGCCGTAGCTCTTCGCGGATCTTCGCCAGAAGCGATTTGAGTCGAGCGGCTGCCACGGACCTTGTCATGAACTCACCTTTCAACGCTGGGAGAACTCGAACTAGTCGGCGTGAAGATCGCGTGACCCGTTGAGTCCGTTTGAATCGCTCGGCTCGACGTATCCATATCGCCGGTGGCTATCCTTGTGTCGTCAACGAGGATTACCCGCCCTCACAAGGCGCCTTCGACTTGGTCTCAATCTCGACGGCGATGAGCCGTAGGCTATCACTGTTGTACTTCACCCATGCCTGTAGCCGTTTGGTGAATGTCCGCGTACCATAGTCAAGGTCGAATCGGAACAGCCCGGGTCTCGGAAAGCCAACACTTCGCCTGTTTCTTCCTCGCCAGGGACCGTTCTGCCGTATCGTAACTGCGGATCGCGGCCGTACACGGTTCTCTGGAGAAGCACTTTCAATCTCTTTGCCCAGATCGGCGAGGCGTCTCAGAATTGCAGCGACCAGCAATCCTTCTGCTACGAGTCGCTCGGGCGAGGGTTCAGATGCCCGTGGAGAGCACAACTCACGTCCGAAACACTCAAGGAAGAAGGCTGTTCTGTCTTCCAGTATTCTCCGGCAACCATCGAATACCCTAAATCTGACTGCTATGGGAACATTCAACTCATCTCGCCAGGGCATCGATATCCAGGTCTGGATGTCGTGTTTCTCGCTACCCGCAAAGAACACCTGCACCGTCAGTCCGTGGCCTTGCCATTGTGCTATCAGAGGCATCTCCGGACCACTCCACTCCGCAGGTTTCCTCTTTCCGATGATCAATACTTGCCCGGCCGCATTGGTCTCGGTGATCAAATCGTTATGAGAGCTGAACCTTGGAGCCACCAAATCCTCATCAGTTGGAACAGCAGTTGCCTCCACAAGCCGGATGCCATTCTCGTCCGTTTTCCATCTCTCTGAGAAGTACTTCTCGACATACCCCTCACCACCATCAGACAAGTTCACAAGGACACCGGACGCCCGATCCAGTCTGCCGTACCTCCGAATGAAGTCCTGTTCGGCGCAGATCGCTTCCTTCTCTGACTCAAAAGTCCCGAGTAGCTTGTAGCCGATTCGAAGGCCCTGTCGTTTGGCATCGCGAATGATGAGGTGCTTCGGTGTGTTACGTTTCTTCTGCAATGCCTCCGACTCA
Organism: uncultured Planctomycetales bacterium; assembly: GCA_937889015.1. GTDB lineage: Bacteria > Planctomycetota > Planctomycetia > Pirellulales > Thermoguttaceae > CALARR01. The sequence continues at coordinate 111 of CALARR010000324.1, read as the reverse complement.
TGAGCCGCTACTCTGTTTGCGATACCTTTTCCAATATAGAAAGGCTGGCCATCTGGCTTGCATAAAGCATAGACGTAAAATGTACTGCCTGACTGTAAAATCTGTTTTCGT
>CALARR010000323.1 GCA_937889015.1 uncultured Planctomycetales bacterium | reverse complement strand
TTGTGGTCGGGCTGGGCCATGACCAGCAGTGCCATCGCCCCGACCATGGCGACCCTGGTCCGCTGCAAGGCCTGCACTTTCGCCGGCGGTACGCTGCCCATCGAATCGGGCGCGCGTCTGCCGGCCGGCCGGATGCGACTGGCCAGCGGCACGGCGCAGGTGCGATTCGATTCGGGCGCTTTGGTCACGATCCAAGGTCCTGCCGAGTTGGAGATTATTTCGGCGCGGCAGTGCGCGGTCGAGTCGGGGCGTGTGGTGGCCGAGATCGCGACCCGGACCGCTTTCCTGGTGCAGAGCCGGCGCGCGAGCGTGAGCAGTGTGCACGCCACGTTCGGCGTGAACGTGGCCTCGCCGCAAGTGACGGAGGTCCAGTCCTTGCAGGGATCGGTGACGGCGCGCCTGGCTTCCGGCCGCTCGGTGAACGTCGAGGAAGGGACCGTGCTGCGGATCGAAGGTTCGCGTCTGGCCCAGTTCTCGGCCGAAGACGACGAACTGCCGGCCTGGAATCCGGTGGTCTTGCCCAAGGGGACGAAGATCGCGCACATCAGCACGGCCAGCGGTCGGGGACGCGACGCCTACATCGAATCGACCGATCGGCCGCGGCCTCATAACCCCAGCCTGCTGCTGGTCAAGAGCATCCTGCCGCTGGAAGAGAAATGCCAGCGCAAGGCCTACCTGGGCTTCGATCTGTCGGCGGTCGCCGGACACGAAATCCGCGATGCGCGGCTCGATCTGAGCATGTGCCCGGTGCCGAACGCATACACCGCGCTGTTTCCGGACGCGACGTTTGCCGTGTACGGGCTGGCGGACGAAGCCCTGGACGACTGGGACGATGGCACGCTGAACTGGGCAAACGCACCGGCCAATCGCGCCGGCGGCACGGCCCTCGACCCCGACAAGGTCGCGCTGCTGGGGCGATTCCAGGTCGAGGAGGGCGTGCAGCAGGGCGTGTTCGGCATCGAAGGGCCGGCCCTGGCCGAATTCCTCCGCCGCGACCACAACGGGCAGGTGACCTTGATCCTGGTGCGCGAGACGACCGAAACCTACCAGAAAGGGCTGATCCACGGCTTCGCCAGCCGATATCATCCGCAACTGCCGCCACCAACGCTCAAGCTGACAGTCGGCCCGGCACAATCTCAACCTTGAGGGCGATCATGCACCATCAGAACTCCATCTCCCGCAGAGGATTCGTTCAAGGCACCGGCATGGCGGTCGGCGGGGCGCTGCTCGGCGCCGCCACGTCGAATGTCCTCGCCGCCAGCAGCGGCGACATTCCGCGCAGGATCCTGGGCCGGACCCAGCAGTCCGTGACCATGCTCGGTCTGGGGACCTCGGCCAACGGCCAATCCAGCTCGTTCACCGAGCGGGACGTGGCCGACCATGTGCTGGCCGGCCTGGAACAGGGCATCCGCTTTATCGACAGCGGCCACGCCTACGGCATGGGCAAGGCGGAGCGCGGCATCGGCATGGTGTTGCCGCCGTTCCGCAAGGAAGTCTTCCTGACCACCAAGGTCCGTACCGCCACGCTCCCCGAATGGGAAGAGTCCTTTGCCGCCTCGCTCAAGGACACCAAGACCGATTACGTCGATCTGCTCTACGTGCACAACCTGGGCGATCGTCCGCGCGCGATCATCGATCGCGCCTTGGACGCCGACGGCATTCTCACCTGGGTGGTGAAGCAGAAGCAGTTGGGCAAGGCCCGGTTCGTGGGCATTTCGGGCCATAATCTTCCCGAGCGGTTCTTGCCCTTGATCGAATCGGGGCTGGTGGACGTGATGATGTGCCCCATCAATTTCGTACTGCGGCACGTCTACGGGTTCGAAGACAAGGTGTTGCCGGCGGCGCGCAAGCAGAACATGGGCATCGTGGCGATGAAGGTCTTTGGCGGCAACCGCGGCGGATTTCCGCACGTCAAAGGTCCGGCCAGGCCGCCGCAAATGCCCGAACAGCACCTGGAACTGGCCATCCGCTATGCGTTGAGCGTCGAGGGGGTGGCGGTGGCCAACATCGGACCGCAGCACGTGGACCATGTGGCGCACAACATCGCGATGGTCAAGCGGTACCGGCCGTTGAGCGCGGCGGAAATGGCCGAGGCGCTGCAGTCGGGTCGCCAGATGGCCGAGAGTTGGGGCACGATCTTTGGACCGATCCAGGAGCCTGCCTGAAGCGGTCCTGCGATCGAGGGTGGATGGCACGGCTGGCTTGCCCAGCAGTGTGAGAACACGGGTGGACACGCCACCCGCGGCACCCCGCGAGATGACTCCCTCCTGTTCAATCCTGTCCCGAGGTCCCAAATGCACTCCGTTTTTCGTCGGAATCAATGGTTGGGCATCGCCGTACTGGGGTTGCTGGCGTCCTGGCCGGGTCTGCTGCCGGGCGATACGGCAGCCTCGGCATCGTGGGAACTTCGGCCCGTGGCCGTCTTGGAAGGTTTCGACACGCCCGAGTGCGTCTGCCTCGATCCAGCCACGGGGACGGCCTACGTCTCGAACGTCGTGGCCCCGAAACTCGTAGCCGAGAAGGTCAACGTAACCGACGGCACGGGTTTCATCTCGCGCCTCGCGCCGGGCGGTCAGATCGACACGCTGCGGTGGATCGAGTCCACGCCGGCAGCGCCCTTAAACGCGATTAAAGGGATGTGCATCCAGGATGGCGTGCTGTACGGCGCTGATCTGACGCGCGTCGTGCGCTACGAGATCGCCACGCGCAAGTCGCTGCCGCCGATCGAGATTGCGGGAGCGATCATGCTCAACGACATGTATAGCGACGGCCGGCAGGTGTACGTGTCGGACACGCGCGGCGGCCGGATCTATCGGCTGGACGGCCAGCAAGCGGCTGAGTTTGCCGTGCTGAAGGGCGCCAATGGCCTGACGATGGCCGGCGGCCGCTTCTATGCCCTGAGCACCACCGAACACGACTTGTTCGAAATCGACGTGCGCGGCGAGCGCCAGCCGCGGCCCTTCGGGCTGGCCGAACACTTCGTCGGCCCGGACGGCATCGAAGTCCTGGCCGACGGCAGTTTCCTGGTTTCCGACGTGCGCGGTCACAAGCTGCTGCATGTGGGGTCCGATCATCGCACCGTGCGCGTGCTGGCCGAGCTGCAATACCCGGCCGACATCGGCCTGGACCGGCAACGCAATCTGCTGTTTGTGCCGTTATTTTGGGATAGCCGCGTCATGGTCTACCAATTACCGATCTTGCCGGCTCGCCCATGAGACTGTCGCCTTGTTGCTCGCTGATGGGAGTGCTGGCGCTGGGGTGTGGCGTAAGCCTTGCCACAGAGCCCGGCGATCTGGCCACCGACGTGTGCGTTGTGGGGGGCGGGGCCGGCGGCTGCGGCGCGGCCTTGGCTGCGGCCAGGGCCGGCGCGCGCGTGGTCCTGGTGGAACGGGAGCCGCGGCTGGGCGGCACGAACACGTCGGGCTACGTGGCGGCCTGGCAGGCGGGACCGAGCGACAGCTTCGCACGCGAAATCTATGACCGCTTGCGGCGCGCGCCAGGCGCGCCCCTGGCCGGCATTGCCCACGAGTGCAACCTCAAACGCGAGCGGGGCCCCTTCGCCCTGTGGTTGATCGACCCGCAGTTGGACTATGCACACACGCTGCGCCGGTCGCAACGCGACATTTCGCAGTGTGCCGCGGTGGTTTTCGATCCAGACGCCCTGGACCAGGTGTTCCGGCAGATGCTGGCCGAGGCCGGCGATTGCCGCGTGTTGCTGCGCACCAGCATGGTCGACGTGCGCTCCACAGAGCGGCGCGTGGTCTCGATCGAGGCCGAGCCGCACAACGGCACGCGACTGAAGATCCACGCCCGGGTGTTCATCGACAGCACGGGCGGAGTCGCCCTGTGCCGCAAACTGGGATGCGAGACGATGCTTGGCTCTGAGCCGCAGGAACGTTTCCAAGAGCCTTCGGCCCTGACCGGTGCCACCGGGATGCTAAACGGCATTTCGCTCTGTTACCGCATTCGCAAAACCGCGAACCCGCGGCGTCAGGCTGAGATCGAAGGGCCCGTGTCGGCATGGCCCCACAGCGCGCACGTGACCGAGATCCCCGGCGGCGACCTGATGGTCAACCCGCTGACGATTGTGCCGGGCACGACGCTCGTGGAGCGAGGTTACGACGAGACCCTGGCCCTGGCCCAGCGCACGGCCCAGGCCCACTGGCGTTGGCTGCAGGGTCTGGAGCCCTTTGCCCAGTACGAATTGCAGAGCCTGGCGCCGATGCTCGGCATTCGCGAGACCTATCGCGTGGTCGGTCCGTATGTCCTGACGGAACACGACCTGCGCCAGGGTTTTGATCGCCAGCCGCACAAGGACATGGTGGCCCTGGCCGATCATCGCATCGACCTGCACGGCGGCCGGGGCCAGACGCGCCTGATTGTTGTGGAGCAGCCTTACGGAATTCCCTACCGCTGCCTGATCCCCAAGGGCTGGGATAATGTGTTAGTCGCGTGTCGAGGGGTGAGCGTGAGCCACATCGCCGCGTCGAGTTGCCGGCTGTCGCGCACGATCCTGGCCCTCGGCCACGCGGCCGGACTGGCGGCGGCCCAAGCAGTGCGCCGCGATGTGAACGTGGACCAGATCGACGTCCGCGCCATCCAGCAGGAGTTGCAGATAGGCGTTGACCAAGGACCGGGCGTGCGCGAAACTGGTGGGAAGCCTGCCGTTGCATCCCCTCGCTGAAGTCTTTCCCTCCTTCATCGGACAAGCCTCATGAAGAACGTTCGCGATGTGATCGCTGTGCTCCTGGCATCTACGACCGCGCTGTGCGCCGCCGACGAGTCCGCATCCCGGATGCTGGCGCTGACGCCCGAGGCGGCAAGCCGATTGGACAAGGCGCAGCGCGCCGGCGTCATCGAGATCGCGCCCGTGCATCTGCCGGGGCCCGACGCCGGGCCCTGCGACCACTTTGGCTGGCCGATCGCCACGATGTCGGGCGACACGCTGGTCGTCATCCACCGGCGGATCCCCGGGCACGACCACCGAGAAGGGGACAAACCGGACTCGAGTTTGGCCTACGGCATCGTGCTCCGCAGCGAGGACGGCGGCAAGACATGGTCGAAGCCCTACGATCTGCGCGACTGCATGAAGCCCGAGGACCGCGATCGCGGCGGATTCGTGCCGCTGCTGCAACGCGCCAAGTGGGACACGGGCAACCCCGACAAGCGCGGCTACAAGGTCGTCATGCACGCGATCGGCACCACGCGCGACGGGGCCGTGGTGTCGGTCAATCCGCACGGGGTCTTCCGCTCGGAGGACCAGGGACGCACGTGGAAGCACTTTCCGGCGGCCCTGCGCGAGGACACGCTGGCACACAAGGGACTGAATCCTGGCCCGGGCATCTTTGACGACCCGGACTGCGGATTGCTGGTCTTCGGCAGCGGCGATGCAAGTTCGTTCACGTTTCCCGTCTTCGCTTCGGGCGACGGCGGCGCGACGTGGCGCGTCGAGGACTTTCCGGTCGGCTTCTTCCAGGCCGAGCCGGCGGCCGTCCTCCACGACGGCCGCTACCTGGTGGTGACGCGCGATCAGACCACCAGGCGCTCTCACAAGCAGATGACCTGGCGGCCCGGCCAGAAGCCGCAGATCATCGACACCAATCTGGAAGACCCGCGCATGGTGGACACGGTGGATTTCTGCTTCAACCCCGTGACGCAGCGTCTTGAGATCGTGCGCAGCGAACGCCATCGAATGGAGTTGTGGGTGTGGAGCATGGCGCCGGCTGATTGGGAGAAGGGGCAGTGGGCACGCGAGTGCCGGCTGTTGGGACGGGAAGGCGTGTTCTTCAAGACGGCCGACGGGTTCCATCCGGCCGGGGCGGTGATCGACGCCCAGCGCGGCGTGCAACACATCTTCGTCTACAGCGGCCACCCCTACGGCCCGGCCGGCGTGTTCCGCATCACGCGCACGTTAAACACGCCGCGCCTGCGCGAAGCTCTTGCCAAGTAGCCTGCAGATCGACATTTACCCTGGAGAACGAGCCTGTGACAATGCTGCAACAATTGTGTCTGGGTATGGTACTGCTTGTGGCTTGCGTGGACGCGGTGCGCGCGGCGGGCCTGGACCTGCACGTGGCCACCGACGGCCGCGACACCTTTTCCGGCAAGCTGGCGCGGCCGAACGAGGCCCAGAGCGACGGCCCTCTGGCCAGCCTGGCCGGTGCTCGCGACGCGATCCGCGCGTTGAAGCAGGCCGGCCCGCTGCCGACCGGCGGGGTGACGGTCCTTATCCAGGGCGGAACGTACTTCCTCGACAAGACCTTTGAACTCACCAAGGAAGACTCGGGCACGGCCGAGGCGCCCGTCGTCTATCGTGCCGCGGCAGGTCAGAAGGTGCGGATTCTTGGCGGCCGGCCCATCACCGGTTTCGTGCCCCATCTCGGGGCGATCCTCAAGGCGGACCTCGCGGCCCAGGGATTCAAAGGCGCCGCGTTCCGGCAGCTTCTGTTCGACGGCCGGCGCCAGACGCTGGCGCGCTGGCCCAACTTCGACGCGCAGAACCCCTACGGCGGCGGCTGGATCTATGTCGACGGCAAACCGGTCAAGCACGAAGAGGTCGCCAATCAGAGCAAGAACTCGATTGTCTACCGCCAGGCGGATGCGCGCAACTGGAGCCGGCCCGAGGATGGCGAGGTCTTCATCTTCCCCGGCTACAACTACTGGAACAACATCCTGCCCATCAAGGGCCTGGACCCGGCCACGCGCACGATCCGGTTGGGGGCCGAAGCCTCCTACGGAATCGCGCCGGGCGACCGCTACTTCGTGCAGGGGCTGTTCGAAGAACTCGACGCGCCGGGCGAATGGTACCTGGACCGCCAGTCGCAGACCCTGTACTTCTGGCCGCCGGAGCCGCTGCAGGATCAGACCGTAAGCGTGCCTGCGATCGACACCCTGATCTCCTTGGGGCCGGACGCGGCTTACATCACCATCCGCGCGCTGGACCTGGCCTGCTGCGAACGAACGGCCATTCAGTTGACGAAGACCGAGCATTGCCTGGTGGCCGGCAACAGCATCCATCACGCGGGCGGTTTCCGCAGCAGCGGGGTCTCGGTGGCCGGCGGCCGGAACAACGGCGTGGTGGGCAACGACATCTTCGAGGTGGGCGGGAGCGGAATCGGACTCAACGGCGGCGATCGCAAGACGCTGGCCGCGGCCGGCAACTATGCCGAGAACAACTACATCCACCATATCGGCGTGCTCCACAAAGGGGCGTCCGGGATCAGCCTCACCGGCGTCGGGCTCCGCGCGGCGCACAACCTGATCCACGACTGTCCGCGCATCGGCATCATCCTCAGCTCGGGCTGCAACAACGTCGCGGTGGAATACAACCACATCCGGCACGTGAACGTGGAGACCGAGGACTCGGGGGCGATCTACGTCTTCGGCCGCGACTGGCTCAACGCGCGCGGCTCGCGCATCGCCTACAACTACTGCCACGACGTGATCGGCTACGGGCGAACGGGCGACAAGTGGATCTCGCCCTATTACACCTGGTGCATCTACCTGGACGACAACACCTGCGGCGTGGACGTGATCGGCAACATCCTGGCGCGCGCCTACCGGGCCGGGATCCACCTGCACAACGCGCGCGACAACCGTATCCAGAACAACATCATTGTTGACTGCCAGCAACACCAGGTGCAGTATTCCGGCTGGTTCGAAGAGCATCGCTTTTGGCGCAATAACCAGCCGAAGATGATCGCCGCCTACGAGTCGGTGATCGACAACCCGGCCTGGCGCGCCTTTCGCGGCATGGACCTGCATCCGGGCCAGGCCGTCCTGCCCGACAAGCTGATCATGGCCAACAACCGCCTCGAGCGGAACATCTTCTACTACACGCTTCCCGACGCGCGATTGATCACGTACCGCGATGCGCCGCTGGAGCTGAACCCGTCGGACTACAACCTGGCCTGGCATGCCAAACAGCCGCTGACAATCGGCTGCGCGTCGCGCATGACGCTCGCCAAGCCGCTACCCGACAAGAAGGACCAAGACACGCCCAGCGACCGCTGGCCCAAGTGGTGGCAGGCCCAAGGTCAGGACCAGCATTCGGTCGTGGCCGACCCGAAGTTCGTCAACCCGGCCAAGGACGATTTCCGCTTGAAATCCGGCTCGCCGGCGTTCAAACTGGGCTTCAAGCCGATCCCCGTGGAGAAGATCGGCCCCTACCGCGACGAGCTGCGCGCCAGTTGGCCGATCGTTGAGGCGGCCGGCGTGCGCGAGAAGCCGCTGACGACGGTGCAGGCGAGAGAGAAGCGGTGAGCGGGTGCGATTGGGTGTTGCTGGGCGGCCCCGATAGCTCGGCGATCGGGGCCGCGCAGCTGCACGAGGTGTTCACGCCGCCTGCCGCGCCTTGCGACCCCCCCGACGCTCTGGCGCGGCCAACGGATGTGCATCACGAGCACCATCCGGCCATCGGCATTCAACCATAGAAGACCGGACAGACATCTTCCGACTGCGATCCCCAGGAGTTCATCATGTCACGTTGCGATCGTCGTGTGTCCCGCGCTTCCAAACAGCTCCATCGCCGGCATTTTCTGGAGAAGTCGGCCCTTCTGGCCGCAGGCACGGCCGCCGGCCTGTCGTTGGCCGGCTCGGTCCACGCCGCCGGCAGCGACGTGATCAAGATCGGTCTGGTCGGCTGCGGTGGACGGGGCTGCGGAGCTGCGGTCAACGCCTTGACGGCCGATCCCAACACGCGCCTGGTGGCCGTCGGCGACGTCTTTTCCGACAAGATTGAGCCGGCCTTGAAGAACCTGCGCGCCACGCCGGTGGGCGATCGCGTCGTGCCGGACAAGGACCACGCCTTCACCGGCCTGGACGCCTACCAGAAGGTGCTGGCCAGCGACGTGGACTTGGTGATCCTGGCCACGCCCGGCGCGTTCCGACCCATTCACCTGAAGGCGGCCATCGAGGCCGGCAAGCACGTCTTCTGCGAAAAACCCATGGCCGTGGACGTGCCGGGCCTGAAAAAGGTGATTGAGGCCGCGGAACTGGCCAAGCGCAAAGGGCTGGCCATTCGCTCCGGCCTGTGCAACCGTTTCGACGTCGCGTTGCAGGAGGCCATGAAACGCGTGCACGAGGGCGCGGTCGGCGACATTGTAGCCATGTACGCCGTGCGCACCGGCACGCCTCTCTCGGTGCGATTTCCCGAACGCCAGGCCGACTGGGGCGACCTGGAGTGGCAACTCCGCAACTGGCAGCACTACCGGTGGCTCTCGGGCGACTACATGATGGAGGTCCACATCCACGAGGTCGACAAATTCGCCTGGGCCATGCGCGACGTGCCGCCGCTGAAGTGCGTGGCCCATGGAGGACGCGCCACGCCCGCCGTGCTCGGCAACGTGTTCGACCACTTCGATGTGACCTACGAATATGCCGAGGGCATGCCAGCCATCCTGAAGGTTCACAACCAGGCCGACTGCTTCCGAAGCGGGGTCTTCATCCGGATCATGGGCACCAAGGGGTACTGCCTGGTCTCCAGGAGCCCGGCGCAGATCTCGATCACCGGCCCGTCTGCCTGGACCTCGCCCAGGAAAGGTGGCGTCCTCATGTTCGTCCACGAACACGAAACCCTCTTCCGCGACCTGCGCGCCGGCAATCCACCCAACGACGGCGACAAGATGGTCAAGAGTACCCTCATGGCCATAATGGGACGCATGGCGGCCTACACCGGGCAGGAACTCACCTGGGACATGGCCATGAACTCCAAGGAAGACACGATGCCGGCCAACCTGAACTGGGACACCCAGATCCCCGTCCCGGATGTCGCCGTCCCCGGCGTGACGCCGCTGGTGTAAAATCGATCGACCGTGGATGGTCCGACTGGACCGAGGTTTTCTGGCATGCGAATTCCCAAGGCTTTTGCGTTCCTGCTCATTCTCTTGGTCGCTATTGGAACCTCGTCTGGCGCGGAAACGGCCAGGCAGGTTCCCGACTGGGGCTCGGCTATGGACGCCGCGAAGGCCGACGCGCGCGTCTCCGCAACACGCGACAAGCTGCTCGCCGCGGCGCAGGAGCTGACGTCGACGCCCATCGTCAGGCGAGTCTACCGCGCGGAGCACGTGGGCCAGTTCCGCAGCTCGTTGGGCGAACGCTCGGTGACCCTCGACGGCTCTCGCCGCCGGTCGCTGTTCGCCCTGGCCAAGTCGGATAATCCGGCCGCCGGCGTGCTGAACCAGGAATTGCCGCTGTTGGCCGTGGCCTACCGGTGGTCGGGCGACGAGTCGCTCAAGAAGCGGATCGTGGCCCAACTGGAAGAGACCGCCACCTGGTCGCCGCTGCAGCGGCCGGGCTGGTCGCTGGGCAGCACATCGTCCGCGCCGGTGCCGGACGACTTTCGCGATGGATGTTGGCTGGCCACCGGTTGGATCATCCGGGCCCTGGCCGATACGCTGGAACTGATGCCGGCCGGCAGCCTGCCGCAGGCGCTGGTCGACAAGATCCATGCCCAGCTCGCCCGGGAGGCGGCCGGCATCGTCGACGACTGGCGCACCAAGCCGAGTTGGTTCATCCGCAGCAACAACCCGCGCACCAACCAGTGGATCGTGCCCACCGAGGGGCTGATCCGCGCGTGCCTGGTGTTGGGCCGGGAGAAACACGCGGCGGAATACGAGTTGGGCGTGCGGAATCTCCTGGCGTCGCTCGAAGCACAGGGGCCGCAAGGCGAATGCCACGAGGGAATCATGTATGCGGCGCTGAGTGTGGAGTCGCTGCTGCAGGCGGCGCGCGCCATGGCGGTGGCCGGGGACCGGCGCGCGGTCGACCATCCCTTTCTGTGTCGCTTTGCCACCTGGCTGGCCCATCATGCCCAGCCCGGTCGCGCATGGATCAACTGCTTCGACGTGCGCCTGAGCAACGACACGCGCAGCCGGCAACTGCTGTCGCTGTTGTTGCTGTTGCACGAGGATCCGGTGGCGCGCTGGACCTTGACCACGCAGTTGAACGGACCCCAGGACGACATTCCGGGCCTGGCCTTCCGCTGCACCCAGGGGGCGAGCCGGGCCCCTGCGCCGTTTGCGTTCTACGAGAACGCCTGCCGCGTCAACTGGCGCAGCAGGTGGGACGACGACGCCTCGGGCGTTTGGGTCCGCGGCGGTCATCCCCTCGACGGACACGACCATTACGATCGCGGACACGTGAACTTCATTCTCCGCGGCAAGCCCATCCTCATCGAGGCCGGCACGCCGCTCGATTACGGCCATCCCCAGATCCGGACCTTGTACCAGTCGATCGTGGGCCACAACGTGCTGGAAGTGCCGGGCTGCCCGACCGAGAAGAGGCCGGCCCCGATGCGCGTGATCCGGCTGGATGCGACCGGGGGCGAGGTGCTGGTCGATCCCACGCCCGGCTATGCGGATGTGCAGCAGTGGCAGCGGCGCGTCGTCTGGACCGCCGACCGGTTGGAGGTGACCGACGAGGTCCTCTTCCCCTCCGACCAGCCGCAGCAGGCCCTGTTCCGTTGGCACTTGGGCACGGCGGACGACGTGCAACCGCAAGGCGACGGCCATCGCGTCACCGTCTCCTGGAGCGATGCGACGTTGAGCCTGGAGAGTTCGGCTCCGCTGCGCGTCACCACGGCGCGCCTGCCCGACAACACGATCCACATGGGCCAACAGGACGCGCCCGAGCATTCTCATGGCTGTGTGCTGGTGGCGCCGCAGCAGCCGACGGCGAGTTGGCGGTTGAAGACCACGGTCACCGGCGAAGGAAGCGTCCAGCAGAAGTAGGAATTGTACGTGGCCTGTTGGGTTTCTGTTGCGGAAGGTCGTGAAAGCGTAGTCTCGGCCGGCGCTGGCTTGGCTGCAGCGCCACGGCGGTGGCGGTGGGATTCGGCGACCGCGGCCCAAGCACTGCCAGCCACGCGGCAAATCGAGCTGTGGTGGGCTTGCATCTGCAACTATTGGGTGTCAGTAAAGGAATGTCGTGGCTGTCCGGGCCGTTGCCCGGGAAAACCGGCCTCCCGATGGTCGGCCTAACGGCATTACTTACCTGAGACGCAATGAAAGCCTATCCCAGGACCATCCCAGCCACGTCGCGCGGCCCAGGGGCCGAAACTGCCGACAGATTCTGGGACCGGCTCCAAGTCCCTCCCCGATGAAAGGGCACCCAACCGCAGAGCCGACAGGATGTTCCGACCTCTTCGGCGGGTTCGCCAGGGTGTATGGCCATTGGCCACGTCAGCAGCTATAATTGTCTGTGTGGCAAATTGCTGTACATGCTCCAAGGTGGGATTGCCATGGCGACCGGCAACGAACATGATGCCCGGCTGAACTTCCGCCTCTCTGCGGAACTGAAGCAAACGATTGAGGAAGCGGCGGCGCAACTCGGCCAGACCGTGAGCGACTTCGCTATTTCCACGCTGGCCACTACCGCGCGGCAGGTGCTCCAAGAGCATCAAGTGACCCGCTTGTCGCAGCGGGACCGGGATCGTTTCGCCGCCCTGCTCGACGACGCCGAATCCCGCCCCAACAAGGCCCTGCACGCGGCGGCCAAGAGGTACAAGGATCGTGCCTGAGCGGCCGCCCACCTGGGTCATTCAGCGCCTCGCCCCATCGCACGACCGGTCTTCCTTCGACTGCGGGAAGCCCGAGTTGAATGATTGGCTGCA
>CALARR010000322.1 GCA_937889015.1 uncultured Planctomycetales bacterium | reverse complement strand
TGGTCGCCTACGATGGACTGCGCATGGAGTTGTAGAGGTCGCTTGTCCGCGGTGGCAAGGCAGCCGGTGCGCGTGGCACAGCCGTGGACGCGCGCGGCGATCCCGTAGCTTCCGCGCCGTTCACTGCTTGCCGCGGTCGAAGTAGTCGATCAGCGGGTAGACGTGCTGGTTGAGCTGGTTCATGGCCTCCAACAGCGCGGGATAGGGTTCGTACCGGGCAGTCACGATTCCCTTGTTGGCATCGAGGTTGGAGGGATCGGCCTTGGTGTCGGCCGGGTCGTTATCGGCGTACTTGAACCAGTGCCAGCCCACGCAGACCCGCGATTCGAGCAACCCCAGGGTGAAGTTCTGATAGAAGCAGCCGCGATCCCGCTGGGTGCGCACGGTCCAGCCCGCACCGGAAGTATTGGGCATGCCGCTGTCCACGCCCTTGGCGTACCATTCGGTGATCAGGATGGGACGTTTGGATTCGCGTTCCCACATCGCCAGTCTTTCCGGATCGGGCGTCCAGGCACGGTAGTAGTTGACCGCCACCACATCGACGTAGGGGCCGGCCGCGCGGAAGATCTCGGGCCGCTCCAGGTCGCGACCGTAGAATCGCGAGCCGAGGTACAGATGGTTGGGGTCGTAGCGTTTGATGGCCTGGGAGACAATACGGTAGTAACGCTCGACGACTACGCCGCGGAAGTCGCTCAGGTCCTGTTCGGTGACATCCTTGATGGTCGCGTGGGGTCCATGCCGGTCTTTCAGCCATCGCTCGGCGGCCAGACGTCCCGCATCGCCTTCGGGAAGTTGCAGGAAGTTCTTCAGCGAGGAACGCGTCAACGGCATCTCGTTGTCGGAGAAATGCCCCAGGAGCCACGGGTCGTTCTTGCCTTCGGCCAACTGCCGGGCATGGCGGTCGCAGAACGGTTCGAACTCGGGATCGAACACGAAGATGCAGTCGCCCGGATAGCCGGTGTGGCCGGGGCTTTGGTAGGTGCCGCCGCGCTGTTTGCCATACGAGGCCATGAAGTTCCAGATCCGGGTGTAAGCCATCGGACGCTGGACCGAACGGAGGCGAGTCGTGTCGGACCACGCACCTGTGCCATTGAAAGCGTGCTGGCGGAGCATGTCTGTCGCGCTGGCGGCCCAGTGGTCCTTGTCGCCGAATTTCCGCGCCAGCGCGGCTTCGGCTTCCGGCGTGCGCACCGTCGTAACGCCGGCAATGGCCACGTGGATGAACAGGCCGCCGTCGGGATCCACGAGCCACCAGCGTCCGTCGATCTTGGCGGGATAGAAGAAGCCGGTCGCCTTTGCCCTCCGCGTCACCTGCCCGCCATACTGATCCAGTTCCGCTTCGAGTTGCGGCTTGACGCTCTTAGGGCCGGTCCCAGAACCTGTCGGCAGCTCAGTGCGGCTGGGCCGCTCGAGGTGGCTGGGGCGGTTCTCGGACAGGTTCTTAGGGCCGGTTCCACAACCTGTCGGCAGCTCAGTGCGGCTGGGCCGACCGAGGCTGCTGGGGCGATTCTCGGACAGGTTCTCAGGGACATCCTCGAGCAAACGAGTGGGAAACGCCTTCCACGGCTTGCCGGGCTTCGTCTGGGCCTCGACCATGCGGACTTGCTCGGGTTGAGCGGCGTGCGACACAGCGGCAAGCAGCAACACGATGATTCCAGCCAGTCGCATGGAGTTGAATCCTTTGCTATGAGCGAAGAAGGCGGGCCAGGAAACCGAGGCAGGAGGGCGGCAGGCGAGACGAAAGGCGGGAGATCGGTTGGGGGGTGGCGAGGATTTTCGGCGGGTCGCAACCATGCATCATGCCACTGCTATCGTAGCACGAACGGTGAAACGTTGACAAGAGTCCCGGGCCCGCAAGGGTTGCACGGACGCGTGGCAGGCGTCGAGGCCCTGCGGCCACATTTGCCGTCCGCGGACGTTCAAACAGCCGCCGTCCTGACAAACGTTTGCTGGCATGCCGCGGCGCAAGCGCGTATACTCCAGACGATGAACGTATGGCCCTCACAGGCGCCATGGTGAATGCCGCCACGGGAATCATGATCGCGCGGGTTGATCTGTGCGCGCTGTGCTACTCAGTCTTGCCGGGCTGCCCGACGTGGCTGGATTGGCTCTGAAGTAGGCTCTTAGTCTCAACGGGTTGATGAAGGGGAGTTCGAAGATGCGTGCTCTATCGGTGCTCACGGCTGTGGCATTCATGGTGGGGGGCGGCGGGAGTTTGGTGGCTGAGGTCCAGCATCCGGTTTTTCCCAGCAGTGTCGCACCGCGGCAAGTGGCCGGGCTCAAGGCCCGAGTTGAAAAGGTGATGGGCTTCTCGCGAGCGGAAATCGACCAGTGGATCGTGGCCAAGAGCAGTTTTCAGATGGTTGCCTGTCCGAACTGCGAGTGGCCCGGTGGTCGGCGAGACCGCAAGAACTACTGGCGTTGGTCGGTGGAGGATCCAGAGCGGGTCCATTGCACCCACTGCGGAGCCATCTATCCCGATCAGCGCTATCCGATGTCGGCGGTCGATCGCATTGTCGATCCGACAGGCCAGGAGCAGGAGTTCCCCTACTATCCGGGCAAGGACGGCTACAAGTACTATCTGACGGGCAAGATCGATAACGCGCGGAAGCAATACATGGAACAGATCGCGTCGGTCTTGGCTAGTCTCTACGTGGGGACGCACGACGCACGCTATGCGCGCCAGGCGGCGTTGATTCTCGACCGGCTGGCCGCGGCTTATCCGCACTACAACGTGCAGATCTGCCGCCGCGAGGGGAGCCCGCTGTTGTTGAAGACAGAAATCCTGCAGGCACCGGAGGGGCTGGTCGCCGTGCCGAGGGCGATATCGCCAACCATCGGGCGCAACGACGGCTCCCACTATCCCTACTGGTCCAATCGCCGGGGCGATGGATGGAACGGTTGGTACTATTCCGAGCTGCCCACCAGCCTGGTGTACGCCTACGACGCGATCGCCGCCAGCGACGCCTTGGACCGTCTGAGCGCGGAGTTGGGCCACGACGTGCGCGGCCGCATCTGCGGCTTCTTCCGCGATACGGCCAACTACGCGCGGAGCTACCCGATCTATTGGGGCAACATGGATCCGACCCTGATCAGCGGATTCG
>CALARR010000321.1 GCA_937889015.1 uncultured Planctomycetales bacterium | reverse complement strand
CAGCAGGGTCGTGTTTCCGGCCAGAAAGATCGGCGGAGCGGCGACGCAAAGCCCGACCAACGGCACCAGGATCCGCCCCCGTGGATTGGTTCGACTCCAGCGGTCGGCCCAGCCTCCGCCGACCAGCACGCCCAGCAATGCCGCGGTTTGAAGGTAGGCCGTGGCCGAAAGGCCCGCTGCTCCCTCGCCCAATCCAAAGTGTTCGTTCATATAGCTGGGAAGCCAACCCACGATGGCCCAGTTCGCGAAGGACAAGATGCTCCAGTAGGTCAGCAGCAGCAGAAACGCTCCCTGGGAGAAGAGGGTGCCCAGGGTTGTGAACAGCCCCAAACTGGCTTGCGGCCCCGCCGGCTGTTTCTGCCCCATGCGACTGTCGGCCGCATCCTTCAACACAAAGGCCAGCAGCAGCGCATAGCCGATCCCAATCACGCCAAACAGGTCGAACGCATGACGCCAGCCGAATCCTTCCGCAATCCACCCCCCAAAGCCTCCCAGGGCGGCGCCGGCAAAGACGCCGCTCATGTGGATGCCTGTGGCCAGCGAACGCGTCGGTCCGCGGTGGTAGTCAACGATCAGGGCCAGCGCGGCGGGGATATAACAGGCTTCACTCACGCCCATCACGGCCCGGGCAAACAGCATTTGCTCGAAGGTCTGCGCATGGCCGGTGAGCCAGGTGACCAAGGACCAGACCAGCAGGCTGCCAACGATGACCCGGCTGCGGCTGAAGCGGTCGGCCAGGAATCCGGCCAAGGGGCTCAAGCCTCCGTAGACCCAAAGGAAGACCGACGTCAGCAGCCCGAACTGCGCGTCGGTCATCGCGATCGACTCCTTCAACGAGAGCCGCATGGTCGTGATCATCAGCCGGTCGAAGTAGTTCAGGGCTGCGACCAGCCAGAGCATGGCCACGACCGCCCAGGCCCAGGACATACGCTGGCCATTCAAATTCTGGCTTTCGTGATTCTGGGTCATGGTGCTGTCAATTCGATGGTGTAACCGGCCGTGTGCAGGAATCGGCCATCCTCCCGCCCACAGACAAACGCCCGCGGCACGGCTGCCTTGGGCTCAGCCGCCGCGGTCCGTTCGGCGGCCGCTCCCCAGGCTGCGCCAGCACCCAGAACCTCCAAGAAACCGCGTCGCGGCATCTGTCTCATCGTGACTCCTTGAGCGTGTCGAGAATGGCTTCCTCCCAGCAGTCGGGATAGATGAGGTTGGCCATCTCGTGGTAGGTGCTGCCGTCGCTGGTGGGATTGCCCAACATCGCGCGGAATTGCTGCCGCATCAAGCGGAGGCACTGCTCGTAGGTGGTGCCGTGGATGCCTGCCCAAGTCGTCAAGCGGATCTGGCCATCGGCCAAGAGCCGCCAATGATTGAGATTGGCGCCGGCGCTGCCCATGACGCACAACTCGTCGACGATCCGCTCGCGCGCCAGGGTGTCGGCGTCGATGTACATCCAGTCGGCTGAAACCACATCAACCATCTTCGGAGCGATGACCAGCGTCAGCTTCTGATCAGCGGCCTTGGTGACCTGTTGCACTTCGCGGAGGAATTGCGTGAGGAAATCGCCCTTGAGCTGCACGAAACGCAATTCGTCGAGACTGTCCGACTGGACCTGCCTGGGATCCTTGCCATAACGGCGGAGATACTCCTTGACGACAGGTTCGTTGAACCCGTATCCACGCGAGCCTTCGTTGCCCCCGCCCGACTTGCGCCCCGGCCAGGGCGAGTGGGATCGTGGACAGAGCTTGAGGCCGTCGATCCCGTAGGCACAGAGTTCTTTCATCTGCGCAACGCGGTATTCGCGAACCTCGGGATAGGCGTAGCATGGCACGCCAGGGATGTGTTTCTTGCCGTCCCGACTGACCCAGGTGTACTCCGGGTGTTGCTGGAAGAACTCCGTCGGCGGTGCGTAGTAAAGGCTGTCGAAGATCGTCACCTCGGGATAGACCCTCATCCCGTGCTTGTGCGCGTGCCGGACGCATGCTTCCAAGGGATCGATGGCACGCATCACGGCTGCCATCCGCGCGTGCCGCGAAGGAATGTTGCAGCAACATCCGTCCAGGCCCTCTTCGGTGTAGGCCTTGAAGATCTCCTCGAAGGCTGGCGTCATCACTTTGGTGTGATAACACTCGGCGCCGCAGACCGAAACGCGGAAATACACCCGGTCGAATCCGAAATGGGCACACATCGCCATCAACCGGTCCATCTCCTCGTCGCAGTGGCGCAGGTCCCAGCAGTCGGTGCCAATGCAAATGTCGAAGAAGTCCAGGTTGATGGCCAGATCCTTGCCCGTGAGTTGACCGACACTCTTGCCCATAACCGGCTTGGCGACCGGCAACGGTGCGGCCGGCTTTTCCGGGCGGGAAACAAGCGGGGCATCGGTCAGATGCGCGATGGGCTCGATCACCAACTCGTCGATGGCTCCGCGCATCCAGGAGTGCCCCTGTTGCGTGCCGATCCAAAAAACCTCGCCCAGCTTGGCCGGGAACTGGGTCCCGCGCGCCTCGGCCACCTTCTGGTCGTCGATGAAGAACTGGGCCAGACCGCGAGTCTTATCGGCCGTGCAGAGTACGTGATGCCAGGATCCGGCCGCCCACGACTGCGGAGCGGTTGCCATGGCAAACCAATCGTCGGCAAAGTTCACCCCTTTCGCGCGCCCTTGGTCATCGCTGAAGAAGAAGACGAAGTTGTTCGTGCCCGAACGCTTGAGGATCCCAATGCGGTTCTTCAGGTCCGGCGTTTCGTGGTAGAAGTAGGTGAGCTGCTGAAAGAAGTAGTCTTCGAGCGGCTTCTCGTGTCGGACCCAGAACGAGATCGTGAACTGCTCGCGGTTGAAGCTCGTGGTGGGATAGGTCAGCACCGCGGGACGCTGGATCAAGGCGGCCTGGCCTTGATGCCCGGTGATGAACTCGATTCCTTGAACCGTCACCGGCGCGATCTCCGAAGCATCCTTAGAATCTATCCTGGAACCACCGCCGCCACCTCGGGCGGCCCTGCAGGACCGAGCGGCCGACAGGTCTTCGGACCGGCTCTCAAAGTCGCCGTCAAACGCGCACTTCAGTATCCGCGGGTCGGCTGCGGCGCAAGTGGCCAGGATTGCCAGAAACGCCAGACCAGCCGCGGCACGGAGCGAAAACCCTGCATTCCTCATGGCGACGGCTCCTTGTTTGTTGACGTTCAGGACGGTCATCGAGCATGATCCTGGCGTTTGCCATGAGCGGCCGGGCTCCCCTTGGACGCCCGGACTGCATTACCTTTCCAGGGCCGATAGATACACGCGAAAGACCCAAGTGTGCTTCGCATAGTCGTAGCGTTGGCTCCAGGCGTGGCCGCGAGGGCCGGCGGCATCCTTGGCCATGCGCCATACGTAGTTCCCGTCCGGATGCGCCTTGTTAGTGAGGTAGATCCAGTAGGTCTGCCCTTGCTTCAGCGGCACCGGGGGATCGAACGCCGCACCGCCCCAGCGATAGGCTGGTTCCGGCCCGAACTCGGCAGCCGGAATATCGGCCTTGGCCAGAACGTCGGTGCCCGGCTTGCCACCATCGTCGCCACGAATCTCCACGTGGACCGGCGGCGGCAGAGGCCCTCGCGAACCGCGGATGGCGGCGTAGATCTGCACCAACGGTGATCGGCCGTCGCGCGAGGGCACGAAGCTCTGAGCCACGCCATGTAGGCTCGCCAGGTCCGTGGCCCCCTTCTCCGAGACCTCCTGATCGACGACCATTTCACCCTTGGCCAAGGCAGCTTCCGTCGCCGCACGACGCTCCTGCGACTGCCGGTGTCCTTGGATAGCCGCGTGGACCACTTGCCCCACAATCTCGATCGGGAAATCGTGCAGCCACAGAAGCTGGCAGGTGTTGTTCTTGGCCGCCTCGACCACTCCGTGCGTGAGAATGCCGGCACGGCGACCTTCTTCGCTGGAACCGGCGTCGAGGAAGCTGCCTGCCTGAAGCGGCGCGTCGCGCAACAACCGCAGGCGATCGAAGTTCAGTCGTTCGACACCACCGATCGCGACAACGTCAACGGTGCCATCGCGTACCAGGTCACGGACAGGGAGGTAGTGGCTTCGCGCCGTTTCTGGGGCGATTTCGGAGAACATCGCGCACAAGGCCAGTTGCTTCTGCGACCCCAGTTGGCGTTTGACCTGACGGATGGTTTCGCCCAGCTTGTCGCCCTGCTGCTTGATCGCTAGCAGGGCTTCCCGACCGCCAGGATCGGGTGGTTCGCCGTTCGGCGGCGCGCTGAACATGACGATTCCCTGGATGCGCAGCGCGCCCAGGGTGCGCGCGATTTCCGGGGCGGTGACGTTGGGCAGTTGCAGGCCGATCCAGAGCTTGACGTCGGCTCTGACTGCCGCGGCCGACAGCCTCTCGATCAACGCCACGGTCTCGCCGTTCACGCGCGAGAGGAGCATCGCTACGCTGTCGACTCCGAAGGACGCGGCCCTGGAAATCTGGGTCTCGGCGAACTGCTGCGTCTGCTCAAGTGTTGCCCTCTCCGGAAGTTGGAGGGTGACGAACAGTTTCTGGCCGGCGACTGCACCCCAAGCCGAATGGCCGGCAGACACCGCTGCTGCGACGATCGCAATTGTGATGAAACGTGCTGCGATGCGATCCGCAGCGGTTGACGCCGGAGCTGTCAATGATCGTACTGCAAGCCGGATTCCGGCTGGAATCCGGGATGGCCGCGAGACGATTCTGGGCCATGCCGACCTCAAGGCAGCGAAGATCATCGGAGGAGCCTCCGTAGGTTGCGTCGTCCGGACACTCGCCTCGGTCAAGATCCGTTGAGGATATACTCTCGTTCGCGTTGCAGGGCCGCCTCAATGCGCCGCCGGTCGTCGTCGGTCAGCGCGTAGGCTAGGTGCGAATACTCGGTGGAGAAGATGCCGGCGGAGCACAATGCGTATTTCAACCCCGACATCCACGCGCTGATGTCCGGCCGGAACAGGTCGTATAGCAGGCGGTTGCCTCGATCCTGCCAGGCCTGGGCCTGCTCCATGTCGCGCGCCTGCAAGGCGGCGATCGCCCTGGCGATCAGCCCGCCATTGAAAATCGCCGTGCCCAACAGGCAACCCGAATAACCGTCCCCAATCGCCGAAAGCACGTCGAACTCGTTCCCGGTCCTGAGCACCAACTCCGGACGGCTGGCCTGCACCTCCAGGAACGCGCGGCGATACTCGGCCGAACAGGACGAGTCCTTGACGTAAGCCACTCGCGGATGCGTCACGACCTGACGCCACAGATCCAGGTCGATCCCCGTCTCGGGCGCCTGGGCCAGGACGTAGATCCCCAGCGGGACCGGGCAATCACAGTCCAGCGACTCGAAGAAGTAGCGGCGCGCGAACTCCCGGTTCACAAATCGAGCCAGCCAAGGCGCGGCGATCACCACCGAGTCCGCCCCGGCGTCGACCGCCTGCGCGATGTTCTCCCGCACGCGCGCCGCGGAGGTGTCGGAAACCTGCACCGCCAGATGAAACGCGTCGCCGGCCAGCCGCCGGATCTTCCGAACCAGTTCCGCCCGTTGGCCATTCGGCATGAAGGGCCCTTCTCCGCACGTCCCGGCCAAGAACAGCCCCGACAGGCCCAATCGCTGGTGCTGGCTGCAAAGTCGCTCCAGGCCCGCGTCGTCCAGCTCGCCGCTGGCCGTAAAGGGAGTCGGGGTGGCGGACCAAATCATCCCTCGGATGCTGTTGGAATCAGACTTCGACATCATCTTCTCCTTGGCCTTCACGTGCTGAATCTCGGCCCCGCTTCCCATCCCCTGCAGCTACCGGTTCTTCCTCGCTTCCTGGACCAGTGCTTCGTCCGGCATGAGCAGGCTTCCGTCTGCTTGCGCCAGCAGAGGCCGGTTGGTCGTGACCGATGACGGCAGGAAGAGCGGATGGACCCAACGGCTTGCGTCCGCCGCAGGATTGTTGATCACCATCGAGATCGCGATGGCCGTGGTGATGCCTAGCATCGAGTCCTCCTTCGCTTCTGAACGGTCTGTGACACACGCGGCAACTGGCCGCCGCCCGGAATCTGCAAGTCCACCGGAATCACCACGCACTTGCTCTCCAGGGCCAGGCCCTGCTTCTGCCGGTCCAGCATCTGGGCGATGCGATCCACCATCTCCACGAAGGGCACGCGCGGCGCCACATAGGCATAGGGAAACGCCGAGTTGGGCATCGGCAAGTGCGTATAACAAACCATGTCGATCGTCCCCCGCGCGCCGGACAACTCTTCCACCACCGTCCCAGCGGCCAGCACCAGGGCCGGCGTCCGCGCAATCATGGCCGTGGGGGCGTTGTCCCCGGCGAACAACCGCCGAATCTCCGGGGCAAAGGTCTCCGGAGCTGAGGGAAGACTGCGCACGATCAGCGCGTTGTGCGGCAGTCGCGCCGCCGTCAGCGCCTCGCTGGTGCCGTCGAAGAACAGATTGTCGCCCGGCAGATGGTCGGTGACGCACAGCAAGGCCATGCGGCGATGGCCCCGCCGGATGAGGTGCTCGGCAAGCAAACGTCCCGCCTCGCGATTGTCGACGTCCAGCGAAGGAATGTCCTGCTGGTCACAATACGCGGACCCGTGAATCACCATCGGCAGGTGCGTATCGGCCAGAAGACGATAGACCTCGCGCGGACAACTCACGGCCACGAATCCGACCGCCTCGCCCGCCGCTCGGGCCGACTCGATCAAGTCCCGCAGATACCCCAGGCAGTCGTTGCTCGGCAGGAAACAGATCTGAATGTTCACATCCGGCAGGCGCGCACGAATCCCCTGCACGAACAGATCGATCGGATACTCCAAGCGCGGTCGTGTTGCGCCCTGCAGGATCACGTACAAGGTGCGGATCCGCCGTTGCGGCGTGCCGGCGAACCGCGCGCCCACAAACGTCCCGCTGTTGCGCCGCCGCACCAGCATCTCGCGCCGCGCCAGGATCGCCATGGCCCGATGCGCCGTCGCTGTGCTCACGCCCAGCATCCGCCCCGCTTCCGCCGCGGTCAGATACCGGGCGCCGGCCACAAGCCCTTTCTGGAGAATGTCTTGCTCCAGGCGACGAGCGGTGTCGTAGACATTGGCGTGGGAACTGGCGGTCGTGGTCATGAATTCATATGATGCCTGTTTAGATCTTATTGTCAACAATGAGACCACAGTAGTTCAATAAATTCAGACCACGGCCCGCCTCGCGGCAGTACAATGGCCCTGGCAGGCAACTGGCCGGCGTAACACGCGGCGACGAGGTGCTCGTCGCGACGGAGCCGGTAGACGAAACCGAGGTGCAACCATGACCACGCGGCGCGCGTTTCTCAAGACTTCGGCGGGACTCCTCGTGGCGTCTGGCGCGAATCTGGCTCCGAGCGATCTCCTCGGGACGGCCTCCGCGGCCGTGCCCGCCAAAGCCAAAGGCCAGCTCGCCGCGGATGGGTTCTTTCCGCAGGGGCGGAAGATGGTCTTCGCGGGCTATTCCGGCGATCCGGCCCGGGATCTGGCCAAAGGCTTCACCGTGGCCGGGCCCGTCTACGGCGACCAGACACCCTATCTCAAGCGTTGTTTCGAGAACCGCTGGCCGGTCATCGCTCACGTCGGGCCCAAAATCACCTTCAAAGACGATAGTCCCGATAAGTACAAGCTCGAACCAGCCAGTCTGCAGCAGTCCGTTCAGAAGCAGGTGCAAGAGCTGGCGGCGCATAAGGAGATTGTGTGGTGGGGCGTTCACCCCGAGGAACTGCGCACCTGGCGTCGCTCGGAAATGGACTACCTGAAGATCGTCTGCGAGACGATTCGCAAGGCCGATCCCCTCGCGCGGCCGATCTTCCACTACAACCCCAACCACCGCGATGCCAAGGGCCTGGCCCCCATCGCCGAACAGGTGGACATCCTCGCCAAGGGCTGCTACGTCAATTCAGCCGGCAAGAAACGCGATCGAGCCTGGGTCCGCTGGAGTGTGGAACAGGAGGTCGAGGCCCTGCGCGTCGCAGGACGTCCGAATGCGATCCCGCTGGTAATGCCTGAATTGTGCAAGAACCCGGAACCGGAGGAAGAATGTGAGATTCGAGCCTGGGTGCGGCACGACGTCTATCTGGGCCTGGCCAGCGGCGCCAAGGGCGTCTTGATCTGGTCGCTGTTCAAACGCCCGGCGGTCAAACGTACCTGGCAGCTCTGGTACGATGCCTATTGCGAGTGCGCCCAGGAACTCAACGGGCCGCAAGGTCTGGCCCAGGTGTTTCTCTTCGGAAAGAAGCAGACGACGCTCCAGGTGCGCCAAGTCCAGGGTTCGGATGGCGCTCGGGTCAAACTGGGTGGGACCATGGAGCCGAACACGACCAGCGAACAGGAACGCGCGCAGCGCGAAGTGAAGCTGCCCTCGTGGACTGCGGCCGAATTCGAAAGTCCGGACGGCCGCTGGCTGTTCCTGGTGAATTCGGCCAACGCGCCCGCCGCATTCGCCGTCAACGG
>CALARR010000320.1 GCA_937889015.1 uncultured Planctomycetales bacterium | reverse complement strand
GGGGCCAGTTTTACTTGCCGCGGCGATTCAACTATGATAGCGTCAGTCGTGCGAAACAGCAGGTAACCCTGGGAAGCGAGACACCGAGCATGTTCGTGAGATGGATGGCAGCGGCGGTTTGCTGGACCGCGATGGTCCCAGCCACAAGGGCCGCAGAGCACTGGACCAGCTATCGCGGCCCGACCGAGCAGGGCCATTGCGACGCGGCGGGGCTGCCTGTCCGGTGGAGTGAGAACGAGAACGTGGCCTGGAAGACGCCAATCCCCGGCAAAGCGTGGTCGTCGCCCGTGATCTGGGGCGATCGCATCTGGCTCACCAACGCGATCGAGGACGGGACGCAACTATCCGTGATCTGCGTCGACAAGAAGTCCGGAAAGATCCTTCACCAGAAGCGCTTGCGAACCGTGGCCGCGCCGCAGTACTGCCATCCCTTCAACTCGTATGCCTCGCCGTCGCCCGTGATCGAGGAGGGACGCGTCTACGTGAGCTTCGGCGCCCCCTACACCGCCTGCCTGAATTCGGCCACGGGCGAGGTGCTCTGGGAACGCAAGGACTTCGTCTGCAATCACTTCCGCGGCGCCGGCTCCTCGCCGTTCATCTACCAGCACCTGCTCATCCTGCACTTCGACGGCAGCGATCGCCAGTACGTCGTGGCCATGGACAAAGCGACCGGGAAGACCGTCTGGAAGACGGATCGCAGCGTGAAGTTCGACGATCTGGACTCCAGCACGGGCGAGCCGATTCGTGAAGGCGACTACCGCAAAGCCTTCTCCACGCCGGTGATTGCCGAGGCCCAGGGCAAGCCAGTGCTAATCAGCCTCGGCTCGATGGCCCTGTATGGCTATGACCCGCTGACCGGCGAGGAACTGTGGCGCATGGAAGCCCAGGGCAGCCATTCGGGCGCGTGCCGCCCCGTGGTGGGCCACGGCCTCGTCTTTGTACCCATGGGGGCCAAGGGAGAACTGTGGGCCGTTCGCCCCGACGGACGCGGCCTCGTGACCGACACGCACCTGGTGTGGAAGTCCAAACGGGGCACGCCCCGTCGGCCGTCGCTGCTGCTCGTCGATGATCTGCTGTTCATGGTGGACGACAACGGCGTCGCCAGTTGTCTCGAGGCGAAGACCGGCGACGAGGTCTGGAAGGAACGCCTGGGCGGCAATTTTTCCTCCTCGCCCATCTACGCCGGCGGCAAGATCTACTTCTTCGACCAGGACGGCCAGTCGACCGTGATCGAAGCCTCGCGGACCTACAAGGTGCTCGCCGTGAACCGCCTGGAGAATGGTTTCATGGCGTCCCCCGCCGTCTCCGGCAACGCGCTGTTTCTCCGCACGAAGAACGACCTCTATCGCATCGAGGACAAGTCCCGACGGTGAATCGAATCGCGCGCAACGCTCGCACCGGGGCATAGATTGCCCTGACGATCTCAGGGTCGATGGTCCGTTTCTGGGCGACTGCCGCTTGCGGCAGGCAGCCCGTGTTGGATCGCCACTGCACCAGGTGTCACGACGGCCAGGCGGACGCCAAGAGCCCATGGGTCCTGACCGGCCGGTCTGCCGGCGAGTTCTCCTCCTCACACGATACCCTGCGGCCGCTGGTACGAGTGGGGCCGCAACAGCATCAGCCAGGCGGTGACTGTGCCCGGACATGGCGGGGCCGACGAAAGCCCCCTGCTGCGCGTGCTGAACGACGCCAACCATCGTCAAACGCTGCAATTGTCGCCAGAGGACCGTCTGCGCTTGTGCATCTGGCTCGACGGGAATGCCCCCTATTACGGCACCTACAACACGGCGGAGCGCGCGGCGCAACATCGCGGCCAAGACGTTCCCCCGCCGCGCCTGCAGTAGCACGATCGCGCATCCCCATAGCGCTTGGAGAAGAAGCCCAAGCAGTAGCGGATCGCAGCGATCATCGGTGCTGCTTCTACGATCTCCTACACCGGCTCGTTCCGGCCCGCAGGCCCGGGATTGAAGCCCGTGTCGGCTAGCGCGATCTTGAACATCTGCGCAAACAGCCGGAACTTCCGCGCCTCGTCGCCGTAGAACAGCAGGTTGTGGTGGCCGCGGACCATGCAGGCGTCCGGCCGGTCGGTGATTTCAATCTCCACGTTGGTCGTGCAACCGGCGGCGGGCGGCATGGGATGCGACTGGACCACACGCCCCGCGTACACGTCCAGCTTCGGCTCCTTGCCGGGGTAGTAGCGGACCATCGTGACCGGGTCGCCGGCCTTCCAAAACACCTGGATCGCGCAACTGCCCTCGTTGGTGTGGGCAAAGCGGCGGAGCAAGTAGGGCAACGGCGCGCCCGCGGGACCGTAGATCTTGGTCGGACAGGTGCAGTGTGAGCCGTAGTAATGATTGCGCTCGGTCTCGTAGCAGGGATTGTGTTGAAAGCCCGGCCGGCACAGGAGCAACTGCCCCAGGAGCTGCGTGTAGGCCGCCGGCAGATCGTTCTCGCAGATCGCCGGGATCAACTGGTTGTTCAACAGCGAGAAACTGATGCACGGCTTGAGCATCCCGCGGCGCAGGCAGTTCATCGTCAGCCCGTCGGCCTCCTCCTCTTCCAGGAGCCGCTGGAGCGCAAAGTGTGCCCGGGCCGCGTTCTCAAAAGCTTCCTGCGTGACCTGCCGGACCTCTTGGGCCGGGCCAGTGAACTGGGCGATCAGGCGCCGGGCCGCGTCGTCGATGGCGATCGTGCCGAAGATCTCCGCATAGCGCGCGAAGGGAATCACGCGCACCGTGACCCCCAGCAATGGCTCCACCGCCTCGCGGACCTCCTTGGCCTCGGTGACGCTCAGGATGCGGCTCTGACGCAGCCGTTTGCGCGTGTGGATCATGCGCAGGCCATACTCGATGGCCTCCAGGTTGTCGAGCGACTGGATGAAGTACACGCCCGGCCGCCGGTACTGATCGACCCGGCCGTGCTTCACCCCCAGCCCGATGAAAAACACCACGGGAATCGCGGCTTCCTCGGCGGCCTTCAGAATCAGGTCGGCATACAGCAGGCTGCGGTTGTAGAACATCACCAGCAGCAGCCCGTCAGGACGCTTCTCCTGAATCTCCTTGACCAGCCGATCGGCGTCGTCGGTGCTGGCTACGGGCGGGCCCGCGGCGTCGATCTTCATGCCCAGCCGCTTCTCGATGTCCTGCAACGCCGCCAGGTACTGCTGCTGGCGACCCTCGGCGTCGAAATCATTGCCCGGCCAACTCCACCAGCCGTCGGGCTTTTCGGCAAAAACCTTCGAGGGTGGAAAGAGGAACACGGCCCGCACCACCGCGGCCTCTTTCTTGCTTGGCGCAGCGGGGCCGGCAGCGGGGGCCGCCGAAGCCAGTGAGGCGAAAGCCAGCGATCCGGCCGCCAGACTCGTGGAAGCCAGAAATTCCCGGCGGTCACAGCCGCAATCGCATCCGCACCCGTGAAGATCGTTAAAGTCGGACATCGCTCGGGCTCCCATGGGAAAGAGGTCTGGATCTCCGTCTTCCACGCTCAGGTCTGGCTCCGATCCTCCACGCGACCGCAGGCGCGCTTACCACAGGCGAGTACTCCGCGCTCCTCTCGGGCTGGTCCGGAACCGGAGGCACCACCGGCGGCGTCGATCATGTCGCCCCCTATCATGGATCGCGCCGGCAGCCAAAAAATAGCCTTCTCTTGCGCAAAGAGAGCGTGTTTTCCGATCCGCCCTGTTGGGTGGGACCCTGCCATCACACTCCGCCATGCCGCGATCCCAGCCATCCGCGACACGGCCATTCACGGGGCAGCGTGGATGGCACGCAGATGCCGGTTGACGGCCGCGCTGAGATGGCCGGCGGCGGAGGCCGTAAAGGGACTGGTGGCCGGCTCGTAGCCCCCGGCGAGATACTCCTGCTCGGTGGGCAGGTAGGCGAAGGTGCCATTCGTGTAGCCATAGTACAACGTATTGGGGAAGGGCGAACGGTCGCGAATCTCGTTCGAGACCTCGCAGAACAGTTCCAGCGGCGCGCTCCAGATCACGGTGTCCTGGTTGATCCGCAGGAAGCGCAACGTCACAAGCATGGTCTCCTCGCCCTCCTTGGAAACGCGGAGGTAGTCCTTGAGTTCCTCCGACCAGGGGATTCCGGGCCGCTTGGGAGTCTCCACGACGATCCGCGTGGCCTGCAACTTCACGTCGGCGGTGGTCACGCGCAAGCGGCGGTTGGCGTCCAGGATGGGATCGCCCAGCAGGACTTTGAATCGGTTGAGGAGTTTCACCTCGGCCTCGGCCCGCGTGCTGTACAGCGGCCCAATATTGCCGGCGGCGCCGTTGTGGTAGAGCATCGGCACCCCGCTCTCTTCTTCGACGTATTCGGCGACGATGCCGGGCGCGTCGCCGCTGACCAAGGTGCTGCCGCTGCCCAGCACGGTCCCGTGCATGGCGTAGTTGGCGATCAACGCCAAAGGACCGCCATCGGCCTTGTCCAGCCGCAGCAGGCCGATGCGGCGGTCTACGGCCGCGCCCGGGTTCAAGCCCAGACGCACCTGGCCGTCGGCATCGCGCGCGCGGCGGTTGATGTTCGCCTCCGCATACCCCCAGCCAATCCCCAACCTGGCGCGCTCCAACTTCGTTCGGGCTTGCCGCACGCCGTCCTTCAGGGTCTTTTCCACCAGGCCCGTGTAGGTCTCATCCAACGGAAACTGAAAACGGTTGCTCATGAGCACGCCGGGAACGCCTGGCGGGCCCACATAGGGCGACGAATGCGTGTGGGTCATGGACCACCAGATGTTCTCCGGCGGCAGGCCGAACTCCTGGGCAAGATCGCCGGTGACGCGGTCACAGAAAGCGGGCGAGAGGGAACAGATGTCCGACGAGATGAGGAAGAACAAAGTCGTCCCGTCATCCATTGCGACGATGCGGTGATAGATCCGGTCGTGTACCTTGGTGGACATGCGCGGGCTGTAACCGCGCAGCATCTGCGGCGAATCCGGCGTGATGTCCACCTTGACCACGGCAGCGCGGAACTCCGCGGCGCCAAGACTGGAAACGACGCAGAAAAAGAGACCCCATGCGCGAAGCAGGCACATCGCCGAACCCTCCCTGCACTAAGCATCCACACGACGTGGCTTCCCAAGGCTAGCCATTCTACCAGGACCTCTACCCCTGGTGTCTATGGCGCGAGCCGGTTCTCTCTGGAGGGCAGCCTGTGCAGTTCAGTTCGAAGCCCTATTCCACGCCGCGGTTGTAGCCTGGCCGCATCCGGTGCAGACGTATTCGGGGTATGTCCCTGGCCAATTGCAGCCCTAGAATGCTCTTGAGAAGGTCCCGTCTGCCCGCGCAGTGGACGCCCGTCGACCGACATGCGTTCCGCACGGCCGCTGTCTGTCGGGAGCGGGACCGGCTATTGGCCCTCAGATAAGTAATGCAACCAGGGCGACCAACGGAAGCCCGGTTTCCCGGTGCAGATGTCACCCGCGTGTTGCATTCCTTTTCTGAAGATCAATAAGGCCCGGCCGAAGAATAGTCTCCGTACTCCTCACGCTCCGCGTGAGGTCTTCCCTCACGCGGAGCGTGAGGAGTACAAGAGTCGATCGGAAAGTCGTTTTTCGATTGGTCCCAAGAACCTATCCCAGAACCCGCCCAGCCACGTTGGGCGGCCCAGCGGGACTGAGC
>CALARR010000319.1 GCA_937889015.1 uncultured Planctomycetales bacterium | reverse complement strand
TCTTAGGGCCGGTCCCAAAACCTGTCGGCAGCTCAGTCCTGCTGGGCCGCCCGGCTTGGCTGGGGCGGTTATGGGATAGGTCCTTAGCCGTACAGCGGGCCGAACACCTGGCAGGCGCGGTAATCGGCGCCGATGGGATCGTCCACGCCGAACAGTCCCCATACGTGCGGGCGGAAGAGAGTCTCTTCGGGCACGTTGGACATGGCGACCGGGATGCGGAGCATGGCCGCCAAGGTGGTGATGTCGGCGCCGATGTGGCCGAAGCTAATCGCGCCGTGATTGGCGCTCCAGTTGTTCATTACGCTGTACACGTCGCGGAAGGCGCCCTTGCCCGTCAACCGCGGCACGAACCAGGTGCAGGGCCAGGTGGGATCGGTGCGCGCCATGAGGGCTTCGGAGACGCCGGCGGGCAGGTCGGTGGACCAACCTTCGGCGATCTGCAGCACGGGCCCCTGGCCCTTGATCATGCTGATGCGGGTCATAGTCATGGGCATGCCGCCCTCGGAGAGGAAGCTGGAGGAATAGCCGCCGCCGCGGAAGTACTCGACATTGGCCGGTTCCCAGCGCGTGGCCGCGAGGCAGGCCTCGGCTTCCTGAGGGGTGATTTCCCAGAAGGGCTTCATGGCCGGTTTGCCGTCGGCGCGCTGCTTGCCGCAGGCGTCCAGGCAGGCCGCGCCCGAGTTGAGCAGATGGATGAAGCCATTGGCGTTCAAGCCGGTCATTTCCTTGCCGGTCACGCGTTTGACCGCGTCGGGGCTCCAGTAGGTGCGCACGTCGGCGAAGATCTGGGCCCGATTGGTGAGCAGGTACATGAGCAACATGCACACGCCGTTGAGCGAGTCGTTTTCTGTGGCCACGATGTAGGGGGCGCGGATGCCGTTCCAGTCGAAGGAACTGTTGAGGATGGCCTCCAGGAAGTCGCCGTTGGGCCAGTGGTCGGTCCACTGGCGTTGTCCCTGGAAGCCCGAGGCGATGGCGTTGCGTCCGAGGGCTTCTTCGCCGAAGCCCATCTGCTCGAGCGCAGGGTTGCCGACCATCATGTCGCGCACGATGAGCGCCATCTTGACGACGTACTGCCAATCGGTGTCCTTGGCGGCGCGCGACTTCTGCAGTTCCTTCTTGTTCAGGTCCTGTCCTTCCTGGCAGTGCTTCTTGACCCAGGGCAGGGCTTTTTCGAACTCGGCCTGGTCGTAGATGCCTTCGGCGATGCGGCGGTCGACCTCGCACATATCGACATTTTCGGTGCGCATGCCCAGGTAGTCCTGGAAAAAGTCGACGTTTACGAAAGAGCCGGCGATGCCCATGGAGGAGGTGCCGACGGAGAGATACGCCTTATCGCGCATCATGGCCACGGCCAGGCCGCCCTTGACGAAGCGGAGAAGCTTCTCACGCACGTCGGCGGGCACGGAAGTGTCGGTGCGATCCTGGACTTCATGCCCGTAGATGCCATAGGCGGGCAATCCCTTCTGCGCATAGCCCGCCAGCATGGCGGCCAGATAAACCGCGCCGGGCCGCTCGGTGCCATTGAAGCCCCACACGGCCTTGGGCAGGCAGGGGTTCGTGTCCATGGTTTCCGTGCCGTAGCACCAGCAGGGCGTGACGGTGAGCGACACGCCGACGTTCTCCTTTTCGAACTTCGCCGCGCAGGCGGCGGCTTCGGCACAACCGCCGATGTTGGTGTCGGAAATCACGCACTGCACTGGCGAGCCGTCGGGATACTTCAGGTTTTCGGAAATCAGCCGGGCCGCGCTTTTGGCCATGTTCATGGTCTGGTCTTCCAGCGACTCGCGCACGCCGCGCCGCCGGCCGTCGATCACCGGACGGATGCCAACCTTGGGAAGACCGCTGACGGACCAAAGGGTTCTACTCATGGGACAATCTCCGTGGATCGCTTCGCAGTATGGACTGAGAGGATTGTGTTCTTGGAACGTAACCGAGACGCAACAGGCCGTTTCCTATAGGGGCATGGTACCCGCTGGAGCACGCGCCGGGAAGCCCTTCAGGGCGTGCTGGCGGTCGCCGTGGGCCTTGTTTTCGCGAAGAGACGCCTCATTGACGGGGGCCGGCGCGAAAGGCGGGCCGCGCGTGGCGGTCTTCTGAGGGAAACCCGGGCTCAGAATTCCCATGCCTGGATGGTCGCACCGGGGGCGCGTTCCAGGCGAATCCAATCGAATTCCACCGTGGTGGGCGCCAAACTCACGTCCACGCGCAGTTGCTGCAGCGTATCGGGCGTGGTGAACCGCACTTCGTAGTCGTGCCACTGGCCGTCGAACTTCGAGGGCACCGGCTGGCGGCGCGTGGGCGCGAAGCCCGGTTCGCGATTGGTGCCCCACAGGACCAGTCCGCCTTGGCCTTTGCTCACGCGAGCACGGAACTTGACCACGAAGTCGCCCGCCGGCTGCGGCGGCAGCGAAACCTGGAGCGTGGGGCGATCCTTCTGGCTGCGCACGATTGCCAGGCCGTCGCGGAACTCGACTTGGGCGTCCTTGCCGGCCGTCCAACGGCCCGGCGCGACGTAGTCGGGATTGGGCTTGGGCACCAGGGCTTCGGTATGGGCCAGGAAGGCATCGATCAGGGCGTTCAGCTCGCGGACCTTGTCCGGCTTCTGCTCCGCCAGGTTCTGGCTCTCGGCCAGATCGTCGCGGAGG
The DNA here is from genome assembly GCA_937889015.1 of uncultured Planctomycetales bacterium. Classification (GTDB taxonomy): domain Bacteria; phylum Planctomycetota; class Planctomycetia; order Pirellulales; family Thermoguttaceae; genus CALARR01. The sequence continues at coordinate 12,908 of CALARR010000319.1, read as the reverse complement.
TTGTAGAGTTCGAAGGTGTCGGTCTGGTCGGCGCTGTCGCAATAGCGGCGAATGAGTTTCCAGTCGCCCTTGCGCACATAGGTGGCGGGGCCGAGGCGGTCGTGACCGGTGTGCGGGAAGTGGCAGAACACCGTGTCGCGCGTGCCCGGCTGGCCCTTGAGCACGCCGGCGAAGCTCTGGCCGTCGAACTTCACGCCAGGATGCGGCTTGAGTCCCAGCATGTCGAGAAGCGTGGGATAGAAGTCGAGGCTTTGGACCAGGGCGTCGCTGGTTGCGCCGGGCCGGGTGACGCCGGGCCAGACCACGATGCAGGGTTCGCGCGTGCCGCCTTCGTGCATGGTGGCCTTGCCGCCGCGCAGCGGCAGATTGCTGGTGGGCGGATCCTGCATACCGAAGGCCTGCTGCATCTTCGGCTCGTGCCAATCCACGCCGCCATTGTCGGCGAAATAGACGAAGATCGTGCGTTCGGCCAGCCCCAGCTCGTCGATCGCCCGAACCACGCGCCCCACCCCCTCGTCCATGCTGTGGATCATGGCCGCATAGACGGGATTGCGCTGGGGGTTGTTGGGATCGGCCGTGCGGCGGTACTTCTCCACCAGTTCCGGCTTGGCGTCCCAGGGAGAGTGGACCGAGAAGCACCAGTAGTTGACGTAGAAGGGCCGGTCCTTGTTGGCGCGGATGAACTTCACGACTTCTGCCGAGACGCGGTCTTCGATGTGCTCGCCGGGCCGACCGACCAGGAGGGTTTCGGGGAACTTCCACGGAGCCAGATAGCTGCCGGCCGGGCCCGGACCGGGCCAGTGCGGGAAATCGACGTCGAACCCCTGGTGCAGCGGGTCGTAGGGTTCGGGGCCGAGATGCCACTTGCCAAAGTGGCCCGTGGCGTAGCCGGCTTCCTTCAAAGCCTCGGCGAGGGTGAAGTATTCCTGCTTCAACCGGGTGAGGCTCACGGCCTGCAGCGCCTTGGCCGAGGGCGGGGCCTTGGCTTGCAGGCTCTTGTCCAGGATTTCCTGTTTCACGTGACAGGAAGGAGTGGTGATCCCGATGCGCGCTGGATAGAGGCCCGTCAGAATGCTCGACCGGGTGGGCGAGCAGAGCGGGTTGGCGGAATAGGCCTGGGTGAACCGCATCCCTCGACCGGCGAGGGCATCGAGATTGGGCGTTTTGTGGTAGGTACTGCCGTAGCAGCCCAGATCGCGCCAGCCCACATCATCGCCCAGGATGAAGACCACGTTGGGTGGGGGCGCCGCATGGCCCAAGGTGCACGAGGCGAGTACCAGCAGGATCGAAATGGCGGGTCGATGCCTGGCCATATAGAGGTCTCCGAGTGGCGGGGCAAAACCGGAGCGCGACCGACGCACGGTCGCCCTCCTCGGATTATAGGTGCCGGTCTCCGCCGGTGTCGACAGCTCAGTTTCGCTGAACCGCTCCACCTGGCTGCAGCGGTTCCGGGCCAGGTTCTTGGTGCCGGTCTCCGCCGGTGTCGACAGCTCAGTTTCGCTGAACCGCTCCACCTGGCTGCAGCGGTTCCGGGCCAGGTTCTTGGTGCCGGTCTCAGTCTCTGGCGACATGGCCGCGGTATACGAAACCGCAAGAGGCGAATACAAAGGGACATGGCTTCGTACCCTCGGGCAGAGTACAAAGGAGCGCACAGCAATGCCGCGCGCGACCACAGGGCGCTGGCGTGCGGAGACGACGGCTGGCCTCAGACTCCCGGAGATCTGCGATGAAGACCTGGATGACGTTCGCGTTGATGCTCTTCACAACGGCGGTTTCTGGCCAATGGCAGATGGCCGGCGACAAGCTCCGCACACGCTGGGCGGCCGACGTGCGTGCCGATCGCGTCCTGCCCGAGTATCCCCGGCCGCAGATGGTGCGCGCAGCGTGGCAGAACCTGAACGGACTGTGGGACTATGCGATCGTGGCCAAGGCAGCCGCGCGGCCCGAGCGTTGGGAAGGGAAGATCCTGGTTCCCTTCTGCGTGGAATCGGCGCTGTCGGGCGTGGGTCGCGACGTGCAGCCGGATCAGCGGTTGTGGTATCGTCGCACGGTACGCGCGGCGCGGCCAGACGACGGCGGCCGGTTGTTGCTGCACTTCGGCGCCGTCGACTGGCAAGCCGAGGTGTGGGTCAACGGCCGAGCGGTAGGCAAGCACGAGGGGGGCTTCGATCCCTTCACCTTCGACATCACGGAGGCTCTGCAGTCTGGCGCGGAGCAGGAGCAAGAAGTCGTGGTCGCCGTGTGGGACCCGACGGACACCGGTTCCCAGCCGCGAGGGAAGCAGCAGCTGAAGCCGCAAGGGATCTGGTACACGGCAGTGACGGGCATGTGGCAGACGGTGTGGCTGGAACCTGTTCCGGCCAAGCACGTGCGCGGCATGAAACTCACGCCAGAACTGGAGGCCAAGTGCCTCAAGCTCAGCGTGGACGGTCCGGCCGGCGAGGCGTTTGTAGCGCGGGCCAAGCTGCACGGCACGGCGGCGGGCCAGGTCAGCGGCGTGTGCGGCCAGGAGTGCGTGCTGCCGCTGTCGGCGGTTGAGCCCTGGGCGCCGGGGCATCCCACGCTCTACGATCTGGAGGTCAAGCTGGCCAGCGGCGACGCGGTAGCCAGTTACTTTGGTCTGCGCTTGATTCAGATCAAGCCGGATCAGGAAGGCAATTATCGGATCTTCCTGAATGGCCAGCAGCAGTTCCAATACGGGCCGCTGGACCAGGGCTGGTGGCCGGATGGCCTGTACACGGCGCCCACGGACGAGGCCTTGCGGTTCGACATCGAGGCCACGTTGAAGATGGGTTTCAACGTAGCGCGCAAGCACGTGAAGGTGGAGCCCGCGCGGTGGTACTACTGGTGCGACAGACTGGGATTGATGGTCTGGCAGGACATGCCCAGCGCGCACCCGACGCTGCGCACGCCGGGGGACATGTTCGTCCAGCCAGGCCAGCCCGACGCCGAGCGTCCGGCCGAATCGGCGCGGCAGTTCGAAGCCGAGTTGAAGGCCCTGATCGACGATCACTACAACCATCCGTGCATCGTGGTGTGGGTGGTGTTCAACGAGGGCTGGGGGCAGTATGACACGGCGCGCGTGGCCGGTTGGGCCGGGCGCTACGACCCGACGCGGTTGCTGAACTCGGTCAGTGGGTGGGTGGACCGCGGGATCGGCAGTTTCCTGGACATCCATTCGTACCCTGCCCCGGCAATCGAGCCGCCGGGTCCGGGCCGGGCAGTGGTGGTGGGAGAATTCGGCGGTCTGGGATTGCCGGTCGAGGGGCATCTGTGGCTGCAAGAGGGGAGTTGGGGCTATCAGGGTTACAAGGACATCGAGACACTGCTGGGCGACTATCAACGCCACCTGCGCACGCTGCGTGGGCTGACCGGCCTGGGCGTGGCAGCGGCCATCTACACGCAGACCACCGACGTGGAACGGGAGGTCAACGGCTGGCTGACTTACGATCGGGCGGTGACCAAGGCGGACGCAGAACGGCTGAAGGGCCTGCACACACCGTTGTATGCCGCTGCGCCGAAGGCGACGTGGCTGGTCGAGACCTCGCAGTTCGTTGCGCAGCCCTGGCGGCAGACGCAACGGAGGCCGGGCGGGGGCTGGAGAAAGCCGGACTATGACGACGGCGAGTGGCAGCAGATCTCCGGGCCTTTGATGGCCGGCAACCATCCCGAGTTGCCCAAGGGCTCGCCTTGGGATGGAAAGGAAATCTGGCTGCGGCGGAGTTTCCGCACTGACCGCGAGTACGATGCCTTGCGTCTGGCCATCTACCACTGGACGGACGAAGGGGAGATCTTCATCGACGGCAAGTTGGTGCTGAAACTAGACCAGCGAAAGCCCACACGGCGGCACTACCATCACCTGTTGCCCACCGACCCAGGCATGCGACTGCCGGCCGGCGAGCACGTGCTGGCCGTGCGTGCGATGCGCAAGGGTCCGCAGCGTGCGATGGACGTGGGACTGTACGCGGTCGAGGAACGTTGAAGGAGGCCGCCGAGCAGCACACGACGAGGGCCGGCAAGGGACTTCAGGGATGCGTCTGTTCCCCAGACGCGCTATGGGACTTGCCTGAGGATCACTAGACGGGCGACCAGTCGACGTCGACGCGCGTATGGAGACGCGCGGCCAGTTCGACGTTTTCCGGACGTCTGTCGATCACGGCAGCCGCCACGCGCCGGAGGGGCAACTGTTCTCCCTCGTAGCACAGAAACAGGTCATTCTCCGGATCCGAGACCACGGTCGGCGCCTGGGACAGTTGGCGACTGAACTGTTCGGCCACCGGAGTGAAGGCAGCGTTCTCAGAGCCGGTCCCGGACCCTGTTGGCAACTCCGTGCCGCTGGGCCGCCCGGCCTGGCTGAGGCAGTTCAGGGCTAGGCTCTCGGGCATCAGCAGCAACAGGCGTCGCGCCCCGCCGCAGGTCTGCAGGCGGGGCGAGGCCAGAGCCAGGCCTGCCGGGAGCGAAAAGACTGGTTCCTGCGATTGGCTTTCCGACGCAGCGGTGAACCTTTCCAGGGTTGCTTCTTTAAGCATCGCAAGAATCACCGTCTGGGCCGTGCGTCGCAGGTCTTGCAGCAACCGGCCGCGGGGAGTGTCTTCCGGGGCCAGCAGCAGACGCTGCATGTCGCTACGCACGTGCTCTTCCATTTTGGCCAGCAAGTCGGTTGTCCGACCGCGCAGGACTTGGACCACGGCCTGCGAGTTGCCAGAAGCGGCGACTACGGTGTCGCGTGGCGCCTGAGCGCACTCGTCAGCCAGGCGGTTGAGGTCGGCCGCCAGGTTCCGCAGCTTGTCATCGACGGCGGCCACGTCGCGCAGCAAGTAGCCGGTCAAACGGCAAACCACGTTGAGGGACAGCTCCTCGATGCGTGTGCGGAAGTAGCGAGTCAAGCGGTCGTCGACGACCGTCTTGCGCCAGGGGCCGATTCCGCGCGTGCGGAGCCAGTCGCGGCTGCCGTTCTTGTCGCTCAAGAGGGAGTGTTTCAGCATGTCCAGTTGCTGGCGGAGGGCGGGAAGCCGTTCGCCGGCCTCATGGCTCAGGCCGCGGAGATGCTCGGCGAAGACGTCCGAGACGCGTTCGGCACGCTGCAGGCCGTGTTCCAAGGCGGCGGCCTGCTCCAAGATCCATTGGCGGAGCACAGCACCGTGGTCGGCCGCGCGTTGTTCGGCGTAGTGGGCGAAGATCTTTTCCAGACTGAGCGTGGCGGCCGCTTGCACGCTGGAGGAACAGATCAGGGCATCCAGGGTGTCGAGCACCAACTCGCCCGGCGGCAGACCGGCGTTGGGGTGTGCCAGGTCCTCGCCGGCCAGACGCGGCAAAGCCGCGAGGAGATAGGATTCGGGACTGCCACCCATCTCGGTGGCGGCCAGCGTTTGGAGGTCGGCGAGGAGGCCCGGCATTTCCAGGCGCATGGCCGCGGCACGCGAGTGCACCGCGCGGCGAAGTTCCTCTTCGCAGAGTCCGTCGGCGAGGTGGGCCGCCAGGAGTCGGCCAGGATCGGAAAGACCGGAGGAATCGCGATTGGGCTCGGCCCGCGCCGCCCCGCGCCAGCGCAAGACCAAGGACTGGCAAAGCGTGTCGACCTCGCTGGCCGGCACATGCTCGTGTGTGAATCCCAGTTGATAGAGGCCGAAGGTGCGCACGGTCGGATCGGCGCCGGGCGAATCGGCGGCGTGTTCCGCAGCCCGGCAGCGGTCGAAGAAGGTCCCTGCCGGAGTGACCGTGTTGCAGTACAAGTAGCGTGCGATTTGCTCGGCTCCGGCGAAGAAGTCCTGGGCGTCCAGATCTTCGCCGAAGTGCAGGAGGTAGGTGTGGCTGAAGGGGGCGTCCTCGGGCGGGAAGGCGGGCAGGCCGCGAGCGGGGTCACCGGGATAAGCCTGGGAGGGCTGGCTGTAATGATAGAGTTCGTCCAACAGAGCGTGGGCGTTGGCCACGGCGAGGTCACGTCCTTGTCCGGCGCGGTTCCGACCATAGGCCAGCAGCGCGCACAACCCTTCGTCGGCCATGCCTAGTTCGCGGAGGATCTTGCGGAGAACATAGCCCGCGTCGAGCAGCATGCCGCTGCCAGTGCCCCCCATGATCGAAGACACGACGAAGACGCGCGGGGGGCCGGCACGGAAGGGGAGGCCCGTTTGCCGCGCGGAGGACTCCAAGCCCTGCGGCTCTACGGCGGCGCGGACGGCGCGACGCAAGCGTTCCACCACGCGTTCCAGGTGATCGACGAAGGCCAAACGTCCCAGCGGACGGAGACCCTGTGTTTGCAGAGAGCGGGGGATATTGTACATCCAGCGGCGGCTGAGCCATTCCAGGTGACTATCCAAATCCTGGCGATAGTCGGCCGAGGGGCGCAAGGGCACGAGGATCGCCGCGTCGTTGCTCAGGCCGTCCGGCGCGCCGCCGTCCGTCGCCAGCTTGAGCGTTTCGGCGTCGGTATCCAAGAGCAGCAGTTGCAGGGCCGGCACCGCGCCCAGGTCTCCAAAGCGATTGGCCAGGCGGCGTTGAAGTGCGGTCAATGCGCGGGCGGCCAGGCCGCCGATCCCGAGCACGATCGCGGGGGCATAGGTCACATCATGCGGCGCGAACTCGAGCGGCCCCAAATCGCGCATCGGCGGAGCCGGCTCCAACGGAGGCGGCGACGGCCGTGGGACGGCAGGGACCAGATCGCGCTCGGGCACGAGTTCCGCCGGGGAAAGGACCTCGGTCTTGTTCGAAAGCGGCGTCGGCAGGGGCGCAGCCGGGCTGTTGGCCCGCATCTCGAACCGCGGTGCGTTGCTGCGGCAGTTGGGCGTCACCTCGTACAGGCAGTCGACCATTTCGCGGCAACTGGCAAAGCGCTGGTCGGGGTTCTTGGCCAGGGCCCGGGCCAGGATGGCCTGATCCGACCCCGGCAAGCGGTCGAGGCGGGGGCGGCTGTGCAGGTGCTGGGCCGCGAGTTGGGCGGTCGTGCGGCCTTCGAAGGGGGGGGTGCCGGTCAGCATCTCCTGGTAGACGATTGCCAAGCTATACTGATCGCTGTGCCGGTTGGGCCGGCCGTCGAACAACTCGGGGGCGGCGTAGACCGGCGTCAAGCCGCTGATCATCGAGCAGCGCACGTCTTGCAGGTCCTTGACCAGACCGAAATCGGCCACTTTAATGCGGCCGCCCATGCGCAAGAGGTTCTCCGGCTTGACGTCCAGGTGTTGCAGGTTGTGTTGGCTGCTGAGGTGGTCCAGGGCGTCGGCGGCATCGCCCAGGTAGCCCAGGAGTTCTGCCCGGGGAATACCCGGCGCGCCCTCTTGTCGGCACTGGTCAAAGACGGTGCGCAGGCTGGAGTCGGCCAGTTCGGTGACGATCACCAGATGTCCATCCAACAGTTCGATGCGTTCGATGGAGAGCACGAAGGGATGCCGGACTTCCTTGATGCGGTTCAAGGCGGCGAGTTCACGTGCAGCGCGATCGCTGTCATGATAGCCGTAGACGATCTTGATGGCCTTGGCAATTCCGCCCGGCGCGTCGGCTTGCCATACTTCGCCATATCCACCGGCGCCGATCCGCCGCTGGGTGCGGTATCCAGGGATGGGTTCGGCCAGATTGAAGGGCGGGGAAGGTGGGGCAATGCTCATGGCTGTGTGCCGTTGGGCTTTTGAATGTCACGCAAGTCCTGCCGTGGCCCCGGCCCCCCGTGAGACCGGCCGCCCAGTGGTCGGTCTCACGGGGGGCCCTCGGGCTGAGAGGCGTTAAGCGGGATCGTCACCGAAGACCGTGGCGAAGTAGGTTCGGGCTGCGCGGTCGAAGTATTCGGGCCGCATTTCCAGCGGCTGCCGGGCATAGTTGCAATAGCTGCGGATCTGAAGCAACAGGTCGCGCGGATGGCAGCGGCGGAGGTGCCGTTTCCGGCCGCGGTAGTGCCGCGAGAGCAGATCCTCGACGACCTCGCGCCGGTAGTCGCAGCCGAAACTGCGCGCGTACAACTGGAAGAGGTGGTGGAATTCCTCCTCGCTCGGATCGCCGACCTCGATTTTGAAGGGTATCCGCCGCAGGAAGGCCTCGTCGACCAACTCGCGCGGTTCGAGATTCGTGGAGAAGATCACCAACTGGTCGAAAGGCACCTGCAACTTCTTGCCGGTCGGCAAGGTCAGGAAGTCGTGCCGCATTTCCAGGGGCACGATCCAGCGGTTCAGGAGTTGGGCGGGCTCAATCCGCTGGCGGCCGAAATCATCGATCAGCAGGCAGCCGCAATTGCTCTTCAATTGCAGAGGGGCCTCGGTGACGTTGCTCCGCGGCTCGTGCCGCAGTTCCAGGTTGTCCATGGTCAACTCGCCGCCCACGACGACGGTCGGCCGGGAGATCTTCAGCCAGCGGCGATCGTACTCGGCGTGCTTGATCAGGCTGCGGCCGGTGTTGACCACCGGCTTGTGATAGGCCGAGTCGTAGAACTTGATGATCTGGCCGTCCTCGTAGAGGGCGTGTGGAATCCAGATCTCCTGTCCGAAACACATCGTGACACGTTTGGCGAGGGTCGACTTGCCGTTGCCAGGAGCTCCGTAGAGAAACATCCCAGCGCCTGAGTTGATCGCCGGTCCCAGGCTTTCGAACAAATTCGGATCGACGGAGATGTCGCGCACCGCGGCGGCCAGCTTCTCCGGGCCGGGACTCTCGGCGGTGATGGATTGGGCCTCGACCGAGATCACGTAATCCATCAAGGGGACGGGGGCCGGGCCGACGTAGGCGCAGGCGTCGAGAAAGGCCTGGGCGCGCGAGCGTCCCTGCGTGGTGAGGCTGTAGTAGTAGTCGTTGAACGGGGCGGAGCCGGCGTGGACCACGACCTGGCTGGTGCGCAGCATGCCCAGCAGGGGCTCCAGGATCCGCAGCGGGAGACAGAGGTGCTCGGCAATCGCGCGTCCCGCGCTGGTGCCGAAGACGGCCAGATGTTTGCAGACCAGCCCCTCCACGAACTCCTCGCCCAGTCCGGAGTCACCGATCGTGCTCAACTCGGCAGGCGTGAAACTGTCGTCGGCCAGGAGCGATGCTAACAGGCTGTCTTTGATGTCCAGGGTTTCGTGTTGCACGGGCATGCCGTTTCTCACATCTCTAGAAAAGCCGTGGGTGCGTTGCGGCAGCGCGGGGAACATTGCCCCGTTTGCGGCGTGTCATCCGAAAGTGTCGCGATCAGGGAATGCGGAGTTCCCGGGCACAAAGCTCCGAAGAACGGTCCGGGGATGTCTGCCTAGTAAATCTAGCCCACGCTGGGGCATGTCGTGCGCGTGACGAGGGAGACGACAAGTCCCGCGCAGCGGATGTCCGGGGGAGGTCCGGCTGTGATGATTAACCGACTCAAGGCCAGCCGAAGAGAGGATGGGCTTCGAAGAGATTCGCCGAAATAGAATCGCGCGATATGTTTGGCCGAACCCCCAGGAGCTAGAGTTGCAGTAGCTCAATCCGACCGTCGCGACGATTGAACCCGGAGAGCGCAGATCCAGAGGAGAGGCCACTTCGAAGCGGGTCGAAGCGGCAGCAGTCCCCACCCCGTGAGTGTTTACGCCGGAGAGCAGCATGTATCCCGCCGAGTCACTTGCGTCTACCACGGCTGTGTGGTTTCTTGTCGGACCGTTGGAGACCCAGGAGACGATCCGCTACCAGCCGATCCACAGCTTGCCCTTCACGATCGGCCGGCGCGGGGATCTGTCGCTATCGTTGCCATGCCGCACGGTCTCCAGCCTGCACGCGGAGATCTACCAGTCGCAGGGCGGGCTTTGGTTGCGGGACCTGGGCAGCACGAACGGCACGTACGTCAACGCGCGGCGGATCGAGGAACCGGTCCAGTTGCAGGACGACGACCTGCTGCAATTCGCCTGCATCGCCTTCCGCGTGCGGCGGCAGGCCGGCCAGAACAGCGTGCAGGCCACGCAGACCATCGCCGGCGATGCCTACGACCGGGCCCTGGCCCTGGTGCAGTTCGACAAACTTATGTCGGAACGCGCGGTGGTGCCCTATTTCCAGCCGATCGTGGACCTGCAGAAGCGCGCGGTGCTGGCCTACGAAGTGCTGGGGCGCAGCCGACTGTACCAGATGGAGACGCCCAAGGAGATGTTCCGAGCCGCGGCGCAGTTGAATCTGGAGACGGAATTGAGCGTGATGCTGCGGTGGGAAGGAGTGCAAGCCGGCAAGGACTTGCCCGGCGACGCGCACCTGTTCGTGAACACCCATCCGCGCGAGTTGGCCCAGAGCGGATTGATCGAGTCGCTGCGAGCCATTCGGCAGCAGCATCCGGCGCAGAAGCTGACCTTGGAAATCCACGAGTTGGCGGCGACCAACCCGGCCCAGATCATGGAGATCCGCCAGGCCTTGAAAGACCTGGACATGAGCCTGGCCTACGACGACTTTGGCGTGGGGCAGTCACGATTGAACGAGTTGGCGGAGTGCCGCCCGGACTACGTGAAGTTCGACATGTCGCTGATTCGCGACATCAACTCAGCCTCGCCGCAGCGGCAGCAAATGCTGGCAACCCTGGTTCACATGGTGTGCGATCTGGGCATCCGCTCGCTGGCCGAAGGAGTGGAGACCGAGGCGGAAGACCAGACCTGCCGGGAGATGGGCTTTGAACTGGGGCAAGGGTTCCTGTATGGCCGGCCGGCGTCGGTCCGAACCAGCGACACTGTTGCCGGAGGCGGTCGGCGATAGCGTTTCGCAGGCCGTGCCCGAAGACGCGAGGCCCTCGGGTCAGGGCGACTTGGTTTCGAACTGGGCGTGCTGGCCCAGGTACTTCTGGCAGGCGCCGCCGCTGAGCCATTGCCTGGCCTGGGGATCGGCGTGGAGATAGGCGTCCCAGAACGCCGTGGTGATCGCGCAGATGAACCCCTGGAATAGAGCGTCCTGCGTGGAGTTGCCCTTCCAGCCGGGCAGGGTGGCGCTTTCGGCGCGGCGCGGCCGGCCCGAGAAGATCATGTGATCGCCGCCGACGAACGTGACCAGGTACTGCTCGACCCCGCGGATGTGATCGAAGGGCAATCGCCGCTCGGAAGCCTTGGTCTCGCGGATCGGGCTGTCGTCCAGGGTGCCGGTCATGTGCAGGCAGGGGATCTTGATCGACCCATACACCTGGTCCAAGTTGTCGCGGCGGCGCGGAGCCGGGGCGCTGAGGGGCGCGGCGGCACGGATGCGGGAGTCGGCCAGGCTGAATGAACGTCCCAAGAGGTTAGGAGAGGACTGGCCTGCCACAGCCAGGGTCGCGTAGGCGCCAAACGAATGGCCGGCCATGCCGATACAGGAACAGTCCAGGCGGCTGCGCAAGGGGCCATCTTCTTTGTCGAGTTGTTGCAGCCGATCGATGACGAAGGTCACGTCCTTGGGCCGATTCGCGGCGTTGGCCAATTCGCCGCTGGCCTTCTGCAGCGACTCGCGCACGTTGGCCATATTGCCCGCCCCCTTCCACACAGAGTCATCGCTGCCCTGATGTTGGGGATGTACCGAAACGTATCCGTGGCTGGCCCAATGGCGACCCAGGTACTCGTAGCCCTCGCGCGATCCGCCCAGGCCATGGGACATGATGACCACCGCGCAGCGTGTGTCGGACTTGGGATAGTAGATCTTCACCGGCACTTGCCGGTTCCGGGCCGCATCGGTCCAGTCGAAGGCAACGGTTTCGACCGGCTGGGGTCCGGGCAGGCGCCAGCGGTCGGGCAGGGGGCGATCGCTGGGTTCCACTGCCCAGACGGCCGCCGCAAGCAGGCCCCACCCCAGCCCGAGAAGTCCGCGGATCGCAGAGGGGTATGACATTCGCTAGTTCCGTGAACCGGTGAAGTACGGGAGGAATCTCCGCCGAAGTGGCGTGTTTCCCGGAGAGTGGGTTGATCGCGGGCGCAGGTTACAGCCTCAAGCGGCAAAAAGTACCTGTCGGCGAAAGTGGCCTGGAGGTTGGTCGTTTGTGCCCGGTTCCCGCCAGGCGTCACGGCAGGAGGCGGACGCGGAGGTCGCGACACTCGGCCTTGAGGGCTGGGGCGAGGTCGGGGATGCAGGTGCAGATGAAGGCGATGTGTCGCCGGGTGGCCTTGCGGAAGGCGCCGAGGCGGCTGACGAAGGGCGAACGCGTGGCCTTGACGATGGAATCGAAGGCCCGATTGATCTCGGAGGACTCGATGCGCAGCACCAATCGCAGGGCGTCCTCGGGGGAGGTCGCTTCCGCCAGCGATTGGCGATATTCATGCATCTGCTGTTCGAGCATGGGCAGATCGTCCTGCCAGCGGCGGAAGCGGCCTTCGTTGCAGTGTGTGCTACACAACGCCGCGCGGCAGATCTCCAGCATTTCGGCGTGCTGGCGTTCCTGTTCGGAGAGGTGCGCGAAGAAGATCTCCAAGGCAGGCGTTTGGGAGAAGCGATGGGCCAACGTGTCGTAGAGATGCATCGCGTCGCGCTCCAGGCGGATGCAGCGATCGATCAGTTGGCTGGGCTGCGGCGGACTGGCCTGAAAGCAATCGGCCTGCTGGAGCAACGACAAGAACGTTTGTTGCCTGGAGGAGATCGCTGCTCGGAAAAAGACACGCCAACCGAAACTGCGGATGGTGACCACCGGATGCATGAGCACGTCGCGTGTCCCAATTGCCCCGAGCATGGCCCTAATCCTCTCTACAGGTGTCGGATTTCCACCGCCTGACCTTGCCGAGCGGCCGAGAGATAGGCGCTGTAGATGGTCGAGATCGTATCCGCGGCCAGGTGGACGTCGCTTTCCGCCGGCTCTCCGTAGGCGATGGTCCGGTAGAAGGCCTCGATTTCCTGGGGATAGCCGGTGAACCAGTCTTCCTCGGGCGAGGTGCAGGCCCAACCCTGCTTGGTGCCGATCTTCTCCACGACGTAGATGTCTTGGAAGGCGGCCTCCACCGGATTGTAGGTCTGCATGGCCGTGTTGGGATTGATGTTGCACAGGGCGCGGTGGTTGT
>CALARR010000318.1 GCA_937889015.1 uncultured Planctomycetales bacterium | reverse complement strand
TCCGCGCACCCTGAACTTCGATCTGGAAGACGCCAAGCGCCGCCTCACGAAGAACACGCGCGCCATCGAGGTCGTGCATCTGTTCGGCCTGCCCTGCGACATGCAGGCCATCTGCGATTTTGCCAAGGAGAAGGGCCTCTTGGTCCTGGAAGACTGCGCCCATGCCCACAACGCCTCGATCAACGGCAAGTACGTGGGCAACTGGGGTCAGATCGGCGCCTTCAGTTGCCAGGGCAGCAAGGTCCTGCCCGCCATCGAAGGCGGTACTGGCGTTGGAATCCGCTGTTCATCGATCCGGCCAAGGCCGGCATGTCGCGCGAGGCGGCCGTCAAGGCCCTCAAGGCCGAGGGCGTGGCGGTCGGCAATCTGAATTACTCCATCAGCCACCGCGACCATGCCTTCAACGAGCCGCAGTGGTGGCACCACGCGCCCGTGATCCCCGAGCGCCTCCCCGGCCTGGAAGAAACCCTCCGCACCGGCATCTCGCTGCCCCGTTTCACCAGGCCCGTCCCGGAACTCATCGAGCAATACGTACGGGCCTTCGAGAAAGTCTGGGCCCACCGCGCCGAACTAGGTAAAGGCTGATCGACCCATGCGCACTCTTTCCCGACGTCGTCTGCTGCAATCGGCGCTCGCTGCCGCTGCGGCCATCTGGCTGCCGGCCAGCAGCGATGGTCAGAGCGACAACGCGTCCGGCGAGGAACTCGTCATTGTTCAGTGCGGCGATCCCCAGTTGGGATTCACCACGCGCAAGATCCCTGGACGCCAGGACTACCAAGGCGACCTGGCCCGCCTGGAACTCATGGTGGACAAGATCAACCGCATCCAGCCCGACCTGGTCGTCTGGTGCGGCGACATGGTGCAGTCCGCAGCCTGGGACCAGACCGACATGTGCGCCCAGCTCAAGCGGCTGGCGGTCCCCTACCTTATCGCGCCGGGAAACCACGACATCCCCGAACCGATGACCCTCAAGGGGCTCCAGCGGTACCGTGAAAGCTACGGCCCGGATTTCTCCTTCGTCGACGTGAAAGGCTGGAAGATCCTCGCGCTCAACAGCCAGCGCTGGCGGAAGTGCGAGAATCCGGACTTCCCCGCCCAGCAAGATGCCTTTGTCGACCAGCAGTTCAAGCTGGCCGCCGGATCCAAGATGCCGGTGCTCGTCGCCACGCATATTCCTCCCTACAAAGCCGACGTCGACGAGGCCGATGCCTATTCCAATCTCCCGCAGCCGTTCCGGAAGGCCTGGCTGGACAAGTGTGTCGACAACAACGTCAAGATCTACCTGGCAGGCCATACGCATCAGATGTGCCGGAAAGAGTATCGGGGCATGTCGATCCTCAACGGCGAGGTGACGTGCATTCCGCTCGACGACCGCCCGACAGGTTTCCGGGTCCTCCGGATCAAGAAGGACCATTCGTTCACCTGGGATTTCGTCCCGGTTGCTCGGGAATGAAATTTCTGGAAAAGCGCAGCGACCAACCGGAACGGGCTCGCGTGGCGGTGCGGCAGCACCCACCGGCCGGTGGCCGTGTCGTCCCCTGATCCCCGGCGTGAGATCGCACGTTTCCCTTCATGCCCTCGTGCCTTGCGGTCCTTCCTGTTCGGTTGCGGCTATTGGCCCTCAGATAGATAATGCAGCCAGGGCGACCAACGGGAGCCCCGTTTCTTGGCACAAACGCCACCCTCTTATTGCAGTCCTTTTCTGAGCATCAACAGAGGCTGCGCCCGGTCCACCCGCGTGCATCTGCGGTTCCTCGGTCTCTTCGTGCTCCTGCGGCATTTTTCCATGGAAAGTGGGCCAGCGCTTGTAGTAGGATCAGCGCGGTGCGACTCGACCTTCATCGTCTTGTGGGGAACCTCGATCATGATCCGTCACTCGCGTCCTCGGCGTCCCGGCGATCTGCGCGCGCTCCCCCCAGCACCGCCTGCCCCCCCTCCCGTTCCCGCCGCCCCTCCGGCACCCGCCGCCTCCAGCCGGCCGCCTTGGCTCCCCTCCGACCAGGACCTGGGCCGCCTGGAGCCGGGACTGCAACCGGCCATCCGCGACATCATCTTGCCCGCCTACGAGCAACTCGTGCTCCTGGCCGACGACACCCTGCAACGCAGTCTGGGCATGACCATCGTGCATCTGATGTGGCTGGAGGTCCTCGACCAGTTGAACCTCAAACGCCAATACGCGCAAGTCGCAATCCTCCCCGAGTTGGGCGGCAACTGTGCCCGTGAAATCGATCGCCACGTCCGGCTGATCGACACCAAAGTGAAGCTCACCAGGCTCTTGTTGCGGCTCCGCGAATTGCGTCCGGCCCCTCCGGCCCACGACCCGGCCCCTCCGGCTCAGCAGGCCACACAACCGACCACCAACAATGGGGCTCATCCCTCATCCGACGTCCGAAATCCACAATCCAAGATCGCTGCGGACCGCTCCCCAGTTCCGCCGCCTCGAACCCAGCCCGGCCCAGACCCGCGCGTGGCCGTCGAAACGTCAGACTTCCGGCCAAAGCATTGCGCAGCGCTCGCTCCACAACCGGCGGCCAGTCCCTAGCGGGGCAAGCCGTCAGTCTCAGCCAGCGCGTTCCCCTCCTGCATCCCACATCCGCCGACATTCCTCATCTCGGCCGCGGCATCTCCTCGCGGCCTGTGCAAGATCCTGCGCGCCCACACCCCAATCGTGGCGCGCCATGCGCCATCGCTTAGCCGGGCATCCATCTCCACCGGCTCTTCTCCCCACGCAGCATCCCACATCCGACATCCCACATCCGACATCCCACATCCGACATCCCACATCC
>CALARR010000317.1 GCA_937889015.1 uncultured Planctomycetales bacterium | reverse complement strand
TTCACCCGTGTACAGATACTCGAAGGCCACTGGGCCGCGACCGTGCAAGTGGCGGCCGAGCAGACCATGATGCTCTTCCTCAGCCTGGTTCTCTGCCATCGCCGCCTCGATGTCGGCCCCCAACCCAGGCCGGACGTGCCCCAAAGGGTCATCGCGAAATTGCGAACCAGGGCGATCGTCAGAGGCGGATTGCTGCTCGCTCGACGCCTGTCCCGCCGCAGCGCCGACCATCGACACGATCATCAACAGCCAGAGACAGCACATGCGACACTTGGTCATCGCCGACGGCCCTCGCAATGCGTGCGCTGGCCGGTGCTGCCAATCCGCCAAACGTTTACCGACCATCTGCTGCATAATGAGCGCGCAGGTGCGTCCCCTTCGGCTTTGTGCCCCCACGAATTCGTATCGGAAATGGGAACCGGGGGAGTTCACTGGCATTGAGGATGGTAATACAACATGCTGGTGGCGCTTACCGCACGAAGCCGGACTCCCGCAGGTCGCTCCGGCCGTATCGCCTGCCTGAGGGCTCACAGAAGCCGCGAGGTGGGGAGGAAGACAGCCACACAGCCCGACCTGAACCACTGCGTAGTCTGCGGCGATTGCAGGGCCTGGTTGGGCGAGGTGTTGGCAATGAGGGAGAAAGAAGGGGGGGCTGGAGCGATCCGCCAATCGGCCAGTCGGCGATGGTGTCTCGCCCGCTTGTTGGGCTCTGCATAGCCAACAAACCCAGGGCCACCAACGGGACCCCGAAAGATATTACGTCTCAGGTAAGAACCTATCCCATAACCGCCACAGCCAAGCCGGGCGGCCCAGCGGCACCGAGCTGTCGGCAGGTTCTGGGACCGGCTCTAAGTGATGCTGTGAGGCCGACCATCGGGAGGCCGGTTTTCCCGGGCAACGGCCGGGACAGCCACGATATTCCTTTTCTGACACCCAATAAGCGAAACTCGCTGCTTTCCCAGGCCGTTCTTAGGGCAATCATCCATGGCGATGCAGCGATCAATAGGCCAGACAAGGGCGGACGGCCGATCTTGTTGCCCTGGCCGGACCGAACCGCCATTCACGGTTCCGGCGTCAGGATCAGGCTTGCCGGCGCGAATCGCCTCACCGGGATCGTCAGTCGCCCCTGCCGCACTTCCAATGGCGTGCCATGCGGCTGACCGCGAAGATCGCACGGCTGCACGCGGCTCTTTGCCAGCCATGACGGGACTTGGACCTCGCACCCCCCTTCATCGCCCGCCAACTCCCACAACCGCAGCACGATCCCCGCGCCGTCGGGATTGGGGCCCAAGGCGGTCACCAGCGTGCCGCGCTTCGCCAACGCGATTCCTTGGCCCGTGGCCGCCAAACGCCCGGCCGCGCCGTCCACCAACGCCGCCTGGCAGGGCCAGCGCGCTTCGCAGCCCGGGCCGATCAGGTCGTCGCGCGAGTTCTTGCCCGCGGTCGCCCAGATCCGTACCGTGGACGACCAGTCGCCGGCGATCCACTGTTGGAAGTTGGTGCTCCACGCATTGTTGAACAGCTGCACGAAGACCGTGGAGCGACGAGGCGTGAACTGCTGCGTGAAATGGTAAATCCCCGGTTCGCCCAGGCTCACCAGCGGCGAATCCAGCGGGCATATCCCCACGCCGCGCCCCCCTTGGTCCGCGACCGTCAGCCCCGTGTGGATGCAGAACAGGTCGCGGTTGGTGCCGGGCACCATGTCGCGCGATGGATCGACGATCGATCCTAGGCGTCCCAGCCGAAACTGGGGCTCGCCGATGGCCAGCGGCAGGCAAAGCCAGCCCGCCTCGGCCCGGGGATCGGCCTTCTTGCCGGCCACGGTCCATGTCAGGTCGGCGTAGGGCAGATCGTCATACAGACACACGCTCAACGTTACGGCATGCGGCACGGTCTCGGTCACCTGGGCCGACAACTCCGCCCGTGCGCCCAGCGGATCGCGGAACCGGCGGAGACGAAACTCGGCGGGCGACGCGGCCACATAAGGCGTATCGGCCGGCATCCCAACCTTTCCGAACTGGTACTTGTAGGTGGCGATCGGCTTGCAATAGGTCTCCGAGTAGTGCTGCTGTTGCGCATCGCTGAACCGCTCGTACAGGTACTGGCCGAGGACATACGTCGACGCCTGGTCCACCAGTTCCCTCTCCGCGCGCCGATCGACAAGCGAAACGATTCCGCCGCGACGCGTGTCGAGTGTCACCTGGAAGGCTGGGGAACTCAACTTCGGGTCCAGCTCCGCATCGAAACGGCCGTGGCCAACGCCTGTCTGCGGCGCACGGGGATCGGGAACGTAGGTCCGATAGCCCATGGCCGGCACGTCGTGTGCCAAGAAGCGAAGCGTCTTGCCTTCCAGGACTGCTGGAACCGCTCGCCCGCCTTCGGCATCCTTCCACGACGCCCGTGTTCCCGGTTCCACGGCCAACGACACCACGTCGCTGCGCGGCCAAGGCAGCGGATTGTAGACCACGATCCGTTGCCCCGTCACGTTGACCGCGCGGCCCAGGAGTTGGAGATCCCGGCCCGCGCCGGCGGCAACCGCGTCCTGGAGATTCCGGGCGTACTGGCCATGCTCCCGCCACGACTCCTCGGCGAACGCGTACTTGCCTTGGGCCAAGGAATCTTGCCATGCCTGGCCGAAGAGGCGCGGGCCGTAGTAGCGGCAACTGGCCCCCCAGGTGTGCTCCCCGTAAAGCCAACTCTGCTCGTAGGCCCCGGCGATCGCCCCTGCCACCGAAGAGCTTTCGACGCCACGCAAACACAACTGCGTGTGCAGCGACTCCCAGGCGGCCAACCGCGGCCGACAACGCCGGGCGATCCCGGTCTCGATAGGCATCGACATCAGGCCGTGGATCCAGGTGTCGGGCATGTCCGCACGGACCACGGGGATCTCCGCACGCTCGGCCAGGATCGCGGCGGCAAAATCCGACAACCGTCCCATGCGGACCTTCACCCCCGGCAGTTTCTGGGCCGCCTCGGCCAGCAGCTTGCGCACCGCCTCCGACGTGGGCGGGCCCGCGTTATCCCCGCTGTGGATCAACGCCAGCCAGGTCCGATGCGGCCAGTCGTCTGGCGGCGTCAGTTTCCCTCCGTAGCCGTCCGCCGCATACATCGTCAGCAACCGCGACCCGTCCGGCCCTTCCCACCAGAACAGGCGCGGGACCTCGGCCGCCGTACTGGCCCTGTTGCATCCCACGTGCAGAAAGTCCACGCCTGCATGGCGCAGCAGCGTCGGCAGCAACCACACATGCGTGGGCACATCGGTGAGCTTGGCGTCGCGAGGCAGAGCTTGCCCGAACCGTCTCGCCAGGCAGGACGAAAACCCCAGGCTCCGCACCATGTCCTCCAGCTCCAGCGACTCCGTGTGCGTCGAGCCCGCCATCGCGTGCCACACCAGCCGGCCGTCGCGCACGGCCTGCTCCAGGCGAGTCTGCCGCTCCGGTGACTGTCCCGGCCAGAGGATCTGCGCCATCGGCCAGCCGGGGATGGTCCATACGAATCGCTGGTCTGCCGGCAGGCTCTGCGAATCGTCGCACACGGCCAGCGCGCGATCGATCATCGTCGTGCGGTAGCTGTCCACGACCTCGCGCGCCAGGTGCGTATAGCCAATATCAAAATGCGTCTTGAAGACGAGGATCACTTCCTTCACTCGCGGTGGTTCGGCCTGGGGCGATTGGCCGAGACTGCCCATGCTCCACGACAAAGCCCAAAGACACCATCCGACTTGCCTGGTGAATCGCATCGCTGGCTCCTGCAAACACTTGGCCGCTGGTTATGGTACGATTTGTTTCTGAACGCACGGTCTACTCCGCCAGCTCCGCCCGGACCGTCACCAGCCCCCACGCCGGCACCGGCACATCGCCAACAATCGCCTTGCCGTGCCGCTCGCTCGTGTCGCTGAGCCGAAGTTCCCGCGGTGCGCGCGACCACGTGAGGCGTGCCGACGAGTTCTGCCCCGTGGCGCCCAGCAACCGGATGATGATCGCCCGTCCGTCGTCGCTGGGCTTCAGGCCGGCGACAAGCACTTCCGCCGGTTCGACTCGCAGCAGCGACGTCCCGCGCGGCGCAGGCCCCCGGCCTGGCACTGCCACCAGCGGCTGGCTGAACCCCGTCGCCACGCGCGACGCTTCGGCGTCGCTGGTTCGCCCACGGTGCGGCCGGAGCACAAACCGGAAGACCACCGGCCCCTCCTGGTAGGCGCGATAGTTGGTGTACCAGTGATTGTTCATGGCCCAAGTGTAGAGGGCTTGGGTGGGCTCGATCCTCTTCCGCCATGCGTCGGGATCGGTGGGCGAATTGAGAAGCGTTGCGGTGATGCCCCCCACCTGCACTAGCGGCGCATCAAGCGTAACCCAGGTCACGCCGTACTCCGCGTTCGATACGTCGGCCCAGCGTCCCACGGTCAGCCAGTTCTTGCAGGCACTTGGCACCTGGTATTCCTCCGGGCGCATCACTCCCAGCGGGATATCGAGCCGCACCGTGCCGCCAGCCACATTGAAGGGAAACGCAAAGTTGAGACTCTCCTTCCCTGCCTTCTCGCGATAGTCGCTCGCCTCCAATCGCCGCTTATCGACCGTGTTGAGCAGTTCCACATAATCGCCGTCGGCGGTCACGCGAACCTCGCGCAGCAGCTTGTGGCAGCCCGGGGCGTCCGACTCGACCCGCAGCGACGCCACCAACGGCCCGCGATCACGGACCGTGATCTTCGCCGGTCCACTATGTTGAATCGAGGTCAGGTCATCGCCGATCAGGTACAGATAGTCGTTGATCGCCTGGCCGCCGGTCGTGTCGGCCAGGTTGCCCTCGATTCCCTCGGCCCGCAGGTCGACAATGCCCCCCGTCTTCTCATCCAGCACGACACGGAGCTTGTCGTTGGCCAATGTTGTCCCGGCGGCCCTGGCTTTTCCGCCCTCGACTGCGGTCCCTTGTCGCGCCACCGTATATCGGCGGCCGGTCAGCGGCGGCAGGTCGCGAACCAACACCGCCAACTCGCGATTGGCCAGACGCTGTGCGCACACGGGCTGTCCCCGATCGTCGGTCACGAAATGCCCCTTCCCGGATAGTTCTTTCGGGATGATGGCCACGGACGTTCGCGCCCAGGACGTCGTGTTGTAGATGTCGACAAAGCAAGGTCGTTCGGTCGCATCAGTCGTGTCACCTGGTTCCAGGGGGACAAAGCCCGCGCCGCTCTGGACGGCCTCGCTTACCAGTTGCCGCGACTGGAGGTTGGCCGTCGTCGCGTACGACTGCTTGATGGACCACTGGTCCATCGTGAAAGCACTGGCCGGCTCCGAGACGCTGCAACTCGCACCCCACGTGTGCTCCGAGTAAAGCAGCACGTTGTTCCACGCCTCTTCGAACTTCGCCGCCGGGTAACGGCGCGGAGCGATCATTGCCCAGAGGGTTTCGGCCTGCGCAAGCCGCTCGGAGCTGGCGCGATTCATGGCCGTCTCGGCCGCCGAAGAGCCGGCCCCGTCTTCCCAGTAGGGTGTCCAGTCGCCGCGGACCTGCGGCAGGCGGTCGCCGTAGCGTTCTTCCAAGGCGCGGAAGGCCTCGCTGGTGGACGAAATCACCAGCCGTGGTGAAACATGGGTCGCGTTCCATGCCCTGACGAAATCGCAAATCTCCGGTTCAGGCACGGCGTTGTCGCCATGCCCAGCCCAACGCACGTAGGCGATGTCGTACGGATATCCGCGATCCTGAAGGTCTTCGCACAACGCCTCGACCAGTTGCAGCGACATCGCGCGATAGTGCATCGACAACGCGTATCCGCAGAACGGAAGCCACACCAGCACGCGGCTCTTTCCATCTGGGCCAATCCACCAGAACGGCTTGTTCTCCCACTCGACGCGGATGCTGCCGATCCGCGCCGTCGTGTTGGGGGCGGCGGAAAATAGCGGATGCCCGCCTGGTTCATGGCCGTGACCGTGCCCCACGTGTACCCCGGCACGTCGCTCATCATGGCCGAGTCGATCGGCACGCCCGTCCGCTGCCCCAGGAGCGTGGCATACCGGAATAGCCGGATCAGTTCCTCGGGCCGGCAGAGCCCCGTGAGCTCGTTCAGGTACATCCCATGCAGGGCGATCTGGCCTTTTCGGACGGCTTCCAGGAAGTCCTCGCGATGCTTTGCCGGAAGTCGTTTCAGGAAGAGGTCCGCCGCCCAGGCCACCTCGACGTTCCACACGAAGCGGGCCCCCTCGGGATAATCGGCCGTACGCCGCGCGTCCGCCAGGCCTTGCAGCAGATTGTTGACCTGCTTCTCCTCGATGTCGGTCTGAATCGCCGTATAGCCGATGTCGGTGTGCGAGTGCGGGAGCACGTAGACCGTCAGCCTTCGAGCCGCTGGAATTATGATGCTGTGCGACGCCACGGTCTTGCCCTGCACATCGACGGCGATCTCCAGTGGAGCCTCGACGTCACGCGCCGGAACCATGTATTGGAGCGTCTGGGAGCCCATTTCCACCGGCACCGCGCGCGGCGCTTGGCCGCTGACGCGGACTGTCGACGCCAGCGACTCGGCATAGGGAGAAGTGAGCGTAATCTTGAGCAGTTGCGTCGCGCCGCCCGCCGCTTGCTCCATGATCGGAAGGACCCTGGCGGCCAGGCGGATGCCGTGCGGCAAGGCTTCGGGCACGCCGGCGCCGAACCACTCAATGCTCTGGCCGCCCACGTTCTTCGACCGCTGCGCCAAGACCGACGTGACCTGCCAACGCACGTACCGTGTCTTGATGGGGGCGAAACTCGCGAACGTCGTCGCGCCGGGCTCGTCCGTGTGTCTCACCTTCACGGTGGCCAGGACCTTGCGAAAGTCGGGCGAATCGCCAAACACAAGATCGGCCTCCGCGATCGTGTCGGGGCCGCCACGCTGCACGTGCCGGTAGGCGCCTACCGAGACCT
>CALARR010000316.1 GCA_937889015.1 uncultured Planctomycetales bacterium | reverse complement strand
CGAGCAGCGGGAGCAGGTTTGCGCCGTCGAGGCCCCACTCGGGTCTTGGCTCCACGCCGGCGGCGGCGAGTGCTGTGGGCAGCACATCGAGCTGGATGACCGGCGTGCCGAGGACGCGGCCGGCGGGGATGCGGCTTTTCCACTGCACGAGCCACGGCACGCGGATGCCGCCCTCCCAGACCAGCCACTTGTGCCCGCGCAGGCCTTCGCGGTTGGCGAAGGGGGAGGAATCGCCGTTGTCGCTGATGCAGAAGATAAGCGTGTTGTCCTCGAGGCTGAGCGCGCGGACCTTTCCGAGGACCGTTCCGATCGCGTCATCGGCCTCGGCGATGCTGGCGGCATAGTCGCGTTCGCGACGTTTGAGTTGAGGAAGACGCGCGAGCACCGATTCGCTCGCGACGTTCGGATTGTGTACGGCGTTGAACGCCAGGTAGAGGAACCAGGGCCGGTCGTGGCTGCGCTCGATGAAGCCGCACGCCTCGCGCGCATAGACGGGCGAGGTGATCGGCGCGCCAGCGAGTTCGGGCATCAGCTCCGCGCCGCGGTAGAAGCCGGTCTTCACGCCTTCGTTGCCGAGATTGCCCACGCTGCCGATGGAGAAGTCGAACCCGCGCGCCACGGGCAGAGACTGCGGCCCGGAGCCGAGGTGCCATTTGCCGACGATGCCGGTGGCGTAACCGGCGGCCTTCATCCGCTGCGCGATCGTGATTTCGCCGGGCGCGAGGTCGCCTCCATTCGCATCATGGCCGGTGCGCGCCTGGTAACGCCCGGTCATCAAACCGACGCGGCTCGGCGCGCAGACGCAGGCGGCGACGTAGCCGTCCGTGAATCGCACGCCGTTGGTGGCGAGCGAATCGATGTGCGGGGTCGGCGCGAGCTTGCCACCGTAGCAGGCGGGATCGCCGTAGCCCATGTCATCGAGATAGAAAATGAGGACGTTGGGCGTGCGCGCGTCGGCGCCGAAGGCGGAATCGCAAACGAGTGCGGCGATAAGGAATGCGACCGGAAGGTTCATGTGGATCCTGGTGGTGCGGGAACTTCGGCAAAGGCAATGGGTGCGGGTTCACCGCGCAAGAGCACCGCTCAACGCCTTGGTGCGTCTGGCTCCGGTGAAGTCGGTTTCGAGCAGGTATTTCCCATCCGCATGGTCGAAAGGGGCCTCCACGGCGGGTGTGGCGTCGTGTTTCTCGCCGTCCCAGCTCAGACTCACGAAGTCCTCGAGGCCGCGTCCGGGTGCGATGCCTTGTTTCGGTCCATTACTGACAATGCTGTTGCCGGTGATGGTCACGCCTTCGCTGCCGTTGGGGAAGTCGATCGCATTCTTGTCGCGGGAGTAGAGGACGTTGTTGGCGAGGATCATGCCTTCGCGTGCATTCCACGAGCCGCCGCGGAAGGCGTGGCCGGTGTTGATAATGGTATTGTGGATCACTTGCAGGTTCAGCGTCTTGCCCTGGTGATCGGTGCTGGTGAATCCGGAACCGCGGCCGCTGATCAGCACGTTGTTGCGCACAATGGCCTCGCCCTGCACCTGCATGGTGTGATCGGCGCTGCGGCGGCAGAGATTGCGCTCGATGATGTTTACGGGCTTCCCGGCGGTGCCATACACGGTGATGCAGGGATACTGCGTGTCGTGGATGTCGTTTTCGGCGACCAGATTGCCCCACGAGCCCTGTTTGACCTCGATGCCGTCGCCTTGCTCGCCTTTGCAATCGTGGATGTGGTTCAGCGCGATCACGCTCTCGCTCATGATGAACTCGCCGTAGTTCGCGCCGAGATACATGCCCTCGCCATGACCACCGCCGTGGTGGTTGTGATTGCGCGTGAGGAAAAGGCGGCGCGTGTTCGCGCTGTTCGCACTGAGGCAAACCGCGCCGGTGTGATGGATGTGGCATTGATCAATCCACACCTCGCTGCAATGCCCCAGCCGCAGGCCGTGACTGCCGCCCGTGATCTCCACACCGCGCAGGCAAAGATGATGCACTGGGCCACTCTGGCCGATGTTGAGCACGTTCTGCTTCGCATCCGGCCGCGTGAAGACCACCTTCGCACCCTCCTCGGCCACAATCCACGTCGGAGCCTCCGCCGTGCCACTGACTCCGATGTCCCACATCCTGTGCACGCTGTAGGTCCCCGCCGCAATGACGAGCTGATCGCCCGGTTGCAACGACGCCACGGCCTTCACCAGCGCCTCGCCGTCAGGGGACGTGTGCTTGATCACCCGCTTCGGAGCGATGCCCGCCCAATCAGGCTCGTAGCGGGTGTCCGCTGCATGCAGCGCGGCCAGCGGGGCGAGCAGCAGGGCGGCGAGGAGGGGGAGACTGTGTTTCATGACGGTCTCAGAGTCCTGTAAACTTCGACAGTTCGGGGCATTGCCGAGGCGCCGGTCATCTATCGCGCCTTCGTTCACGTTTGGGTTTCTTCGCGATGCTGCTTTCGGGTGTCGGCATTCCCCAGCGTTTCGCCCCGGCCTTGACCGGGTTGGGCATCTCGGCAAGCCAGGCATCGTGCAAGCGGGTGAGGTCGGCGACGATTTCCGGCTTCTGCTTGGCGAGGTTGTTCTGTTCGCCGGCGTCTTTGCCCACGTCGAACAACTCGATGTGTCCCCGTTGGCTGACAAGTTTCCAATCACCGGACCGCACGGCCCACCAACCGGCTTGGCTGCCAGAGCACCAGAACAAGTTGCGCGACGGCGGCGACGCATCGCCCCGCAACATCGGCAGGATGTTCTGTCCGTCAAACGGCTTTGCAGTCGACGGCGCACCAATCCCCGCTGCGGCGAGCGCGGTCGGCAGGATATCGAGCGCTGTGATTGGCCACCGGCATTCGCCCGGCTTCAGTCCCGCGGGCCAGCACACAATGAACGGCACGCGAATGCCGCCCTCGTAATCCTCATGTTTGCCGCCGCGCAATGGGGCGTTATTGGCCGACTGTTTCAGCGGGCCGCCATTGTCGCTGATGAAAAAGAGCAGTGTGTTGTTCCAGACACCGGCCTGTTGGATCGCGCCAACCACCTTGCCGACAGCGTCGTCCATGCGTTTGCCCATCGCCAGACGCGTGTTGCGGTCGGAGTTGCCGGTGCTGAACTTGGCGATCTCGTCGGCGGGCGCCTGCAACGGCGCGTGAACGGCGTTGAACGCGAGATAGACGAAGAACGGACGCGCCTTGTGGCGCGTGATGAACGAGGCGGTCTCTTCGCCGAGCCGGTCGGTGAGGTAGCCGGTCTCGTTCACCGCGCTTGTGCCCCGGTAGATCGGGTCGGACGGGTCGTCCAGCTTGAAATAGTCGTGCGCGCCGCGTCCGAGGAAGCCGAACACCTCATCGAAACCGCGCATCGCCGGGCTCCACTCCAGCGTCGGCCCCAGATGCCATTTGCCGAACTGTGCCGTGGCATAGCCGGCGGGTTTGAGGTATTGCGGGAAAATCGTTTCGCTCATCGGCAATCCGCTGCCGGCCTCGCCGGCGGTGTACAGTCCGAGCCGCTGCTGGTAACGCCCGGTCATCAAGCCGGCGCGCGTCGGCGAACAGACGTTGCCCGTGACGTATCCCTGCTGGCAGATCACGCCGGCCTTGGCGAGGGCGTCCAGGTGCGGCGTGGCGACCTCCTTCGCATGCTGCGGATTGAAACTCACATCCGCGTAACCGAGGTCGTCGGCAACGATGACGACGATGTTTACCCGCTGTGGCGGGTTGGGCTGCCCTTCAGCGGCATTGACCGTCCGTCCACACAGGAGAATCCATACACAAGCGGTAATGAGCATGGTTGTTATGGTAGTCCTTTTCTGTTGAAGCGGGTTGAATGCTTCCAAATCACAGTGGGCACGTCCGGGGCAGACGTGCTGTGGATGCGTTCATGGTTGATCCGCTCGCTTTCAGTCTTTCGTTCGTTTGGCGGCGATGGGTGCTGGCATCGGTTGTTTCAGCCAAGCCAAATTGAATTGGTAGTACTTCTTGCTGCTGACCATGTGAATCATCCCGTCGGGCGTCTGGACACAAAACAGATAGCCGGTTCGGTCCGACTCCCAAGGTTTTGTGGCGTCAGCGGGTATGAGTTTGTGGTGTTGCCAGCTTTTTCCCTCGTCGAAGGAGAGCGCGGCGAACAAACCGAGGCCTCTGCGAACCGCGCCCGATTCATCAACGAAATCCATTCCCTGCCGTGGCTTACGGATCTTGGAGTCCGTGTAGGAGGCGAAAAGGATGGGACCCTCGCGGAGCCGCAACAGGGCCGGGCGTTGGCCGGAGAGGATCAGCGGGAACGGACTGGCTTGGTACGTCCACGTTTTCCCTTCATCGGAGGACAAGCTCATCGGCATTTGGTCTCCGATATTGCAGCCGCGCCCGAAGGCCAGATACCGCCCGTCGGCGAGAACGGCAAACGGCGCGTGGATGCCCGCGATCCAACCGGCCCGACCGCCGTCTTTGCTGAACTCGTTGGAGTTCCAACCGTAGCGGGTCATCTCCGACCACGATTCGCCCAAGTCACGGCTCCGCCACAACACCGTGCCGTCGTCGTTCATGCCGGAGTATCCGGCGTCACTGGGCATGACGATTGTGCCATCCGACAATCGGACGATGGGCATGTGCGACCAGAACCGCGGTTCGCCGGTGAAAGGCTTGCGTGCCGGAGGTTCCATCCGATACCGGTGCACCATGCGCGCCGCGCTCCACGTCGCGCCGTTGTCGGTGCTGACCCGCTTGATGATGCAAAACCGGTGATCGGTTCCGCCGACGCTGTTGTAATGATGAAGCTCGCCGTTGCCGGCATTGAAGAGGACCGCGCTGTCCACATCGCGGTCCGGCGCGATGAAGAAGCGGGCGGGTGGATCCCACTGTTCCTGGCCTCGACGCAGACGCGTGATCACGATGCCCATCTGATCGCTGCTGTCGGCCGGCGCGGTCATCGCGGTGACAAGGACATCGCCATTGTCGCACACAACGATGCTGGGAACATGGTGCCGGTTGAAATACGGCAGCGTCAGCGCATCGCCGGGATTCGCGATAAACGGGACGCCCCCAAAGAACACAGGCGCGTTCCGGTTCTCCGGCGCCTTCCATGTTGCGCGAGTCTGCGAAACGTTGCGGAACACGTCGGCGACGGGAAGTGGCGCGCGAAATGTCCCTTCGGGCATCGGCGCTCGAACCACCCGGAACCCGATATCGGCCCTGCGATCTTCCGGTATGGTGCCGGAGCGGTCGCTGGGACTCGGCTTGACCACGCGGCGAACCTTCTTGATCTTATCGTCAATCGTGACTTCCGAATACTCGGTCCGCTCGCCACCCCGGCCTCGGATAACCCGGATTTCGCCCTGCTTCGGTCCAAGCGGATCGGTCGCGGCATCCGGCGTATACGGCGCCCACCAATCCAGACACCACTCCAAGATACCGTCGCTCATCCCGTGCAGGCCAAGGCCCGCTGCGTTGCGCGCCGCGAATTCCCACTCCGCCTCCGTCGGCAGGCGGATCGGTTCGCCGGTCTCTTTGCCAAGCCAGCGACAATACTCCATCGCTTCGCTCCATGTCACCCAGACTGCCGGTGCGTTCGGCTGCCACTCCATTCCACTGGAGATGACGGACTCCTTGTGAGCGGGCTTGAACCGCGCGAATTCCTCCTGCGTGACCTGCGACAAAGCCAGCGCATATGCGTGGCTGATCCGAACTTCATGAATCGGGCACTCATCCCAATCCGCCCCGTCGTAGGCGCGCTGCGCGCCCGTGGACAGCACCTGCGTGCCCGGCGTCGCGCCCATTTGAAAGACGCCCGGCTTCACCACTGCCCACGACGGCAGCGAATTGTCCGCGCTGGCATTCAATGCACAGCACAAACTGAGGATGGCTGTTTTCACAAGGGAACCTCCGGCAACTATTCTGCGGAACCCGTTTGCGGGTTGCGGTTCGGTTCTGTGCCTGGTCTCGGCCATGGCGACTCCTTGCTGTGGTGGTTCCTGGTTATTCCCCTCGTTTGCACTCACTTCGTCAGTTCCAGGCCTTGTGAGCCATCGCGCCCGAGTCTTCCAACGGTTGGAAAAGGCCGGCGCGGAGTTTTCCATACGATGGAACACCCGGCAAGTTCCGCCCGGCGCGCAGGCCGGTGAACGGCACGAGCAGCAGGGCGGTGAGGAGTGGAAGGGCGTGTTTCATCGCATCCCTCTTGGGATTCATTTGATACAAGCTGGGAATCACCGGCGGATGACGGCCAACCAGTCCTCGCCCGCATCGGTGGGAGGATGGCCGAGGGCGGCGGTGTTGCCGCCTTGCAGGGAGTTCACGGAGCCGTTCAGGAGTCCGCCGCCGGTGCGGGGGTTGAACCATTTCACGGTGAAGGTGCCCTTTGCTGCGGAGAGTTCGAGGTCGGTGGTGCCGCCGTTGGGCAGATACACGAGGTACAGCTCGCCGGGTTTGGCGAAGCAGAACTTGGAGTTGTCGTTCTTCTCGTTGCCGATGAGGGCATTGGCATTGGTCATCTCGTGGAAGGGGATGTTGTTTTGACGGAAGAAGTCGAGGGCGATGCGGCAGTAGTCCCAGCTCTTGTCACGGCTGCGGAAATCCTGGGCGACGAGGTCGTTCTCCGGAAGCGCATAGCCGAAGTAGTATTCCACGCCCGCGCCCCCGGCCATGAGGTTACCCCAGAGGGTGAGTTTGCGAATGTCGTGCAGCGTGTAAGGTCTTGAGCTGAAGTTGCCCTCGGCTTTGGGACCTTTGAGCTGTTTCTCCACGGCGATGCCGTCGTGGCCTTTGTAGCCGGGGTCGGGGGGAACGCCGAGGCTGGCGGGGTTTTGCTCGTCGTTCGCGACGACCCATGGGCGACCGGCGGCGGACGATGCGTGCCGCCATTGCAGCGTGCGCTGGTGGACCTTGTTCCAGGGGTTCTGCAAGGACACGCCGGTGAGCAGGGACTTGTCTCCCAGCAACGGCTCATACACCTGCTCCTGCTGCGGCGGGAAGGTGTGCAGGACGATGTGATGCCGGTAGGGATCGGTGTCGTGGAGAAACTTCACCATGTCGCGGATCTCGTCGCTGCTCTGCGTGTTTTCCTCGCCGATGTTCCAGTTGAGCGCCAGTGCATGGCCGAAACGGGCGATGATCTCGCGGCAATACAGCTTGCGCTCGATGCCGAGCTTGCCGCCGTCGAGGGATTCGGGCACGCGGCCGTTCTTGCGGTTCGCGCCAAGACGGTCGTCGTCCATCTCGTTCTCCTGAAGCTTGAAATGCAGGTACAGGCCGAGCGTCGTGGCGTGGTCGAACACCACGCCCCACTGGTCGAGCTTCGAGCAGTCGTAGTGCAGCTTCGCGCCGCGCTCGACGAAGGGCCAGACGTTGTCGCCGTCGCCCGCGGCGTTGTAGGTGAGGAAGGAGAAGGCGTTGACGCCCTTGCCCGCGAGGTAGTTCAGGGCCCCGATCAGCCCCTTGCCTTTGCCATCGCGCCACGTCGGGTCGCCCGGCTTCCAATCCCCCACGTGCGGCGCCCAGGTCTTGAGCGGAGACTTGTCAGGCTTGCCCGCGCTGGTGTTGTCGAAGTCGGCATAGGCCAGCAGTGTCTCGGGCGCGTCGGGACCCGCTTTCAGGAAATACTGCTTCGACCCGGCGAACTGGAGGTGGTGTTTGCCGGCATATTGCAGGCGGCCGTGGGCGCGGCAGTCGCGGCCTTTCTTGTCTGTCTCCGTGATCGTGAAGCTGCCACTGACGCCCTCGAATGGTGCGACCGGCTTTCCGCCGCCTTCGAGCGCCGCGTTTTTGCCGCTGGTGAACGAGACGGAATACTGCCACGTGCCGGCTTTGTCCGGCGCGAGATGCGCGCGCCATTTCGTGCCCGACTCGGCGGAACTCCCGCGCGCGTTGCCATCCGCCGCGAAGTAACCCGGCACTCTGTAACTCGGCGTGCCCGACTCGTGGGTGAACTGGACGTTGAACGCGAGGTCGGTAAACGCGTTGGGCTGCGTGTCGCGCTCGTGCGCAAACGGTCCGTCGAGTGTGAGCGTGACCTTGTGCCATTGCTTCAGTTCGCCCGCGATGGCAACCGCGCCTTTGCCATCGGGATGGCGTTTGACGACTTCAGCCTGAGCGTTCGCCAACTCCAGGCGCCCGGCCAGCGCGGCCAGCGGCCCGAGCAGCAGGGTGCAGAGGAGGGAGAAGGTGGGTTTCATGAGTGCTGTGCTGGTAGTCAAGATCGGGGTCATCGTTTCCGGGTTCAGCTGCGATCGGTGGCGATGAGGACAATGTCCTTCTCCCGTCCATGGCGCAGCGCCCAGGTCTGGAGCAGGCCGAGCACGAGGGTGTCGCTTCGCGACGGGGCCGAGTAGATGTTCTCCCGCACCGAAGCACGGGGCAGCGGGCTGGCGTCAGGCCAGAAGTGGCGCACCGCCCAGGCGCAGAACCATTCGGCGCGCGCCAGATACTTCGGATCACCGTTGATCTTGAACGCGGCGTTGAGCGCCAAGATGACATTGCCGATCATGCCCGCCTCGATATCGGCGACGCCGCTGCGCGGATCCGGCTGGAAGTCCGGCTCGGACGCCACGTAGTGGTCGGCGCAGGCAAGGATCAGTTTCCGCATGCGGGCATCGCCGGTTTGCCGATGCCGGGCGGTCAGCGCCGGCATGATCCAAGTGTGCGGATACTGGATGATGTAACCGGAGCGCCAGCCGCCGGAATACGGGATGCGGCGGGGCGGCAGACCCTTGGCCAGGTCCTCGGCCTTGCTCCAATATTCGGCAGGCTCGAGGTTCTCCGGCCGGCAGAACATAACGAACCCCTTTCCGCCCGGCCCCGGATCGTGTTTGATCGCCAGGATCGAATCATCAACGCTCCGGGCCAGCGCGAGCATGCGCGTCTTGAGCGGATCGGGCATAGCAGCAGCCGCGTCATGGAGTTCCACGGCGAGGGCCACGTTGCTGGGTGTGTAGACGTTCTGCACGCCCTTTCCGGTGCGGTCGTATTCGACTCCTGTGTAATGCGGGATGATCCCAGTCTGGGGATGACGCCGCGATTCGTAGAAACCGACGAGCGCCTCGACGGCCTGAAGCATTTCGGAGTCCTTCGTCCGGCGATAGGCAGCCGCCCAGGTGGCCATATACATGCCTCCATGCCTCGGAAACTCATGGCCGCGGCCGCTGGAATTGTCGCGGGTGATGACGGCGTGGCGCGAAAAGGAGAGCGGTTCGCGGTGGTTGATCTGGTTTCGCCACAGCGCGCGCGCGAAGCGCAGGCAATTGTCCGGCGCGAGGTCGAACGATTTTTCCCAGAGAACCCACGGCCGGTAGAATTCGTGAATCGCCGCGCTGGGCTGGTCCGCGGGAAAGCCGCCTGGCCCGTTGGTGAACAGGTCCCAGCCAAGGTGTTCGCCCCAGCAATAGAATCCGTGGCGCGGCTCCTGACAGTTCTTCAGGAAATAGCCCAGCACCCGGTCGGCTTCAGCGGCGTAACGGGGGTCGCCGGTGAGCGGCGTTAGCGCGTAGAGGATCTGGTAGATGTTCTGGTCGTGCTGCGGATTGGCGATGTTCCGAAACTCAGGCTGCACGCGGGCGGTGACGAGGCTGCGCGCTCCGGCGGCAGGGATCTTGCAGGTGTCACGCGTAAGCACGATCGGGAACAGTGGCATTTGCGCGTTCGGCAGGTTCATCCGGCTGCGGTCGATCATCACATCGGCGAAGCGGGTCACGATGCCCAACAGGTCGGGTTGATTCCGGGATGTGGAATCAGCGGCCACAGCATCGCTGCCGACCATCTGCGAGGTGACCTCCTTGCCGCTCGCGTCGCGCACCACAACCGGCCCCGCGCCTTCCTTCCTGCCTGACGACCCCTGGGACGGTGAAGATGGAGACGGGCCGGCAGCCCGTGACAACGACGCGGCGGCCCAGAGCAGGGCGGCTTGGCCGTGGGGGTCGCCCGTCTGACGCGGCCGGTTGAGGTAATGCTCGACATTGGTTCCGCGCCCGGTGCCCACGCAGACTTCTCGAAGGCGGCCCATTTCATCCACGTGCCCGGCCAAGGCGGGCCAGGCTTTTTCGACGGCCGGGGCATATTTGTCCTTCGGCAGCCAGCCATGATTGACCCCCTCGGAGAGCGCGAACAGAAACATGCCCGTGCAGGAACTCTCAGGCCAGCTTGAGGGAACGTCCACAAGCTGGCGCCAAGCACCTTCCGGGCTCTGATACTTCATCAGCGATTCCATCATCCGCCGGTAAGCGCTGAGGACTTTTTCGCGCTGCGGATGAGCGGCGGGCAGTACGTTGAGCACTTCCGCGAAAGCCGCAGCGCACCAACCGCCGCCGCGGCCCCAGAAGAACATCGATTCCGGGCCATGACAAAACAGACCGTTGGCCTCCTGAAACTTCTCCGCGTAAACAAGCACCTGTTTGACGGCGCGTTCGAGGTATTTGGGATCATGCGTGCAGGCGTAGGCCAACGACTGCATCGTCGTCGCCCCGTAGATGTCATCCACGTACCAGCGCCAGGTGTACACAGGCATGCCATCAGCGTCTGCGCCCTCGTACTGCAGTTCCGCCAGTTCGAGGCCGCGCTGGAGATAGCGGGCGTTTTGCGTTTGCTTGTACAGTTCCAAGGGAATGAAGCCGAACCAGCGATGGGCAGGATTCCGCACTGCGTTGTCGCGGTTCGGGTTTGCACCCTCCAGGAGGTACGGGCGGAAGGCTTCCTCGATCCCGGCTCGGAGCCGCTCGTCGCCCGTGGCCGCCGCCATTTTCAGAATGCCGTAGGCGGTGCACACATTCTGATAGCTCAGGCTTTGCATCTGGTTGCTCAACGACCATGAGGCCACGCGCAGGCCGATGGCCTGTGGCGAGTGGGGAGCGGATTCGCCGGGCGATTGGGATGGGGCGGGGGCAGCGTTGCTGAGCGT
>CALARR010000315.1 GCA_937889015.1 uncultured Planctomycetales bacterium | reverse complement strand
ACTGCCGGCAAGTTCCCCCGCGGCGTGATCTGCCACCCGGCCAAGTCCATGCGCGAACGCGGCAAGGACGGTTCCGGCGGCTTGGATGCCGGCTTCTGGGGAGCGGGCCGGTTCACGACCGGCGCCGGCGGCGAGGGCGGGGCCCTGCTGCACATCGTGGTCGCCTACGACTTGACCCACGAGGCCTGCTATCCCGACGGACTCCCCGTCTACTCGCCGCAAATGAAACGCCTGATCACCGAGGATCTGATCCTGGCCGGCTGCGCCGACATGGAACACTACAAGGCGATCAACAACAAGTGCGGCCCGGGACGGGCCCTCAGCGGCGCCGTCGGCCTGCTGTTCAGGCAGCCGGAACGCGTCCACCGCGCCCTGGAAGGCCTGCAAAGCCTGCTGGACGAGTGCTTCCATTTCGACGGCTTCTGCAAGGAATCACCGGCCTATTCCAGCATGCACCTGGGCCTCATGGGCGAGATCCCCGATCTGCTCTGCGGCTACAGCGATCCGGCCGGCTACGTCCCGGCCGCCGGACCGCGCCTGGAGGACTTCGATCCCTACCAACAACTCACGCGCTACCGGCTCGCCCTGGAAAGCATGGTCCGCATGCTGTGTCCCGACCGCAAGTACCCCGTGATCGGCGACACGCAAGCCGGTTCGGGAATCGGCACGGAATTTGTCGAAATCCTGGCCGATCACTACGGCTCGCGCTACGCGCGCCTCTTGGAGACCGTGCAGCGCGCCCCGCTGGCCAAAAAGGGAAGCACCTACGCCCTGTGGAACCGCGATCCCGACCTGCGCGCCGAAGCCGAGCCGGCCGGCTCGGATGCCGGGCTGCCGCTGCGGAGCGAGTACTTTCCGGGCTGGCAGGTGGGCGTCCTGCGCAGCGGCAATGACTCCAGCCAGACCGCCTTCTACTTCAACGGCTATGCGGCCCACGGCCATCGCCACTACGACACGCTGGGAATCATCTACCACGCCTTCAACCAGGAATTGGCCTCCGACCGGGGCTACATCTGGGACGATCCGCGCAACGCCTGGACCAAGAGCACGCTGGCGCACAACCTGGTGACCGTCGACGGCAAGAGCCAGGACGTCAAGGCGCGCAAGTCGCAGTTGGAGTTGTTCGCCGTCACGCCGGGCGTGGAGGTCATCCAGGCCTCGGCCGACGCCTATCGCGATTGCCCCGAGTATCGCCGCACCTGCGCCCTGGTCCGCCTGCCCGACGGGGGCAACTACGTGGTCGACTTCTTCCGCGTGCAGGGGGGCAAGCAGCATCAGTACGGCATGAACTGCAATGGCAAGCTCCTCGGGTTGGAGAACGTCACGCTGGCCCCGGCCCAGGAAGAAGTCCAGTGGTTGAGCAACCTTCGCGCCGCCGACAAGCTGCCGGCCACGTGGAACGCCACCTGGGAACACGCCGGCGTGCGGTTCCGCATGTCGCTGTTGACGCCTGTCGATCGGCTGCTGGTGGCCGACGCCCCCGGCTGGCGCAGCTATCGCGGCGATCAGCTCCACGCCCCGCCCATCACGCAGCTCCTGGCCGAACGCCGCGGCGCCGCGCCGTTGGCCAGCCAGTACGCCGCCGTGCTCTGCCCCTACCAAGGCGAAACGCCGTCGCTCGGCGCGATGCGGCTGCTGACCGCCAGCCCAGCCAGCGACCAGGTCCTGGCCGTGGCCGTCCAGCGCGACGGCTGCACCGACTACGTGATCTCCGCCCTCGACGACCAGCCGCACAGCTTCGGCCCCGTGCGCCTGCAGGGCCGGTTCGGCTTTGCCACGCTCGACGCGCAGGGCCGTCTGCTGCGCGCCCTGTTGCTGGAAGGCACGGAGCTGACCTGCGGCGACCAACGCCTGCGCGCCCCTCTGGCCAGGGCCTCGCAGAACGTGCTGCGCTCGGAGGGCCAGCGTGCCGTACTCGCCCAGGCCCTGCCGGCCAGCCTCACCACGCCCGGCGCTTATGTGCGTAGCGCGCGGACCGCGTTCGAAATCCAGAGCGTGGAGGGCAGCGCCTTGAGCGTCCGCGAATTTCCATTCGAGGGGGGCGAGGAAGTGACCGCCACCAGTCAGGTCTGGTTCGAACGGTCGCCGCAATAGTCTCTCATGCGCACAACCCATTACTACTAGGGTACTTGCGAAAATAGCGCGCCGGCCGGCCGAAGATTAGGGACCTGTTTGACAGGGGAGGCCGCACGGCGGTAGAATCAAAGGCGTGAGGGGGGGGTCGCTTGTCAAGGGTGCGGGCCATCCTTTCTGAAGCCCGCTCGTTCCTCTCCTCCATTGCGGTCCAGCAGCGGCTGGGCCGGCTGGTGGGATTTCGAGAGAGCTGCTGTCAAAGCTGCGCAGGCCGGCGAAAGTGGCCGCTGGCGGTCGGGCCTTACACGGCGGCTTGCCCGAGGCGCAGACCCTTTCAGGGTTTGCGCTCATGGTTGTCGTGTATCCGGGGCGATGTAAACACGGGCGGCTTGCCGCCTGGGTTGGGTTTCATTCTTTATTATTTCTTCTTGTTCAAGGAGTCCGTCTCATGGTTACAACATCGCGAAGGCCAGGTTTTACCCTGGTCGAACTGCTGGTGGTGATTGCCATCATCGGGATCCTGATTGCCTTGCTGTTTCCGGCCATTGCGGCCGTTCAGGAAACAGCCAAGAAGGCCGCCTGCGTGAGCAACATGCGGCAGTTTTACTTTGCCATGCAGTCCTTCCAGGAGTCGTATCGGCGTTATCCGCCCTCCTGCAAGTACGCGCGCGGTTCCTCTACGGCGGGCGGCGGTGCCGCGGCCGCCGGCAACACGAAGTACGAAAGCTGGAGCTGGATCGCCCTGCTGTTGCCGTATCTCGGCCGCGAGGACACGGCCCAACTGTTGACGATCAAGAACGGCTTGCCCTGGGTCGAGCCCAGCAAGACGGTCGAGAAGCACAAGATGGCTCGCGAAACCGTGCTCAAGGAGCTGCTCTGCCCCAGCCGTTCCGGCAGCCAGCAATATGAAGGGCCGATGGCCAAGGGCTTCAAGACCGAGGAGAAGGAGATCTACAACGGCGCCTTGACGAACTACAAGGGCATGGGCGCCACGGTTCGCGAAAGCTTGCCCTTCAGGATCCTGGCCGGCAATCAGACCGGTTCTTCGGCGGTCAAGTCTTCGCTCACGCCGCCGTACGGCGACAAGGGCGATCATCCCGACGGCGTCTTGTTCCCCGCCGAGGACGGCATCCGGCCCAACGACATCGTCGACAGCCAGGCGACCACGATCATGATCGCCGAAACCCGCGAGGAAAAGTACGCGCGCTGGATCTTCGGCACCGAAGCCACCCTGGTCGGCCTGCCCTCGGAAGAGGACCCCGCCAGGTGCGGCGTGAAGATCGTGAACAACACGACCTACAATCACTATGCCCCTCAGGGCTGGGACGGCAAGTTCGACGGCGAAAGCGAGATCCCCGAGACCGTCAAGACCTATCTCAACTACGACTACACTCAGTTGACCAACAAGTACGACACGGAGCGGGAGATCAAGTACGGTCCCAGCAGCCGTCACCCGGGCATCGTCAACCATCTGTTCTGCGACGGCCAGGTCCGCAACCTGGCGGTGGATACCGACGTGGCGGCCTACATGTTCATGATCACGCGCAAAGGCGGCGAGCAAATCCAGAAATGGATGAGCGACCGCGGGTTCTGATCGGATCTGCCGGTCTGCGGGAACTCCCAGACCGGGCCTGACCTGACCTACAACCAACCGCCCTGGGGCCGAGTGCCTCGGGGCGGTTGTGTTTTGGGGCCTGCGCGCCGCTGCGGAATGTGCGGCCGGCCGCGGCGGCCGGCCGGATGGCAAGAAATGGCCGTCCGCCGGGGCCACGGGGGCTTGCAATCCGAGCCGCCGTATTCTAAAAGTGTAGTATGGAACTCGCCGATCCACGCGATCGGGGGAGGGTCGTGGTTGGCGCGTAGGTGCTGGACACCCCTCTAGTGTACGAGAGGTTCCAAGCCGCGCCGAAGTGGCGGAATTGGCAGACGCGCAACGCTCAGGACGTTGTGACCGTAAGGTCGTGGAGGTTCGAGTCCTCTCTTCGGCACTCAAGCGACATGAAAAGGGACCTGGGGCAGTCAACCCCAGGTCCCTTTTTTTGCGCCAGCCCCTGATGCCTGGAACGCACAGCGCCCTGTGTGAAGCCTGAAGCGCAAGCGAAGGCAGAAGAGAATCGCTGGCGAAGGCCAGAGAAGCGAAGGTGACTTCCACAACGCCCTCGCTGGCGCTTCAAGCTTCAAGACGCCTGGTCACCGGCTGCCGCCGCTTTCCGCCCGAACTGCAGGCGTGAAAGCAAGCTAGCTGCAGGCATGGACGGGCCGCCCCCCTCGATCTGGTACACAAGCCGCCGTATCGGAGTTGATTCGTCCCGTGTGCCTAGGCTAAACTCGCCATACTGGTTGTCCCTGCGGCCAAGTGCTTGCTTTTTGCCGCAGTGACGATAACCTGAGAGAGAAAGCGGCGGGGTCCTGCAAGACCCCGCCGCACCCACTCGAACCGACGCATTCGCCCAGACAAGCTGCTGCGTCGTCTACGGCTAGCACGGCTTCCAAGTCTTCTTGGAAGCCGTGTTAGTTTTGGCCCCCGGAAAGTAGCTTCCAGACGTGGGCCGCCGATGCCAGGAAATACGCACCGGCAAGCACCCAGTTGGGGCCGTCACTCAAAATCAAACGGGCCAACGATAAATCCTCCGTGACCTCTTTGGCACCCCAACCGGAGGACCGTCCCCCGGCACCAGTGCCGATGTCCCTCCTTCTTTTATACCGCGACAAGCCATTTTCAAGAACATTGCGCGATTTCTTGCCGCCGCCCAATTACACCACAGTTCTAATTCTTTGCAACAGCAGTAGTAAAGAACCCTGCCTGCAGGGAAACGCCCCCACCTGTCGGGCCTCCCGGCGATCCAGGGCGTCTGTCTGGCTACATCTGCAGCAACAATCCAGCAGCTAGCGGTATTCCTCGACAGCCAGCCGGCCGCCGAGCATCCCGATCACTAGGCGGTACATTCCCGGCGGATACTTCATGGGTCGCATCCCTTCGCCGTCGGCGTCAAAGGCCTCCAGTTCCGGCCTGGCGCCCTCCTTTCACACGCTGACCCGGCCGCCGGCTTTCTGCTTAGAGTCGACCTTCCAGCGGATCCTCCAGGTCGAGGCCGTGATCGGGAAGGCCGCCGTGTTCTCCACATCGGACGCCGACACGTCCCACGTGGCGACCGTCGACCAGCTGGCCTGGCGTCCGGCGTTCGCGGCGAGCTGCTTGACCTGGGCCTTCGAGGGCTCCAGGTCATCGGTCAGGCGTTCGACTTCCTTGGCCAGTTCCGCGGCCTGGCGTTGCAGATCAGCCACCTCGCGATCGTGGTCGATCGTCTGCGGTGAGATCAAGGATCGACCGGCGATCACCCCAGCGATGCCGACGAGGAGCCATCCGCAGACGATCGCGAGGGTCAGTGTCAGCACAGAGAATCGCTGGGATATCATCGAAACCTCGGGGGCTCGGAGGAGGGTACAGGTGGCGGAGCATCCTGTCTGTGGTTTGCCCGGGCTCGCTCACTATAAATTAGGAAATGTCGGATAAGAGCCCGGAACACCGCCGGCCAAGATACCACCGCGGCGAGCATGCTACAATCGGTGAGATCCAGGAAATGGCGGACCAAAATGCCGGCCAGCGGGCCGCACTCAAGGCCTTTGGCGATCGCCGTTTAGCGTCGGCCGGGTAATCGGATAGAGCATCCGATTACCCTCGCCGCAAGAGCCGACGGGCAAAGACTTCTTGAGGCCTTGGCACGCTCGCGAAGACATAGGGCGCCACCAGAAACCCCATGAACTGACGGCCTCTCTGCTCAAGAGGCTAGCCCGTCAACGCCCGCCCCGCTGCCTCCCGGCG
Organism: uncultured Planctomycetales bacterium; assembly: GCA_937889015.1. Lineage (GTDB taxonomy): Bacteria > Planctomycetota > Planctomycetia > Pirellulales > Thermoguttaceae > CALARR01. Next base: position 10,040 of record CALARR010000315.1, on the reverse strand, counting down.
GCCAAATGTTGATCTACCATGACGGGGCGACCAGGCTTCAGGTGCGTTTGGAGGGCCAAACCGTTTGGCTGACGCAAGCGGCCATGGCCGAACTCTTTCAGACCACGCCGCAAAACATAACCCTTCATCTACAAAGCATTTATGACGGTGGTGAGCTGAGCAGAGACGCAACCTGTAAGGAACACTTACAAGTTCGTCAAGAGGGGGGGGCGTAGCGTTCGTCGCTCGTTGAAGCACTACAGCCTGGACGCCATTTTGGCCGTCGGCTGGTAGCGGGAAGGTCCGATCGTGCCACGCCCTAGACGTCGCAAACCATACGGCGGAAGAAGACAATCGGCTTCTGCCGCACTCATCGAGGTGCTGTCGGAAGGCCCGTAGCCTCTATTCAATCTCAGCTTCCCGCCCTTTAGAACCGAAACCCAAAAATTCCACCATCCTCCGTTGCGTCCGTGAGCACCACAGGAAGGACATGATCACGAACATCAAAACCCTCCGTGGTCTCCTTGAATGCGTCGTCTTCGTTCATGGTTACGATGTACTGAAAACCGAGCTCTGCTGCGATCTCGGCTCCAACCTTGAGTGCACTCACAACCTGACGGCCGTCAACGCCGTCAAAGAGATGGCTATCATGGACGAGAAAACCGGGGCCGATATGATGTTTGGCGCAGAGACGCATGAGCATCATGTCGAAGCAGAATATCTGCATGTTCTTGATGCCTTTGCTGCGCGAGCCCTGCATGGGAAACTGGAACTCAGGCCCATTCGATGTTTCCTCCACGGTCATGCTGCCCGCCGATTCATAGAGGAGTTCAGACGTCTTCTCAAAAGCAAGGATGGCTGCCGAAAGGCTGTCCTTTCGCTCTGCAAAGTCCCGGCGTAGGCGTAGAGTGAGACGATTACGTTCGATATCAAGCTCGTTTGTGGTCCCCTCAAGTTGCTCGGCGGAAGCGAATCGCTGACGCAGCGATTCCACTTCAGCCTCTCTGCGGGCAGTCTCCGCCTGGAGTCTAGAGAACTGGTCGAGAGCACCGTGGCTCTTCAGGAGGTTCATCACCTCGGAGCGGCGATCGTCGAGGCGTTGCCTCTCATGTTCCCGAGTGGCGATGCGTTGCTTGGCGGCGTCGAGTTCTCCGGCAAGGTAGTCCCGGCGGTTGCGGATCACTGATTCATGAAAGGACCGCACTTCCTCGTAGCGTCTGATCGCGAGAGCGGGCAGGGAGATGCCCACCTCGGCATATATGCGTTCCAACTCATCCATCGGCGGCGGTGCTTCTGACCGCAGGGCGTTATCCAAGTCACGAACGGTTCCAGCGTCGAGGACATTGGCATTACAAAGAGCGTTGATGCGAAGGGTCAGTTCGTCTGCTTCAGCCTCAAACTCCCTGTATTGGGGTAGAACGCGAAAGGTGGTGAGCTGGGACTGCATCGCCTTGAGGTGCGCTTCGGCGACAGCCACTTGGGTACGCAGTTCAGACGCTTTGCCGATGACACTGCCAAATGCACCAGCTCGCGCCGCCTTCTTCAATTCGGCCAGAGTCTTCTCTCGGTCACGAACTCGCTGCCATTCGCTGGCGATCTGCCAATCGAGACCGAGAAGATATAGCAGGGCCACCTGATAGTCGCCAATCTGCTGCATCGTGGCCTGCTTCTCCGGAGTGGTGAACGCCCCGCTATTTTGACGCCGCACGAAGTAAGCGAAGAGCGAACGAAAAGTTGGAGTGCGTCCTCCATCGTGGGGGGGGTCGTGCAGACCAAACATCTTCTCACCGAGTAATCCTGTCCACTCGGTGTTAGATAGGCGAGTGTTGTCCTTCGGGAAGCTGGCGCCTTCCACATGCAACTTGGCCTTATCCTTCCCAGAGCGTCTCGCTGTGACTCCTTCGCCAGCGAGATCGAATACCATACCGAAGGTCTCGTTGACAAGCTCTTTGCATCGAAAGAGAGAATCCGTCTCAACCTTCGAACCACAGAGAAAGTGAATGATCTCGATCAGGCTGGTCTTGCCCGCTCTGTTGCGAGTCTGCTTTTCGGTAGCCCCAGCCTCCTTCTTGGCAATGAGGACATTCAGGCCGGGATGGAACTTCAGTTCCTTGAAGCTGCGAAGGCTACTGAAGATGCCGTGGATCATGCTGTCTTCCGGCTCAGAAGGCCCTGTTGGAGTTCAACCGCGCCCATGAGAAACAGGAGGTCGAGGGTGAGGACGTAGGCATCATAGCGCAGGGTAGGAGTCGTGTTCTCACTGGCAATGGCCAGGCATGAGATCTCTTCCCAGAGTGCTGACACTGTCTTGGGCTGCTCCAAGTGGGCAAGCAACCTGGCACCGACAGTGAGCAAAGCACGTTCCTGAGACAGGTGTTTGGTTGGCAGAATCATTGCCGGACCTCATTGGGTTCCTCGAAGATGTCGCATCGTTCGAAGTAATAGGCCAATACCGTCAAGACTGCCATCTGATGCTCTGCGGTGCCGATTTGGTCGCCGCCGACCCACGCTTGGAGTTTACAGAAGATTAGGTTGGGGTGCATCACTCCGCGTAGTTGATCGTACTGCGTGCGGAAGGCGACTGCCAGGCGTTCCCCCAGCGTTTCATCGTGCCATCTATCAAGAAAGGAGGAAACCAACGGTGCCTTCGCCATGCCATTCTTGATAAGGGTGGCCACACTCTCGGAAAGGTCATTGGCCTCGATTTTGCCTGGAGGAACACTCTTAACAGCCATAGCAGAGAACGCGGCCTTGCCCGCCAGCGATTCGAGCACGACTTGGAGATCCTTGAATCCAAGTCTGGCTTTCGTCTCTTCAGTAGGGGCTGGGCCAAGCCAAGTGGCTATATCATCCGGAGATAAGAGCCGAAAGACCACTCGCAGTTCCTCCAATCCCCAGTGGTCTAGCATGATGCCCGGGTTGTCTTGTCCAAAATCGAGAAGAACCTTTTGAACGTGCGGTGGAAGCCCATCCACTGCGTTGTGGACAAACGACCATTTGTCGAAGTGCTTGCCCCAGTGGATCTTCGCTCCCTCGAAATCCTCGGTGATCTTCGTGACGGCCTCCCTCGCAGTCATCTCCCGTGGCGCATAGACCTGGAACAGATGCCGTTCGGACTTCAGGAAGCCGTCGTTCTTGCGGTCGCCGTCGCTGCCCCATGGGCAGCACGGCATGAAATCTGCCTTGTAGGCCAAACCCATCAGACGCGCGAAGAACGTCTGAAACTCGCCACCCTTTGCACGCCAGAACTCGTTCTCGAATCTCTGCTCATAGTACGCATCGTGCAAGTTCATGGCCTGGACGTCTTCGGGGGTTGTCTTCGATTTTGTCCCACCAACGATGTGCAGCCACACCTAATCTGCATCTGCCATTTCAGACGCGGAGTCGAATGGCCAGAACCGATGGGGGCGTGCTGGGTAGAACGCATCTGGTATCTGCCTGCCCGAGCGGTTTATTATCCTGGATCGGACGTGCCCTCCGCAACGCTACACCCAAAAAAGTGCCCCTCAATCGGCATGAAGAACAAGCAATGCGATAACCACTTGCCAGAGAATGCTTTGCGAGATCGCGTTCCATGTATCATAAGTCGCGTGGTTCGTTGTGCGCACAACCATTGCAGGTGGCAGAGGCGTACGATTGAATGAATACGATTGCCCTGTGCCGAGTCGACCTGTGCGGACGTTGTCTGTTAGTACGCGTATCTGCGGCAAATCGAGCGCGGTCAGGAAGGTGGAGTCCGTGTCGTCGCCGTATCGACGGGGTGGCAGAATGTTGGCACGCAGGGCCACGCCATCGCAAGAAGTCCGGCAGTCTTGGTGGCTTTCTCTTCCACCTCCTCTAGGTCTGCCTGGGTTTTGGCCAACGTGGCCATCGCCTTCTTCAGGTCGCTGTCGGCCCGTACGTGGACCTTCGAGAACTGCTGAAACTCGGTCTCGTATTCGTCGAGCGCAGTCTGCAACTCTGCCAGCCGCTCGCGGTTGCGCGGCATCACGGCCCGAGCCCCAGAAACACGCCGGCTGCCGGCCCGATCACGGCCCACAGATAGCGCGGCATGAGAAAGCCCTCCAATCCAGGCCAAGATAGCACCGTTATTGGCTGCCTGCCATGGAGTACTGCAGCCTCTGGCGTTGGCCTCCAACACTTGGGGGTAACTGCCGTATGTTCTCAAGTGGTTACTGGCAAACGCGTTATGTCCTCGATACTCAATGCGTCTCACCTGACCGGGCTGCCGTCGGCTCGCAGCGGCTCCTCCACGGTCACAAAGCCCGCCGGCAGCGAGCCGACCAGGTCCGGCAGGTCATAGACCTGCAGCGCCCCGTGTACCGTGTTGGTCAACTGCGGCCCGATCGCATCGCTGGCCGTGGCCACCACGTCGGCCCAACTGGCCAACGTGCGGCGGAGCGTCAACGCGCTGAACTGTTCCCGCTCCAGCGCCGCCGCGTGCAAGGCCGCAATGCCGGCACGGCCCACGCCGATCAGGTGCACGGCCTGCGCCGGCCGGCCGGGAAACTCGTCCAGGAACCGGCGGCAGACCAGAATGCTCTCGGCGTTCATGCCCACCAGCGAGCGGCCCAGCATGTAGGAGACGAAGAACTCGCGGCCGTTGGGGCCGAACAGCTTGCGATACCATTCGCGCGCGTGCTGGCACTCGACCTCGCCCATGCCCGGCAGGTCCACGGCCAAGACCAGCCGGCCTTGCCGCACCAGGGCCTCGATCGCACCGCCCGGCGCCACGTCCGCCTGCTTGCCCTCGCCGTGGACATAGAGGCAGGCCGGGCCGCTGGGCTGGGCCGGCACAAAGGCCAGGGCCGGCACCACCAGGCCCGGCTCCTGCTGCAGGATCCATTTCTGAATCTCATAGCCGGGCCGCGCCAGACGGCCCACCAGCCGTGCTTCGGCCTGCGGCAGGTCGCGCGCTGCACGGATCGCAGCCACCTGTCGCACCTGGGCCAGCAATTCGGACTTGGGGCCGGACTTCCAGCGCTGGGCGCGCTGCGCCGCCAGCACGGCCTCGCGCTGGCGGCTCAGTTCGAAGGCGCTCTTCTCGCCCGGCTCCAGCAGTACCTGGCCGCGCGGCGTGCACCAGGTCTCTTCCACCGTGGCCACGGGCAGGTCGTCTTCCACAACCGCCTGCTCGCGCCCCAGCAGCCACCGCGACATCCACCGCGCCGTGGCCTCGCGCAAGGGACGCGTAAAACCGTGCGGCTCGTCGGCGTCGATCATGTCCACGCGTTCCGAGAAGCCGAAGCGCGCATAGAACCGCTTGCCCTCCTGGAAAATGTCCCACGTGCCGCGGATGTCAAACGTCACGTCGCGCCGGCCGGCGCAGATCAGCGTCGGCCGCGGGGCGCGCATCAGCACATAGTCCGCCTGGTCCATGCCAAAGGCGATCTGCCCGGCGATGTTCTGTTCGGCATCCTGCGGGCCGTTGCTGTCCAGCAGGCGGTCGAAGGTCGTCAGGTAGCAGCCGGGCGCGGCGGCCAGGATCCGCTCGTCCAAGGCCATCAGGTAGCTGCTCTCCGTACCGCCGCCCGAATTGCCGCACACGCCGATGCGGCTGCCGTCAATATCCTTGCGTGTCAGCAGGTAGTCCAGGGCGCTCATGCCGTCGTGGACGCGATAGTGGGCCGTATTCGTGCCCAACAGAATGCAGCCGATGCCGATCAGCGTGTGCTGGTTCACGCAATGGTGCAGGCGCTGGCCGTCGGCCATGAGCAATTGCGACCGCTCGCCCTGGCTCACCGGGTCGTAGCACAACACGGCCAGGCCGTGCCGGGCCATGAGGATCGAGCCGCGCTGATAGGCTTCATAGGCCTTGCCCGAGTCGGCATGCCCGCAGGCCAGCAGCACGGCCGGGTAAGGCGGCGGCGTGCTGGGCAGATAGAGCAGCGCCGTGACATGGTGCCCAGGCCGGCTCTCGAAGATCACCTTTTCCACGCGATAGCCGTCGCCCGAGCGCGTGCCCACGATGCGGCTGGCCGGCTTGCCGCGCGGCGGCAGGCCGTCCAACTGCCGCACAAAGAACTCGCGCCGCGCGGCCTGCCACTGCCTCGCATCGTCGGCCGTCTTGACCTTGTCCAGGTTCGCACGCCGCTGCTGAGACGCGGCCTGGGCCTGGGCCTTCAGATGCGCGTAGAGCATCAAGGGCGCCGGCGGTTCGAGCCCTTCGCGCGGCAGAACGGTCAGATCTTCCATGGCTTGCGCCAGGCCAATCGCCGCAACCATCCAGACCAGTGTGTTCATGACAGCCCTTTCTCGGCGAAGGCAGTCGGTTGTGTGGATGTCCGCGCCCGATTATAACTCTCCGCAGAGGGCGTCTCTACCAACTGGTTCGGGATGGGAATCGGTTCGCCTCCCACACCTCACGACCGGGATCGACCATGCGAACTCCGCTTGCGGTGGCCCTGACAGGCCTGCTGGCACCTGTTCTCGTGTCCCGTCTGGCTGCGGCCGGCGACTTTGATCGGACGACGATCTTCCAAGCCCCCAACGGTCAGAGCGCCATGTACGCCCAGTTGACACCGCTGCGCGATGGCCAGCTCCTCTGCGCCTTCCGTCTCGCCTGGAAGGACGGCAGCAGTCCCTGGACCGTGCCGGGCAGCCGTATCGTCTGCATCCGCAGCGGCGACGGCGGGCGCACCTGGTCCAAGGACCCGCTGCTGATCTTCCAGGACAAGGACAGCTCGGCCTACACCTCGCAGTGCGGCCTGGGCTATCAAGCGGCCGACGGTACGATCCTCGTGCCCTTCTACGTGGTCACGATGACCGGCGAGGGGCGCCCCGAGCATATTCACTGGAACATGCTCGGCGCCAGCCGCGACGGCGGCCAGACCTGGTACTGCCGCAATCTGCCCAGCCAGCCCTTTCTGACCAATCCGACCTTCGGCGGCCTGTGCCGGACCGGCGCTGGCGCGCTGTGGATGCTCGAGCGCTGCCGAGGTTACGGGCTGGACTTGCCCGACGTCTATCTCGGCAAGAAATCCTGGTTGGACGTGCGATCCTGCGTGCGCATCGTGCAGTCCCGCGACGAGGGCCAATCCTGGGAACCGCTGTGCTACGTGGGCTACGATCCCGCGCAGGCCGAGGCGACCGCCCATTTTCCCGAGGAGTTCAAGGAGGACGAACCGGCCTTGACGCGATTGCCTTCCGGCCGGATTCTGCTCGTGGCCCGGCCGTATCTCTACCAGGCTGCCTCCGACGACGCCGGCAAGAACTGGCAGATCGGCCCCAGCCTTCTCACGCGCCCGGCAAGCCAGGGAAAACGGGTTTTTACGGGCCTCAGTCCCGTGCTTTGGCACAGCCCCGCCGGCCCCAAGGGTGGAACGACTCTCCTGGCCTATCACGATCGCTGGGAAGAGCACGCCCAGCAGGGCGGCATCTATATGACCTTCAGCCATGACGAAGGCCGGACTTGGGGGCGGCCAACATGGATCGCGCCCGGCGCCTATCCGTGTCTCTACGAGTCGCCAGCGGGTCGGATGTGCTGCGCGTACTACGCCTCCAACGCGCGTCTGGAAGCCGCGTTCTTTGCGGTGCCCTTTCCCACCGGGGTGCAGGCTGAAAGCACGTCGGGCGACCAGCCGGCGGTCCTTGTGTCTTGGGATCCCTACTCGGGCCCCGATGCGGACTCGTACGAGTACCAGGTCTACCGTGGTCCTGCGCCCGGCGCCATCGATCAGTTGCTTGGCGTCGTGCGTGCGGACCATCGCTTCCGCGACACGCGCATCGCGCCGCGCGAGACCTATCACTACCAGGTCATTGCGCGCGCTGACAAGCGCGAAGTGGGGCGCTCGTGGACAGCCACGGCGCGCCCCAAGACGGCTGTTTCCGCACAGTCGCAGCCGGCCGGACCGGTCCAACGGGACTGAACCGCGGGAAGGTCCCGGGATGGGCCGTCGGCCCTGCCAGGCTCAATGCGGTCCGCCGCGCTTTCGGAGCCGGTCCTATTGAGGTCCGCATTGCCAATGACCGGTCCGCGGCCACGGGAGCCCTGGAATCCAGCCGGAATCGCGATCACTGGCTGCGCCGGCATCAATGAAATCAGCCGGCCGCTCACTGCCGCGGGCCTGCCCCATGTGGCGCGGATGGTTCCGGCACAGGTTTCAAGAAGTACTCGAAGAACCGGTAGATCTGCTCGTTCGACTCGGCCGTGGGCTCGTGCTTCTCGCGGTTGCTCATGGCCACGCGGTTCTCATAACCCAGCAGCCGGTTGACTTGCACCAGGTGATTCAGCGCGCGCCACTGCCGCGGCTGATCGCACGCCCCGCCCGAAACGAAGAAGGGCCGCGGGGCCAGCAAGGCGTGCAACTCGTGCAGGTCGTGTCCCTCGGCCACCAGGCGCGCGTACAGCCCGTGGCAGGGATTGTCCGCGGTAATCAGCCCGCGCTTGCGCCACTGGCCCGGCTCATAGCCCAAGTACCACGGTTCCCAGTAGTTCACGCTGACGTGATTCGGATCGAACACGATGCCCGGATCGGACACGGCCACGCAGGCGAACTTGTCGTACAGGCAGCCGGCGAACAGGGCCCACTTGCCGCCGAAGGAATGCCCCAGCACGCCGACGCGCGCCGGATCGACGTCCGCACGCTGGGCCAGCACGTGGTAGGCCTGGGCCGCGGCGCGCGCAAAGGCCGACAGCGGCTGCAACCGAGCGTTCTCCTGGCTGGGCCAGAACAATCCGTAGGTCTTGGCCTCGGTCGCCGCGCGGTTGCCGACCGACAAGGTCACGAAGCCGCGTTTGGTAAGCTGGTAGGCAAAGTCCCGCATCGGCTTGCCCAAGCCAATCGAGGTCTCCGAATCGTAGTACACCACCAGGGCCGCCGGACGCCGGCCCTGGCCGTCGGGCACCAGCAGGTGCGCTTCGACCGGCCGGTCGGGCATGTAGTCGAACCGCACCCGATACTGCTGGAAGTCTTCCCGCCGCTCCGTCTCCAGGATCTCGACCTTCGGCTGCTCGTCGATCGGCGGCCAGACGCCCATCAGGGCCTGCCAGGTGTCGCGAATCTCCTGGCGGCGCCGCGCCCAGTCCGCGGCCGAGGCCACCTTGCGCCCATCGTTGAACACCAGCGGAGAACGATACTCACCGAAATCCCCGGCAAACTCGGCCGGCGGAGAAAACAACGGGGCAATGCTCTCCCAGACTGCCTTGGAGCAGCGGGGTGGCTCCGCCGCTTTGACGCTGCCCCCCGGCTCCGCCGCCAAGGCGGAGACCACGCCGCCCAACGCAAACCACGTGGCCAGACTCCCCACACCAGCGCTCATCCGCGCTGCACGCAACTTGGACATGATGGCAACTCCCCGGGGTCAAGGACGACTGCCGTGCATTGTAGAGCCGGTCCTGGAACATGTCGACACTAGGCCGTCCGTCCGAAGGCGGCGTAGTGCAGCAGGCCCACCAGGGTCTTGCCGTCCTCGATCCGGCCGTCGCGCGCCATGGCCAGGGCCTCGTCCCAAGCGGTGGGCACGACCGAAATCTCCTCGCCCGCATCCAATGCCATCGGCCCGGCGCGCAAACCGGTCGCCAGATACAGGTGCATCCGTTCGTCGAGAATGCCGGGCGAGGCGTAGAACACGGCCAGGCGTTGGAGACGCTCGGCGCGATAGCCGGTCTCCTCGGCCAGTTCGCGCCGCGCGCAGTCCTCGGGATCCTCGCCCCGTTCCAGCGTCCCGGCCGGCAGTTCCAGCAGCGTCTTGCCGGCGGCCACGCGGTAATTGCGGATCAGCCCCACTCGGCCGTCGTCCAGCAGCGGAAGGATGACGACCGCGCCGGGATGACGCACAATGTCGCGCCGATGCACGCTTCCATCGGCCAAGACCTGCTGGCAGCGTTCCACCCAGAACCGCTTTCCCGTATACAGCACGTTTTCGTCAGACATGAGACACCCCGCAGGGTCCAAGAACCTCTCCCAGAACAGCCCCAACCAGGCCGGGCGGCCCAACGGGACTGAACTGCCAACAGGCCCTGGCACCGGCTCCAAGAACCTATCCCAGAACTGCCCCAGCCAGGCCGGGCGGCCCAGCAAGGTTGAACTGCCAACAGGCCCTGGCACCGGCTCCAAGAA
>CALARR010000314.1 GCA_937889015.1 uncultured Planctomycetales bacterium | reverse complement strand
TTCATCTGCCTTGCTTGTGGAACGTCCTCGGTTGGTTTGCCTCATCCACCAAGACCGCATCAGAGGAACGAGCCAACGTGACCGACTGCCCCGTTTGGAACTTGAGGACAATCGTCTCGAATCCCGCTGCCCATTCTTTCAGGGTGAACCCGATTTCCATTTCCTAGCTCGCTTGAATGATGTCACCCACCTTGGTTCCGTCACGGAGGATGGCTCCCGGCAGGATGATGGTGGCCGGTTCAGTGGCCGTGTACGTCGTTCCTCTGGACCACGGGAACGTGGCACCAGGCACAAGGGAGACAACGACTCGCTTGGATTGACGCAGCGCCAGGATGAGTGCGATGCCGATATCAGCGACAACCGCGACGACTATGATTGCTGTCTTCAACTTCTCAGCGAACGACATGCATCACCGGGGCCACGTCGGTGACGCTTTCAGCGGAACCCCACGGGATCGCAGCCTCCGGAGCATTGCAATGGTTCGGTGCCTTTCACGTCACGGTGACAACGATACCGAGACCGTTGCTCGTAGCGTCACTGATGAACCGTTGCAGGATTGCAAAGTACTCCAGGAGGTATCCGAGGGCATCGTCGTCCTTTGGGTCGCGATCCCAAATCGTCGGGTATATGTCGTGCTCCATCATGGCGTCAGGGCTGTAACGGCACCGTAGCTCATCCGGTTGTATCGCGCAGAGGGCGTCATGAATCCGCGCCACCTCTGACGAATGAAATACGCGCGCGGGTCCGTATCCCACGTCGATGTCGCCGACGGGAATGCCACCGGCAACCAAGAAGTTCAGGGGCGGGTCGCCCCTCCAGTCAGAGCCCGTAAGCAGGAAGTGAATTCCGTGCCACGCCTTATCCAGGTCGGCTTCGTTTCGCTCGCCATCAGCAAAGTTCAGATCCGGCACTTGAGGGCGATTCTGCTTCTTGCGGAAAAGGCGAGCAAGGAAGCCTTGCCTGTGCTCGGCGGAGGGCATCTCCAGGCAGGCATGATCGTCCGGGGCCACAATGCGCCAAATGAGCACAGGCGTCTCGAGCACTTTGTCAATGGTGCTATCTGCCAAAGTCGACAGTCCCAGGATCATACTCATGATTCGCACCTTGCATCTACACGCCGGACGACCCGTGCCACCGGGCCGCCGCCAAAGCCGCGATTCCAAAACTCACGCGATCAGCAACCGCGTTCACCTCCTTGTTATGCGATCTCACTGCAGGGAGTAGGTCGCCACTCGCATGCGTTCCTTGATGGGGCGTGCTATGTTTGACAGACTTCACCGGTGTTGGGATGCTGAACCCAGTCCGCGGCCTTTCGCATATCTCTTGTCTTGGCGTCATATTCCTCTTTGGCAATTTCGCACTTCTGCGCCACTTCACCAGGAATGCAGTAGAAGTGCATCTGCTTGTCTTTGCCTAGAAACCGGATGTAGTATTCCATTCTTGACTCCTTATTGGATTGGGCGAGTGCTTGAGCACGCGCGAGTCGCCATCTTCCCACGCAAGGGCCGCAGGCCATGTCGACTCAGTAACAAGAATCAGATGATTGCGTGCCCATTCTTGATTCCGATAGGATCTCCGCCGCCAGCCACGACTTTCAATTCGTGCTCCTCGCGGTAGAGCGGGATGGTCGCGCCAGGCGCAAGATCGAACATGCTGTGAAGCACGATCACGGCTTTGCCATCCTTGATGTGCAGTGTAGCACTGCATGGATACACCCCGTCCTGCAGGCGAACTGGTTCAACTTGATCATTCATCGCAAACCCTCCAGGAGAATAGAACCGCGGTCTTTACGCGCCAGCCAACCACCACAGTTAACGCGACGGCGGCGGATCAACCATCGATTGCCAAGCAATCCGCCGCTCGTGCATAGCCGTCTGCTGCGCAGTCAGTACGTCATCTGACCTATTAGCTCACGGGACGCATCGACCACGTTGTCGTAGTGAATCAGAAACTGCGGTTCCTTCCGACAGACGCGGTACGTCTTGTCGTTGAAGTCTTTGCGGCGACCAGCGACAACAACAAAATGAACTCGAGATCGGTCTAGCTGGCCAAATTCGCACGGCAGCGTCCTATCAGGACGTTTTGCTTTCTCGAATGTCTCCAGCAAGCTTGGGTATCTCGCATCCAACCAAGCCTCCCAGTCCCGTGTTTGGGCAATTCCCTTTCTGAACGCCTCGCCCAGGTTACCATCGGCGAGTGTGATACTCCCCGCGGGAGCCTCCAATTCAACGAAGACGAAATGCCAGCCGGCAGAGTTCTTGCCGATCAGAAGGTGGTCAACCTTAAAGGAACTACCCAGCGGAAACTCGGGGAATAGGTACGCGTCGTGATGCCCAAACGGAAAGTATGCCTTCAGGATCGATCCAACCAGAAAATACGCCTGCCGCTTGATGATGAAATTCAGGATTTGTCGTTCATTGACATCATTCGCGTTGAGCAACGCCTCGAAAGACGCGAGTTGCTCCGACAACCGTGGTTCGTCCGTCAGCTCGACGATATCGAGATAGTTGTTTGGAAAGAGCTGGGTGAAGTGCCGAGCTGCCTTAGGGTAGTCGCGGAAGCGACTTCGACGGATTTTCAAGTTTCCGACATTGCTGACGACCTCCTGTGTGCGCAGATCCTCCCATCGTTGCTCCTCATCGGGCAGAAGCACGGTGTAGTCTCTGTCAAACAGGTTCATGACGCTGCTACTGGGTAACGACCTGGATCATGCGGGCGGCCCCGTTGAACCTCGTCGCGCTTACCGACGTGGTGGTCCAGTGCCTTTTCAGGAAATCCCCTTTCCTGTCATGCGGCGATAGCCAAATTCGCCCGCAATACAAGAACACCTTGAGCGCTGGTCTCCTGCAACTGTTGACTGAAGGCGTCTCCCACCTAGACACTCGGAAGGAAGTGTGCAGCCTGGCGCGCGAACACCGACCACGCACCGAAGGAAATCGGCGAGACCGTGGCCGCAGATCGTCGTGGGCGCGGCGTGCTGGGTGGCCGTGATGCCGCGCTGGCCGGATTGGGCGTTGCCGAGGATCTGCATGGAGAGTACCCCTTGGAACTTAGCCCCTCCCATCGTTGGCAACCCCTGGGGCTAAATCTTCCACTCCCTCAGATGGAAATCAGTATACCATTTTATCTACACTCGTCAAGAGGGTGCGCTATAATGGGGTCGCTGGTGGATCTGCGAGCGTCTTTTTCGCGAGTTCTTGACCCGGCGCCGATGGGCCGCTCGACGTGGCCGTGATGGGGCCGGGATAGGCTCTTACCGTGCGTCCGTTCCAAGTGGCGGGCCTCGCTGCGCTCGGCTCGCCCTACTGCCCGCGGTTGCGTTTTCAGGATTGGCTCTGTATGTGAGAAGGAGAAAAGGGGAAGGGAACAACGGGTGAGAGGAACCACCAAGGCACAAGGGCACTAAGGAAGGTTGGGATGAAGAGGGTGGGCTCGGCGCGGCCCAGGCTACGGCTGCCAGGAAATCTGGTCACACCCACTCCGCTCGCCCCCCTTGCGGAATAGTCGATGGTCTTCGACAATAGCGGTACCCAACGGCAGGGCAGTACCGCTTCGCGGCTGATCCCCAAGGCAGCCACCCATGCTGGCCAAACTCAAGACCTTTTCGCTCCTGGGCATCGAGGCCTTGCCGGTCGAGGTGGAGGTCGATGTATCTCCCTCCGGGCTGCCCAAGCAGATCCTGGTCGGCCTGCCGGAAATGGCCGTCAAGGAGAGCGCGCACCGCGTGGAGCGCGCGATGGTGAACTCGGGCTTTCAACGGCCGCAGAGCCGGGTGGTGATCAACCTGGCCCCGGCAGACCTGCCCAAAGAGGCCGCTTCGTTCGATCTGCCGATCGCCCTGGGCATTCTGGCCGGCAGCGGGCAGTTTTCTCCGGAACGGCTGGCCCAGTATGCCGTGGTCGGCGAGTTGGCCCTGGACGGCACCACGCGCCCGGTCAAAGGCGCGTTGTCGATGGCCATGGCCGCGGCGCTGCAGCCGGGGCTCAAGGGGTTGATCGTGCCGGCCGATAGCGCGGCCGAGGCGGCCGTGGTCGAGCAGGTCGAGGCTATCGCCGTGACCAGCCTGGCCCAGGCCGTGGCCTTTCTGGCCGGGGAGATCGACATCGAGCCCACGCCCTCGCGACTGCCGGAGTTGTTCCGCGAGCTGTCGCAGTATGACGTGGACTTTGCCGACGTGCGCGGCCAGGAGATGGCCAAACGCGCGGTGACGGTCGCAGCCAGCGGCGGACACAATCTACTGATGCTGGGCAGTCCGGGGGCGGGCAAGACGATGTTGGCCAAGCGATTGCCCACGATCCTGCCCGACCTGACGCCCGACGAATCGATCGAGACCACGCGGATCTACAGCGCGGTGGGTCGGATGCCGGCAGGCCAGCCGCTGTTGGCGACGCGACCTTTCCGCGCGCCGCACCACACGATCAGCGACGCAGGGCTAGTGGGCGGCGGTTCGACGCCCGGTCCGGGCGAGATTTCGCTGGCCCACAATGGCGTGCTGTTCCTGGACGAGCTGCCGGAGTTCAATCGCCGCACGCTGGAAGTGCTGCGCCAGCCGCTGGAAGACGGCACGATCACCATCTCGCGCGCATTGTCGAGTTCGACCTTTCCGGCGAACTTCATTTTGATCGCGGCGTTGAACCCCTGCCCGTGCGGCTATCGCAACGATCCGCGGCGGCAGTGCCATTGCAGCGTGCCGCAGATCGAGCGCTACATGAGCCGGATCTCAGGGCCCCTGCTCGATCGGATCGACATCCACATCGAGGTGCCGGCGGTGCCCTTCAAGGAATTGGCCGGCAGCCAGTCGGGCACGTCGAGCAGCCAGATGCGGCAGCAGGTGATGCAAGCTCGGGCGATTCAGGGGCAGCGCTTCGCGGGGACCAAGACGCGCTACAACGGGGACATGAGCCACCGCCAGGTGCGGCAGCACTGCGCGCTGGACGACGAATGCCAGAACCTGCTGCGCGCGGCGATGACGGAGCTGGGGCTGTCGGCGAGGGCGCACGACAAGGTGCTGCGCGTGGCGCGGACGATCGCCGACCTGGACGGTTCGACGCCGATCCGGCCGATACACATGAACGAAGCGTTGAACTACCGCATGCTGGACCGCGAGTTCTGGACCTAGCGGCCGGTGTGCGTGCGGTCGCCAGGCACGATCAGTCGACGGCCAGCATGACGCTGGAGGCCTTGATGACGGCATAGGCCTCTTTGCCCTGCGCGAGGCCGAGCCTGTCGGCCGAGGCATGGGTGATGATCGCGGTGATCTCCACCCCGCCGGGCAACTCCAAGGTCACTTCGCTGTTGATCGGGCCGGCGGTGATTTTCTTCACTTTGCCTTTGAAGACATTGCGTGCGCTGAGTTTCATTTTTGTCACTCCCGTGTCTGGCCCCCCGCACCGGTCGGAGCGACTGGGCGGCAGACAATTATACACTGCGGTCAAGGCGCATGCCGTGCGGCGCGTATTGACCGCAACACAGGAGTGCTTCTTTGTCACTTCTCCGGCGTGATGCGGAGGTTGTCGACATAGGCCACGCCGGGCTTGGTGCCGGCGGCGATCAGAAGCAGGTTCTGCAGCCGGTTGAAGTCCTTGCCGCAGGCGAGCCCGGCGAAACGCTGCGGCTTCTGGCCGGGCAGCGTGATCTCCAGATCATACGTGCCGGTCGCCGCGCGCCCCAGTCCGCAGACCAGGTCGAAATGCACCCATTGGCCGGCGGGCACGGTCAGGAGCTTGTTCTTGCCGACCTTGACGTCGCCGTTGGGCTCGATGCGGAGCGCGGGGCCGGTGTGGTACGGCCGGGCCGAATCGCGCCATTCGTAGCTGAAGAGGAAGCCCGCTTCGTGCCGGAAATCGAACGAGCCGCGGCACGCGCCCTGCCGGCAATTGAGCTTGTATTCGATCATGGGGTGGAACGATTGGGCGAGGTCCGCCTCGTCCACGAATTTCAAGGCGTGCTTTCCGCCGGCGGCGGTCGCGTCGGTGACGCGAATCGTGGCGTTGCCGCTCTCGCCGCTGGTCTTGGGCCCCGTGGCCAGTGCGCCCAAGGCGGTCTGCTCGAAGTCATCGGCCAGGCTATCGGGCACAGGTTGGGCGGTCTCGGGGAGGATGAACTCCTTGCGCGTGACCTGGTTCGGCCGGGCCACCCATTGCGGATCGCCGTAGAGCCCGAAGCCTGTCAGCGGGAAGGGCTTGAACCCGACCTTGGCGGCCGGCGACTGGGGCTGGAGGCGGAAGTCGCGTTGGGCGGGATCGACAAAGAGCGGGTCGGCCAGCAGGGAGTGCTGGTCCTGGCCGCTGGTCTGACGCCATTCCTCGAAATCGCGCTGATCGAACAGGGGCGTGGCCTTGGCCGTGGACCAGTAGAGGTTGTAATCCACCTTGTAGTCGCCGTTGCGCCAGACTTGGGTCAGGATCTGATCGTTGTCGCAGTAGACCAGGTTGCGTTCGAAGACGAACGAACATTTCTTGTCCTCGCGCGAGCGGCGGATCTGCGATTCGCGTGAGAAGGCGAAGATGTTATTGCGCACGAGGTTGTCGGCGCCGTAGTGCTGGTGGAACCCGCCCGACTTGGTGTCGTGCACCAGGTTGTTCTCCAACACGATCTGGGACGAGCCTTCGTCGGTGTAGAGCCCCCAGCCGCCGTAGCTGTAGGAGCAGACGTGGTGGACGTAGTTGTGGGCCACGACGGTGCCGGGCTGGATGCCGAGGGTGTAGACGCCGCCCATGTCGCTGAGCACGCCCCAGCCCAGGTGATGGATGTGGTTGTCGGTGATCTGGTTGTGGTGCGCCACGCTGGGCCCGAAGCCCCAGACCCATCCGACGCAGAATCCGGAGTAGAAGAAGTCGCAGACCTCGTTGTGGGTGAGCTGGTTGAAGGCGGTGTGGCCGAGGAAGACGCCGGTGCCGGCGGCGAAGATATGGCCGCCGTCGTGGACGAAGCAGTTGTCGAGCGTGTTGTGGCCCGTGTCGCGTGGGGCGGTGCCTTCGAACGTCAGGCCGGCGTCCTTGGCGTTGATCTTGGCGGCGCCCTGGCTGGTTTCGCCGATGCGCACGCCGCCGGCTCCGAGGTCGTGGATCTCGCACTGCACGATGCGGTTGTGCTTGCAGCCGGCCTGGAGGAAGATGCCGTAGGCGCCGACGTGGGCGATCTCGCAGTTCTGGAAGGCGAGGCGCTGGGCGCCGTTGGCCACGACCGCGGCCGAGAGGAACCCGCCCGACTGGCCGTCGAGCGTTTGCGACTTGTCGGGGAAGGACCAGTCGGCATGCAGGAACCGCAGGCCATCGAAGGTGAGGTCGTGGACGATCTGGCCATCGAGATAAGGGGCGTCGACGCTGACGATTTGCGAGATGGCCGGGGCGATGACTTCGGCCTTCGTCATGTCCTCGCCGGGCCGGGGCCAATACTCCAGCAGACCGGTCTTGCGATCCAAGTACCACTCGCCAGGCGCGTCGAGCGCTTCGCGCACGTTGTCGACGTAGTAGCGTTGCTCCTTTTCCCACCAGCTCAGCGGCCAGCCCGACTGGTTCGTGAGCTGGGCGATCGATTGCTGCACGTCGATCGATTCGAGCCAGTGGAGCGAGTTGGTCCACGAGTGGTAGAGGTAGACGTTGACGTCCTGGAGGTTATGCCAGTTGGGGTTCAGGTCGCCGGGCGTGAACTTGAAGGCGTTGCGGATTTCCTTGATGCCCTTGATGAGGTTCCGATCGCGCTTGTAGGGCACGACGGTGCCCTGGGTGCGGAGATAGCCATCGTTGGGCGTTCGGGCACGCACGGCGCGCTGGTCGTTGACGAACAACTGGTGGAAGTACCACTGACCTTCGCGCACGGCGGGGACCTCGGCCTGCCACAGGGCATCGCGGCCCTTCTTCCAGCCGGTGATGGGGCGGCCGCCGCTGAGGACAACCTTGCCGGGCGCAGCGGCCCGATAGACGATCGGGTTCTTCGCACTGCCCGAGTCCTCCGGCTTGAAGACCCAAGGTTCGGTCAGCCGGTAGGTGCCGGCGCTGAAGAGGACCGTGATCGGCTCTTTGGGTTCGGCGCCGGCGGTGAGCTTGCGCACCGCGTCGCGGGCGGCGGCGGGCGTGGCCAGCGGCTGTGCGGCCGTGCCCGGGTTGGTGTCCTTGCCGTTGGACGAAACGTGGATCTCGGCGGCGAGCAGTGGGACGCACCATGCGGCAAGACACACGGCCAGACCGACCATCAGGGACAGGGGGCGACGCATGCTGGAATCTCCGAGAGATCGAGTGGTGGAGGCGAACGGTGGCGTGACGAAGTGGCGGCGCAGTCACTGGCCGCAGCGAGACCTCAATCGTTTGTGGCGCGGAAAGCCGCTCTGAACTCGGTCATTCTGAGCACAGCGAAGAATCTGCCCGGTTCGAGATCCTTCGCTGCGCTCAGGATGCCCCGGCGTGGACTTTCCGCAACAAGACCTCAATATACCGGCCTGTCCAGGCCGACGCCACGGGGAGCGGGAATTCACGATGATATTGGTTCTCAGAACGAGTCGCGACATCATGAGCCCCAAGCGCGAGCCGCGACGACCATCGGCGGTCCAGGCACCCAATAGAGTCCGCACAATCGTTGTTCGTGGCCCCCGGTTCCGTGTCCGGGAGTCGCATCGACCTTGTAACCAGGGCTGTCGAACGGCACAATTCTGAAGTGGATCTGCCCTGGACGCGTCTGGGGCACCCCAAGGGAACAGTCCCCGTGAGCGGTTCCTGGACGTGCAGTCCGATGCGAGGGTTTTGCGAGTATTCCGATGAATGCCGACGACAATCACCAACTCCATCATTTGGCCCGTGATCGGGAGAAGGCCCGGGTGGCGATGTCCTCGTTGCTGGCCGCCGTGCTCCTGACGGGGATGAAGCTGGTCGTGGGCCTGGCGACCAACAGCCTGGGCATTCTCTCGGAGGCCGCGCATTCCGGGTTTGACCTGATCGCCGCGGGCGTGACATTCTGGGCGGTGCGGATTTCGGGCCAACCGGCGGATCGCGAACACACGTACGGACACGGCAAGGTCGAGAACCTGTCGGCCCTGTTTGAAACACTGCTCTTGCTGGCCACGTGCGTGTGGATCATCTACGAGGCCCTGAACCGGCTGCTGTGGTCCGAAGCGGTGGAGGTAACAGCCAACGTCTGGGCCTTCCTGGTGATGATTGTCTCGATCGCGGTGGACTATTCCCGGTCGCGGTCGCTGATGCGCGTGGCGAAGAAGCACGACAGCCAGGCCCTGGAAGCCGACGCCCTGCATTTCTCCACAGACATCTGGTCATCGGTCGTGGTACTGGTGGGACTGGCGGCCGTGTTCCTCGCCGAGCGTTGGGAGATCGCCTGGCTTCCCAAAGCCGACGCGCTGGCCGCCCTGGGCGTGGCCTTGATTGTGATTTACGTCAGTGTGCGATTGGGCAAGCGGGCCGTGGATGAACTGCTGGATCGAGTGCCCCAGCACCTGCAGGAAGAATTGGCCACGGCAGCGGCGAGCGTGCCGGGCGTCGAGCAGGTGAAGCAGGTTCGGGTGCGTCGCAGCGGAGCCGACGTGTTCGCCGACATCACGCTGACCGTAGACCAAACGGCGGCCTTCGTCGGCGCCCATGCCATCGCCGACGAGGCCGAATCGGCGGTGTGCAAGGTGCTGCCCAGGGCCGATGTCGTCGTCCACGTCGAGCCGTCCGCGCCCCTGGCCGACGTGCCAGGGCTGGTGAGGACCTTGGCCGCACAACAGCATCTGGGAATCCACGGGATCCAGTTCTATGAGGAAGAGGAGCAAATCTGCCTGGAACTGCACCTGGAAGTGGACCCCGCGCTGCGCCTGGAAGACGCGCATCAGCAAGCCACGCAATTCGAAGGCCTGTTGCGGGACAAGGTGCCCGGTCTGGCGCGGATTGTGACCCACATCGAGCCGGCGATCCAGGTCGGCCAACCGGCGCGAGCCGAGCCGATCGAGGAACAAGATGGGCGCGAATTACAGGTGCACCGGGCGATCCGTGAGTACTTCCACCGCGAACGACGTCTGGCCGAACCGCATCACATTACGGTGCAGATGGTGGCCGGTGAACTCGCCGTATCGCTGCACTGCCGCCTGGACCCCAACATGGCCATTGTCGATGCCCATGAGATTACTCGGCAACTCGAGGCCTACCTTCGGCAAGGGGTGAGCGGCCTGGGCCGCGTGACGGTGCACGTGGAGCCGGCCAAGAGCTGAGAACCGGCCGCGAGTGGGCGCGTTGTGCGTCAATCCTCAAGGCAGGCGATTGCCGGCGGGAGCGCGGAGGAACGCCGTTGCCTGGCGAAGAACGCGTGCGGCACTGGGTGCGCGAGGAGGGGGCCACGAATTCAACGATCCGTGATGCGCACCACGGCGTCGTTGCGGTACACCAAATCACTGACCTTCTGCCCCGCATTGTCCCATGACACGAACCTTCCGTGGCGCAGGCCATTCTTGAATTCGGCGCTGCGCGCGATCTGCCCGTTGGGGTACCAGATTGTCTGTTGGCCGTTGAGGCGATCGTCGGCGAAATGCGCCTCGGTGGCCTTCTTGCCGTCGGGATACCATTCCGTCCAGGTCCCGTGGCGGTTGCCGCCACGATACTCTTCCTGGCGCAAAGGCTTGGCCTGATCGTTGTAGAACATCCACAAGCCGTCGCGCACACCGTCCTGATAGTATTCTTCGCGTTCCTTGACGCCGTTGGGCCGCCAGTAGGCCCAGCGGCCGTCGGGCTTGCCGTCTTTGTAGGCGCCCATCTTGGCGACGACGCCATTGTCGTACCAGAAAGTCCACTTGCCAACGCGCCGGTTATCGGCGTACTCGCCCTCGCAGTAACGCCGGCCGCCGGTCCGCCACTCCTGATAGCGACCGTGATTGACAACCGTGCCGTCGGCAAACTGCTTGACTTGACGCGCGGATCGCGAGCCGTCTCGCCCTTCTTCGAGCAACTCCTTGGTGGTGAAGGGCTGCGACAGGATCTCGGCGGGCACCGTCTCCAGGTTCGGAGGCGGCAAGAACGGTGTATCGATGGCGGGCGGCGTGGGGTCGAGATTGGCCGCAGTCGCGGGAGCCGCGGACGGCTTGGCGAGGGACGCCAAGAGGTCTTCGCCGGGCTTGGCCTGAGGCGTTTCACGCGTCTCGGTAGATTCCCCCACGGCAGGCCGGGAAACGTCAGAACCCGTCCGTTTCAGATCGGGCGAGCTGGCTTTTTCGCCGCAACCCAAGGCCAGCCCGACGGTCAGGGACATGGTCAGGCCCAACCGCAGGAAAAGCCGTGACCGGACTCGACATCTTTCGGTCGTCCGAGACGCCCAAGAGCTCTCCAAGATCGTTTCCTGATATAGGGGATTCGGCGTTGAGAGTCACGACACCCGCGTATAGTATGGCACACACTGAGGCTTGAGTCTATCGAGGCACCCCGCCACACGGAGGGGTGTTTCTGTACAGCCTCAAGGCCCTTTGGGTCACTGACGGATGTCGGGCGAAGGCTGTGTCGGAGTGGGAGATACGTGCGTGCCCGATTCGACGAGGGCTGACGGCGCCTTGGGTCGATCTCGATCGGCGGTTGCCGGCCGCACCGACCGGCGGTGACGATTCTGCAACAGCTTCTTCGAGCAAATCGAGGAATGATGGAACCGATTGCCTTGGATCCCGGTCGGCGCGGAGTGGTGGCGGTCGTGCGGCGAGGTCCGCAGTTCCTGGTGATTCGACGTTCGCGACGGGTCGTCGCCCCACTGGCCTACTGTTTTCCGGGCGGCGGCATCGAGCCCGGTGAATCGGAACCCGAGGCCGTGGTCCGCGAGGTGCATGAAGAGTTGCGGATGAACATCCGGCCGAGTCACTGCGTGTGGCGGAGCGTCACCCCCTGGCAAGTGGATCTGGCGTGGTGGTTGTGCGACACGGCGGACTCGTCGTTTGCGGACGGGCCGGCATCGATCGATCCCAACCCGGACGAGGTGCAATCGGTCCATTGGTTGACACGCGAGCAGATGAGCGCCCTGCCGGACTTGCTGGAGAGCAACCGCGCGTTTCTGACCGCGCTGTCGCGGGGCGAGATTGACCTGAAATCGCGTACCGACGCCGGAGAGCGCCGCTAGCGCGTCGCCCCGGTTCGCCCCCTGGTCGCTTCGATCTCGCGGGATCGCAAGAGGGCCGGATTGCGGTCTTGGGGCAGGGCTTTGGCGGGTGCGGAGTTCTCGGGGTTGTGGTACCGACGGTTGAAGACCGCGGGATCAAAGGGATCTTGCGCGCCTTTTTCCGACGGTGCTTGAGAAGCCGAGGGGACCGATAAGGTGTGCGAGGGAGCCGGCGCGGGTTGTGCCTGCGGCGGAAACTCAGTTGTCGGAATCCGGGATGCGGATGTCGGGGCAGCGGCACCTGGGTTGGGGACGGCATTGGGGATTGGGAAATCGAAACCGGTCGGGATCGCGCCTGCCGGATCTGCCGCCGCGGGGATGGGCGCGGCGGGGTGGGGCGGCCGACCGAGTGACGGTCGTGAACCGGCCACGTTGGCGTGCGGATCGTCGACCCGGTTGGCTACCTGGTAGACCCATTCCACCAAGCGCCGGTATTGAGCCGAATGGGTGTCTGGAAACGCGGCCGTACGCGCCCCACCATGAGCGCGCACGGACTCAGCCAGGATTCGGCTGGCGGATGGGTTGCCGTGATCCACCCATTGCATCACGCTGTGCAGATTGCGCTGCGTTACGCGGCGACTGGGCGGAGTGTTGGAGGGTGTCTTGAGCAGTTTCAGTTCCGACGACGAAGCCGTTCCATGGCAGGCAGCCGACATGCAGTTGTTCACCAGGACCGGCTGTACGCGTTGCGTGAACGACTCCACAGCACCCGGAGGCAGTGATCGGACCAACCGATCGAGGTCATCCGGCGACACAACAGGCGTGCCCTTGATCGCATCGGACTGGCCGTGCGTGGTCTGTTCGCGCTCGGTTTCCAGTTTTCGTCGCAGCGCGGCCAGGATGGAATTGCCGGGTTCGACCGCGGCCACCTCGCGCAGTTCCTGGTCCGCCTCCTCCCACAGCCCGTTGCGAATGCACCAATGCGCCAAACGCATTCGCTCGGTGCTTCCGGCGACAGGCATCTGCCGCCGCATCGCGAGATAGACGTCTTTCAAAGTCTCGCCGGCAGCCTCAACCTCGCTACGTTTGACCTGCATCTGCCCATAGGGCAGGCTGATCCGGTATTCGTCGGCGGTCTGCGTGATCTGGCCCTGCAGGACATGGCCGTTGCGAAGCAACAGGACTCCAGAGGGCTGCTCTTGCGCGGCCTTTGCGTCCGCAGGTGGCAGAGGAGCGGGAAGGACTTGTGGCGAGGGCAGAAGCGTCTGTGCCGCCAGGCGCGACGCGCAGAGCAGCAGCAACACGAAGGCGGTCGCTTCAGGAGCCGATCCGAGAACCTGTCGGCAATTCGGTCTTGCAGGGCCGCCCGAGGTGGCTGCTGTGGTTTTAGGATAGGTTCTAAGACTCATACGGACCAACCTCCGGCCCCGTGAACGATCCTGCCACTAATGGGGATCCAGATCGTTGCAGGCGGCTATAGGGGTACAGTTTCGGGGCGAAGGGTATGAAATCGCCCGGAGCAGGTCAAGACAGACAAGACAGTGCAGAAGGGCGAACCCCCACCACAGATGGAGCGGGTCACTGGGCAGGCCAAGACACGGCCCAGCACAGCAACTACTCCTTCAGGTGGGTTGCGATGGAATAGACGGAGCGGAAGCCGTGGCGGAAGCTCACGATGGGCGAATTCTTGTTGCCCGACCGGCCCAGGGTAGGTAACAATTGATTTTACGGGATTTCGGCTGACATGGGGACACCCACCATTGTAGTCCGTTGCCAAGGCGGTACTGCCGCAAGCTCCCGAGAGTGCTCGTCTCATCGGTGGACTCAACCTGCCCAGCCGGCAGTGATTGCGTCATCTCATCCTCGGTATTGCCGGATCGCGCGTGGGGCGTCGGAAGGGACGCCCCAAGAACGTGTTTTTTGCGATCGCGAGGTGCGACGCCTCAGACATTCGTATTGTCAGACACTCCTGCACCCTTGACAGCCCTCGGTACCAGGGCCGACAATCCAGGTGACCGGCGCGATTCTTAAGCCCAAACCAGCTATTATCTTATGAATCTCCACCAGCCCGCCCCGCTTCCCGCATCGCCTGTGGTCCGTTGGACACATTCGCCCCGGGTTTTCTGGACGATTTTGATTATCACCTGGCTGGCTTGCGCGGTCTTCCTGGTGGTACATTCCGTTCTGGAGTGCCGACGATTGGGGGTCGCCTCGGACTGCTGGCTGCCCGACACGGAAGTCAGTGGTTACTGCTGGGGCAAGGCCACCGGCCATGCGCCCGGCACCCCCCGGCAGATTCTGCCGGGCAACTTCGTCGACGGCTATTTGTGGACGCGCAATGCGCAATACATGTACGAGAATGGCATTGCGCGACTCCGTTGGGTGCCGTTCGACAATGCCCCCAAGGGGCGTGAGGTGCACTGGCATTCGGGTCTAGGGTGGATGCTGATTGCCCAGGGATACCTCTATCACTGGGTGTACGGGGCGCCGGTCACCGAAGGCATCGAGCGTACGGCCCCGGGGGTCAATCTGCTACCGCTGCTGGCGTGCCTGGTGTTCTTCTCTTGGGTCACGGCGCGGCGGATGGGCCCTTGGGCAGGCGTGCTGGTGGCCTTCTGCATGATTGCCGCGAGCGTGTTCTTCGAGAACTTCATGTTCGGCAATCCAGACCACCATGGGTTGTTCGACCTGGGTGCGTTGGGATGCTTGTTGATGCCCCTGATCGCGGGACTGGGTTGGTTGCGTCAGCCGGGCGCCACGGTGCAGTCCGACGCGGCCATCTGCCTGTACGAACACGCGTACGAGGCACGGCGCTGGTTCATCGTGTCGGCCGTGTTTGGGGCCTATGGTCTGTGGGTCAGCGCCACGTTTCAGGCCATGGTGTTGGCTTTGACGGCGCCGGCGGTGTTCGCCGCCAACGCGTTCTTCATGTACGGCAGCCGCGGAAAGGACGACGGAATCCGGTACGATCCGACGCTGTGGCGCGTGTGGGGCATCGCCGGGGCCATCTCGAGCCTGTTCTTCTTCGTGCTGGAGTATTGTCCCTCGCACATGTCGATGCGACTGGAGGTGAATCACCCGCTGTACGCGCTCTCCTGGCTGGGGGGAGGAGAGTTGATCTGCCAGTTGACGCGGTGGCAGGTCCACCGGACCTTCTTCCGGACGTGGCGCGACGTGGTCTTGCCGCCCCTGGCCCTGGTGGCGGCGATGGCCCTGCCGATAGGCGTGTGGATTGGCGGCCCGGACTGGTACACTCCCAGCCATCCCTTCATGTGGCGTCTGCACCGTTACATCGAGGAGTTTGCGCCGCTGTGGTGGCGTGCGGAGTTCTTCCAGCCGATCACGGCCTTGCAGGTCTTTGGGATCTTCCCCCTGTTGCCGCTGTTGGCTGCCGGACTATGCTGTTGGCGGAGCGTGTACAAGATTGAGCGCGCCCTGCTGACGTTTGCCACGATTCCTGGCGTCATTTGCATGGCGTTTGCCGTGTATCAGGGACGGTGGTACCAGGCGGGGATGGTCGGTTTGCTGCTGGTGCTGATGGTGTGCGGGGCAACCGTGCTGGCTTTGGTGCGTCGCACCGATCGCTTCTCGATCACGCCGTTGTTCGTCTCCGTGGCCGCGCCTCTTGTGGTGGCGACGGCAGCCTGCATCGGGATATCGTTGTTCATCGCGGTCTTCGGCGACGCCTCCTCTCCGCCGGGAGGGGCCAACCGAAGCCTGACGGCGGAGAGCCTGCTTCAAGCCCTGCGCACGGGAGCCCTGCTGTTGTTTGAGGTGGGCGCGATCATTGGATTGATCGTCCTGCGACGCATGACCTTGCCGCGCGTGGCTCCCGTCTTGTTGACCATTGCCACGTTCTTCCTGGTTCCCGTGGGAGGCG
>CALARR010000313.1 GCA_937889015.1 uncultured Planctomycetales bacterium | reverse complement strand
ATGGACCACAGAACATCGTCTTGGCCGCAGCGGGCCAAGTGGATTTCGCCGCCCTGGTGAACAGCGCCCGACACATCTGCGGTCCTTGGGAATCCAGCCAGACCAGCCGGGAACTGCCGGAACCGCCCTCCCACGATGGATTTCACGTGCTGTTCAAAGAGACGGCCGCGCAGCAGTATTCCCTGCAATTGTGCCGCGGCCCCGCCGCCACCGACGAGGATCGTTACGCCGCTAAAATCCAGGCCATGATCCTCGGCGACGATTCGGGCAGCCGGCTCTATTGGGAGTTGGTCGATCCAGGCCTGGCCGAACAGGCGGTGCTCAACCACTATGAATACGACGGCGCCGGCCTGTTCATGACCTACATGGCCTGCGAACCGCAATGCGCTGCCGAAAACCTCCAGCGCGTGCTGGAAGTCTATCGCCAGGCGGCTGAACAGGGCTTCACCAAGGAAGAACTGAAACAGGCCAAGAGTAAGGTCCTGTCACGAATCGTCCTTTCCAGTGAGCGTCCGCGAGGCCGCCTGTTCGCCGTGGGCAGCGACTGGATTCAAAGGCGCCAATACCGCTCCGTGGCCGACGACATCGACACCGTGGCCGCCATAACCGTCGACGACCTCCTGGCCGTCCAGGCCAAGTACCCCCTCACACGCTGCACTACGGTCAGCATCGGCCCGTTGACCAATCTGCCAGAACCCAAGTAGCTGCAGGTGCCCAAGGATGTCCATAATGAAGCGTACCGCCTGTGCAGTGGCTATGGTCTTCTGCATGCTGCCCGTCGCGGCTAATGCGGCAACCATCACCTTCTATGTCGCGACCGACGGCAACGACTCGTGGACAGGCACCCGGGCGCAAGCCGGCCAGGACACGGGACCGTTTCGTACCTTACAGCGAGCCCGGGATGCCATTCGACAGCGAAAGCAGGCCGGCGCGCTTCCCAGCGGCGGCATCATGGTCGAAGTCGCCAAGGGTATCTACAGTCTCGCAAGTCCCTTCGAGCTGACCGCAGCCGACTCGGGCACGTCCGCGTGCCCCATCACGTACCGTGCGCAACCTGGTGCGGAAGTCCGCCTGCTTGGTGGACGCGAACTGACCAATTTCACCCCCGTCCGCGATGCCGGCATGCTCCAACGCCTGCCCGAAAACGCGCGCGGCCATGTCCTGCAAGCCGACCTGAGGGCGGCCGGCGTCACCGATTTCGGCAAGCAGGACTGGAACCTCGGCCGAAGTGGAGCGGGCCTGGAACTGTTCTACCAGAACCAGCCCATGACCCTCGCTCGCTGGCCCAACGAGGGCTTCACTCCGGTCGTGGACGTGGCCGGGCCGGTGGTAAAGAATAGCCGTGGACACGATATGTGCGTGGAGGGACCGATTGTCTACGAAGGAGATCGTCCCACGCGCTGGATCGATGAGCCCGACGGTTGGGTCCACGGCTACTGGTTCCACGACTGGTCGGACCAGCGCCATCCGATCGCCCAGATCGATCCCCAGCGTCACACGATCGCCGTCAAGCCGCCCTACCATTCCTATGGCTACCGCAAGGGACGCTGGTTCTATGCGTTCAATCTCCTCTCGGAATTGGACGCTCCCGGCGAATGGTATTTGGATCGCGACCGCGGCCTACTCTACTTCTGGCCACCGCAAAGCCCCGCCGGCATCGCCGCCGGACACCCAACCGTTTCGGTGCTCGATACGTTGATCAGCATGGCGGGCGTATCCCACGTCACATTCCGTGGATTCACCCTCGAAGCCTGCCGCGGCACCGCCATAACGATCGAGCAAGGCAACGCCAATCGCGTTGCCGGTTGCACCATTCGCAACACCGGCGCCTGGGCCGTGCGCATCAGTCGTAGCACCCAAAGCGGCGTGTTGGGGTGCGATATCACCAACACCGGCTTGGGTGGTGTCAGCCTGGAAGGTGGCGACCGCAAGACGCTCACGCGAGCCGGCCTCTATGCCGAAAACAACCATATCTATCACTACAGCCGCTGGTTCCGTATGTATCATGCCGGAGTCGCCTGCCAAGGAGTCGGAAACCGCGTGGCCCACAATCTGATCCACGACGCCCCACACCAGGCCATCGGCTACGGCGGAAATGACCACACCATCGAGTTCAACGAGATTCACAGCGTCTGCCACGAATCGAACGATGCAGGCGCGATCTATTCTGGCCGCAATTGGTCAAACCGCGGCACCGTCATCCGCCACAACTACATGCACCACGTCAGCGGCTTCCGCGGCAAGGGCTGCGTCGGCGTGTACTTCGACGACATCCTCAGCGGCCAGAGCATTCTGGGCAATGTCTTCTACAAAGTCACTCGCGCTGCCTTCATCGGCGGCGGACGGGACAATGTGATCGAGAACAACATCTTCGTCGACTGCAAGCCGGCCCTGCACATCGACGCCCGGGGCATGGGCACGAAGTTCAACTACGGTGCCACGACCCACCAGCCCTTGAGACTGAAAGAGATGCCCTATCAGCAGTCGCCCTGGAAAGAGCATTATCCAGAACTGGTGGGAATGCTGGAAGACGAGCCTGAGAAACCCAAGAACAATCGCGTTGTGCGGAACATCTGCGTCGGCGGACGCTGGGACGATGTCGCCAAACAGGCCCGCCCCCTCACCATCCTGGAGCCGAATTTCCTCGAAGGCGATCCACACTTTGTGGACGCCGACAAGCCCGATTTCCGGCTCCGGCCCGAATCGCCCGCGTGGAAGATCGGCTTCCAACCCATTCCCGTGGAGAAGATCGGCTTGTACCAAGACGAGTTCCGCGCTTCATGGCCGGTACACCACCAACCATTGCCCGAACAGGCCGCGTCCCAGTCGGGAACCATTCCCGAAGACGGCCCGGCAAAACGTCAGTAGCACACCGTTCACGTCCGCACAGTCGGCGGTGACCAACTGCAGTTGCGTGGCGATTGACACGGCTTCGTTTAAGCACGACACTTACGGACGGCATGGCCTTCGGCAACCGCCTGGCACAGCGTCCAGCCGATCCGGTCGCCCATGCGATTGGCCTGCGCACAGTGCCATCCCCCGCACGCGTTTCCGCGGAACCCCGACCTTCCTGTTCCCGAGGAGAGCGTCCATCATGAAGCGCCGTGCGAAGTGCTGCCACAATTCCCCCGCTGCCATGGGGCACGAGTCCTCTGTTTCCCGACGCGAGGCCGTATTGGGCATGGCCGGCCTGATAACCTGCGCCGCGTCTGGCAACCCCATATCAGCAGCGTCCGCCGAAAAGGTCTTTCGCGCCGGCGCGTACGCCATCGACATCACTCCTGCACAGTTCCCGGTGTATGTCAACGGCGGCTTCGCCGAACGTTCATGCGATACGGTGGTCGATCGGCTGCACGCGCGTTGCCTGGTATTGCACGACGGCCATCAGCAGATCGCCATCGTCGTGGTCGACACGTGTCTTTTGTCGCGCAACACTTTGGACGAGGCCAAGCGTCTGGCCTTCGAGGCGACCAGAATCGCCGAAGATCGGATGCTGATTTCGGCTACACACACCCACACTGCCCCCTCGGTGGTCGCGGTTCTCGGCAGTCGCGTCAACGAGGCCTACGCGGCTGGCCTGCCCAAATTGATCGCCGAGGGCATCACCCGGGCGCAAAAGAACCTGGCTCCGGCCCGGGTCGGTTGGGCCGTGGGAAAGGACCCCAAGAATGTGTTCTGCCGCCGCTTCCTGATGAAGCCGGGCACGGCCAAGACGGTTCGTTTCACGGGCCATGCCGAAAACCAGGCGCAGATGAATCCGGGCAACCAGAACCCCAACGCAGTGCACCCCACGGGCCCAGCCGACGATGACGTCTCGCTGCTGGCGGTCGAGACGCCGGATGGACGACCCCTTGCCGTGCTGGCCAATTACTCGACCCACTACGCCGGATCACAGCCCTTGTCAGCCGACTACTTCGGCGTGTTCTGCCAACGCATGGGCGAATTGCTTGGTGCAAAAGAGCAGCCAGCATTCGTGGGCCTCATGTCCAACGGCACCAGCGGCGATGCCAACTGCAATGACGCACGCAACCCCAAACGCAAGTATGATCGGTTTACCGTCGCCGAAGACGTGGTCCAAGCCGCCTTGACTGCCTATCGTACAATCCGCTTCCAAAACTGGGTGCCGCTGGCCATGGTCGAACGCCGCCTAACGTTGTCGATGCGCGCACCAACCGCCACCGAGGTGGCTGAGGCCAAGCAGTACGTTGCCGCCATGAATGGCCGCATGCCCAAGACCATGGAGGAAGTCTACGCCCACGAGACCCTGATCATCAGCCAAATACCTCCCACGCGCGAACTGAAACTCCAGGCCATCCGGATTGGAGATCTGGGCATTGCGGCCACGCCCTGCGAGGTCTACGGCATCACTGGCTTGACGATCAAGAGACAAAGTCCCCTGAAACCGACCTTCAACATCTCCCTGGCCAATGGCTACGACGGCTATCTGCCGCCGCCGGAGCAACACAAGCTGGGCGGCTACACGACTTGGCGCGCTCGCAGTAGTTGCTTGGAGGTCGAAGCCGAACCGAAGATCCGTACGGCGGTGCTAGAGCTATTGCAGACCGTGGCAACGGCGTAGGAGCACCGCCTGCACCCAACGCCCCCGGCCACAGCCGATCAGCAACTCCCGTTAGGTGTCGCAAGGAAGCCCCTGCGACAAGGCCCCTTTGTGCCTTGTCGACCGGCCCGATTTTGGTTAGACTTCTTGCACGGCCCCTCGATCTTGGGGGGCCGGTTTTATAACAACGCAACTATCCCGTAGCGGGGTCTGTTTCCTCGCCAATTCCATTTCGGGAACGCAATACCGATCGAGAAAGGACTTTTCCCATGGGCATTCGTCCGCGCACGGCCTTCGTGCACAAACTCAAGGCCCGCCGTTGCTCCAAGTGTGGCGCCAAGCTGAACAATCAGGTCACACGCTGCCGCCGCTGCCACGGCGCCAACGCAAAGCCCAAAAAAGTCTGAGCCCGCGCAAGGCGTCAGACCGCCGGTCCGCCTGACTGCCGGTGATCGCACCCCTTGATCGTGTTGCACGAGGAGCGTGCCATGCCTCGGCCCAACGGATTCGCTGCGGTCTGGCTCGCAGCCTTCCTGGCGGCATTCGGACTGGGTGCCGACACCTACAACGTACGCGACTATGGTGCCCGCGCCGATGGACGTAGCAACGATGCGGCCGCTATCCAGGCCGCCATCGATGCCTGCCACCAGAGCGGCGGCGGCATAGTCCGCTTCCCCTCGGGCCAGTATCTCAGCGGAATGGTCCGGCTCCGCTCACGCGTGACTGTCCGCCTGGAAAACGTCAGCCTGCAAGGGCTCACGCTGCGCGTGGAACGTGGGTTCGACTATGGCCAGCGATTCAAGCACGGTGGCGGCAAGACAAACCCCAACGATCCCCGCCGCACCTGCGGCCCCCCTCAGGCGTCCAACGCCACCAGAGCCTCACGGGCAGCGGCGACCGTGGCGTCGATATCCTCTTCGCTGTGGGCCGCCGAAAGAAACAGGCACTCGAACTGGCTGCACGGCAAGTACACGCCTCGCCGGATCATCTCCCAGAAGAACCGCGCGTAACGCTGCGTATCGCAACGGCTGGCCGTATCCCAGTCGACCACCGATTCGGACGTGAAGAAGGGCGTGTATAGCCCCCGGAAACGGCCGCCGTAATAGGCGCCTCCCGCCGCGCGCGCCGCCTGCTCCAACCCGGCAGCCAACCGCGTCAGCAACCGTTCGATTCGCTCGTATGGGGGGGTATCGCGCAAGATCTTCAGCGTA
The DNA here is from genome assembly GCA_937889015.1 of uncultured Planctomycetales bacterium. Lineage (GTDB taxonomy): Bacteria > Planctomycetota > Planctomycetia > Pirellulales > Thermoguttaceae > CALARR01. The sequence goes on along the minus strand of CALARR010000313.1, from coordinate 203 downwards.
GCGATCCCCGCTGCTGTGGCCAGTGGGTTGCCGCTGAGCGTCCCGGCCTGAAACACCTTGCCCGCAGGCAAAACGTGGTCCATGATGTCTTGCCGTCCGCCGTACGCGCCCATCGGCAACCCTCCACCGATGATCTTGCCCAGGGTGGTCAGGTCAGGTTCGATGCCGAACAGCGTCTGAGCCCCTCCATAGGCTACCCGAAA
>CALARR010000312.1 GCA_937889015.1 uncultured Planctomycetales bacterium | reverse complement strand
AGATATCCACTCGTGACTGGAGTTCAGACGTGTGCTCTTCCGATCTACGACCTGGGCGAAACGAAAAATCTGGCCGCGGCCCACCCGGAGATCGTGACGCGGATGAAGGCCCTCATGCAGACGCTGATCGCTGACGGGCGGAGCACGCCCGGCGCTGCGCAGAAGAACGACGTCGAGGTCACCATCTGCAAAGTCGGGGCGGTGCCCCCAGGCAAGAAGCCGGCTCGCGCCAAGCCGAAGGCCAAGCCCGGCAAGTAGGAAGGTTCAACTGGGGGCGACACCGGTCCTTTCCTTGTGTGCCTGCCATGTTGTGGCCGATCGGTGTCGTGCAGCCGTGCTGCGAATCTCGGCACGTTGCTGCCAATGGACGTCCTGAAGGTGTGCAGGGGCGAAGGGACTCTGGCATGAATCACGTAGAGCGATTCCGGGCCGTGATGAGCGCGCAGGCGGTGGATCGGCTGCCGATGTGGGAGTGGGCCATGTGGTGGGACCGGACGATCGACCGCTGGAAGAGCGAAGGCCTGCCGGCGGAGTTGGATACGGTCTTCGATATCGCCCAATACCTTGGCCTGGACCCCTACCAGCAGTTCTGGTTCAGCACTACCGATGCGACAATCGATGCCGTGCAGCACCACGTCGAGGGCATCGTCTCCAACATGGACGATTACCTCGCGATCCGACCGCGGCTGTTTCCCGACCACTCGGCGGCGATCGAAGCCATGCGGCCTTGGGCAAAGCGGCAGGCCGACGGCGAGGCCGTAGTGTGGATCACCTTGGAAGGCTTCTTCTGGTTCCCTCGCACGCTGCTGGGCTTCACCAAGATCAGCCTGGCCTTCTACGATCAGCCCGAGTTGCTCCACCGCATCAACCAGGACCTCACGGACTTCAACCTGCAAATCTTGGATCGCGTGGCGAAGACATGTGTGCCGACGTTTGCCACGCTCGCCGAAGACATGTCGTACAACCACGGGCCGATGATCTCGGAACGCACGTTCGACGAGTTCATCGCCCCGTATTACCGGCAGATCGTCCCGCGGCTCCGCGAGTTGGGCGCGACGATCCTGGTCGATACCGACGGCGACGTGACGCGCATGGTCCCTTGGCTGGTGCGTGAAGGGATCGATGGCGTGCTCCCGCTGGAGCGGCAGGCGCGCGTGGACGGCATGCGGCTGAGGCAGTTGTTCCCCGAGTTGTGCATGGTCGGCCACTTTGACAAGATGGTGATGAACCGGGGCGAGGCCGCGATCCTGCAGGAGTTCGAACGGCTGACGCCCCTGATGAAGACCGGCCGCTTCATTCCCAGCGTCGATCACCAGACCCCGCCCGGCGTCTCCTTGGAGCAGTATCGATGCTACCTGCGTTTGCTCAAGGACTACGTCACAAGTGGACGCTGACCAGGAGACCGGGAAGGACATTCGATGTGGATTCCCTGACAGATCGCAGTGGTGCTGGCCCCATCCCGGAGCGATGTTATTGATTTCTGCATTGCTGATGGCCCCGGCCGAGGGAACGGAAGGCCGGGAAAACCGGGCTCCCGCGACCAACCTGCGGTCGGTGCCCGGCCATCGGTTCATTCGCTATGCAGGACCCAACAAATCGCCGACGTCCCGAAGCCAAGGTAAGGTGCACGCTATGCCAAGATCCGCCGCATTGGTCGCGCTGTTGTTGGTTCTGCTCCCAGCCGTCCTCGGCGCAGCGGCCGGGGATGCCGGCCGCAGTCCGCTGGAGGCCCAGTTCCTGACGCCGCCGGACCAGGCCCGGCCCTGGGTTTACTGGTTCTGGATGGGCGGCTACGTGACGCGCGAGGGGATCACGGCCGACTTGGAGGCCATGGCGCGCGTGGGCATTGGCGGGGTGCTGATCATGAACGTGCAGCAAGGCCTGACCGCCCCGCAGCCCGCCGTGTTCATGTCCGACCAGTGGCGCACACTCTTCCATCACGCGGTGGCGGAGGCCGATCGCCTCGGATTGCAGGTCTGCATGCACAATTGCGACGGCTGGATGGGCAGCGGCGGACCGTGGATCACTCCCGAGCACGCCATGCAGCAGATCACCTGGAGCGAGACTGGCTTCCAGGGGCCAGGGCGGTTCACCGGCGTCCTGCCTCAACCAGCGAGCCTGCTAGGCCACTACCGCGACATCGCCACGCTGGCCGTGCCCGTGCGCGCGGAGTCGGAGAAAGCCGCGCAGACGGCCACGGTCACGGCCTCGGCGACCCTGCGGGGCGGCGAGAAACTCGTCGATGGCGATCGTACGACCGAGGCGATTCTGGCCCACGCGAAACCCGGAGAGACGGCGTGGCTGCAATGGGAATATCCCCGTCCGGTGCAGGCGTCCGGCATGACCCTTGTGCAGGGCGAGCGGAGCGCGCTTCCGGGGCGATGCGCGCTGCAGGTCTCGGACGATGGGCACAAGTTCCGCGAGGTGTGCCAGTTCCAGGGTGCTTGGCACCAGGATCACCTGCGTCGGTCGGTGACGGTGGCCTTCGCGCGCACCACGGCCCGCGTCTTCCGCATCGTCTTCGCGGCGGAGGGTGCCCGCTTTCCCGACATCCGCATTGCGGAAATCGAGTTGCTCCGCGCTCCGCGGATCCACTACTGGGAGGCCAAGGCCGGCTTCTGCTACTTCAACGAGCACGGCGGAGGGCCGGGGTTGTATGCCGAATCGAAGGGCGCCGCCGATGTCCCGGCCGTTCGCCGGGCCGAGGTGCTCGATCTCACCAAACAGATGGACGCCGAGGGCCGGCTCGCGTGGGATGCGCCCCAGGGCGATTGGGTCGTGCTGCGGATTGGGCACACGGCCAATGGCCGAACCAACGCTCCGGCCACCGACGAGGGGCGTGGCCCGGCGTGCGACAAGCTCGATGCGGCGGCGATGGACGTACATTTCCAGGGCATGGTGGCGAAACTCATCAAGCAGGTCGGTCCGCTGGCCGGCAAGGCCTTTTCCGGCGTGGAGATCGACAGTTGGGAATGCGGCATCCAGAATTGGACGCCTCGCTTCCGCGAAGAATTCCGACGCCGAAGGGGCTACGATCCCTTGCCGCTGCTGCCGGTGTTGACCGGAGGGCGGATCGTCGACGCCCCGGAGGCCTCCGAACGATTCCTGTGGGACGTGCGCCGCACGATCGCCGACTTGATGGCCGAGAACTACTACGGCCGTTCGGCGGCGCTCTGCCGGCAGCAGGGACTGACCTTCTTCAACGAAGGCTCGGGCCGGCAGCAATTCCTCTACGATCCGATCGCCTACCAGCGTTGGGGCGACCTGCCGATGGGCGAGTTCTGGATGGGCCAGGGGGGGCCTCGCGTCGACTGCAAGGTGGCTGCCTCCGTGTCCCACATCTACGACAAACCCATCGCCGGAGCGGAGGCCTTCACCTCCAGCCCCGCAACGGCCCGTTGGCTCAACGACCCCTTCGCGCTCAAGCAACTCGGCGACGAGGCGTTTTGCATGGGCATCAACCAATTCATTTTCCACCGCTACGCCCATCAGCCTTGGATTAAAGTGGTGCCGGGAATGACCATGGGACCGTGGGGCATCCACTTCGAGCGGACCAACACCTGGTGGGAGCAGGGCCGGGCATGGCTCGGCTACCTTGCGCGCTGCCAATACCTGCTGCAGCAAGGGCAGTTCGTGGCGGACGTCTGCTACTTCACCGGCGAGGACGTGCCCAACTATCTCGGCCGCCGCGAAGAGCTGCATCCGCCCTTGCCGGCCGGCTACGACTACGACGGCTGCGACGCCCACGCCGTGCTGCAGATGAGCGTGGACTCCCAAGGCCGCATCGCCTTGCCCAACGGCATGCGCTATCGCGTGCTCCTCCTGGCCGATCGTCCCACCATGACCCTGGCGCTGCTGCGCAAAGTCCGCGAACTGGTTGCGGCGGGCGCGACGGTGCTGGGGCCCAAACCGCTGCGCTCGCCATCGCTGGCCGAGTTCCCCAACTGCGACGAGGAGGTCCGTTCCCTGGCCGCCGAGGTCTGGGGCGACTGCGATGGATCAAACGTGAAGGAACATCGCCTGGGCAAGGGGCGCGTGGTGTGGGGCCGGACTTTTGCCGAGGTGCTGGCAGCCCTCGACGCCCCGCCGGACTTCGAGTACCAGTCCGCCGATACCGCACGGCTGTGCTACATCCACCGCCGCCTAAGAACCTATCCCAGAACCGCCCCAGCCACGCCGGGCGGCCAGGCAGGGCCGGATTGCCGACAGGTTCTGGGATCGGCTCTAGATGACACCGACATCTACTTCGTGGCCAGCGCCGAGCCGCGGCCGGTGGATGTGGACTGCACGTTCCGGGCCGGCGCGAGGCAGCCGGAACTCTGGGACCCGAGCACTGGTCGCGTCGCATACCCGGGTGTCTTCCAGCCCGGCGACGGCCGGACCCGCTTGCCGCTGTCCCTGGACCCCTTCGGCTCCGTGTTTGTCGTATTCCGCAAGGCGTTGCCGGATCGCTGGGTGGCCTCGATCCACGCGAAGGGCGGAGAACGTCCTTCCACCGCGCCGCCGATCCCGGAATCGCCCGTAGTCGACAACAATCGGCAGTTGACCGGCAACTTCACGATGGCCTTCTGGGCCAGGCCGCAAGGGTCCGTGGGCCTGCCTCCCCAGGCCGCTTCGGGAATCGTTCGTTCGGCGCAGAACTACGTGATCTGTCCGGCGCCAGGCCATGAGGTCTTTGCCGAAGGCCACGCCGGCGCCGGCGTCGCGGTCGGGACCAACGGGGTGTGCGTGGTGGAACACGGCGCCCGACATATGGCCCCGCTCTTGGTCCATCCCGCGAACCTCGCCGGCTGGACGCATGTAACGGTCGTGTACCGCGACGGCCGGCCAAGCCTGTATCTGGACGGCGTGCTGGCGCGCGAAGGTTTGAAGAGTGCGCAGATCGTCCATCCGTCGCTGGGGGTGCAGCACGGGCGCAAGGTGCCCCAGTTCGCCGGACAGGCCGTTGCCATGATGCTCTTCGATCGGCCGCTCGACGTCCAGGAGATCGCCGGGCTGGCCGCCGCCACGCGTCCTGCGGAGAAGCGCCCGTTACCGAAACTCTTCGTCGACGCAGAACGCATCCTGGCACGCGTGGAAGAGCCTGGCCGTTTCGATCTGAAGCTCTCCGACGGGACCGCCTTGCCGTTGCACGTCGAGGCGCTGCCGCCGGCCATCCAGGTCGCCGGCCCGTGGAAGGTAAGCTTCGCTGCCGGTGGCAAGGCTCCGCATCAGGCAACCTTTGAGAAGCTCGTTTCATGGACGGAACGGCCGGAAGAAGCGATCCGCTACTTCTCCGGCACCGCCCGTTACACGGCCGATTTCGACCTGCCCTTTGACCTGCCGGCCAACAACCGTCGCCTGGTCCTCGACCTGGGCCAGCTGAAGAATCTCGCGGAGGTAACGCTCAACGGCCAGGATCTGGGCCTTCTCTGGAAGCCGCCCTTTTCGGTCGACGTCGGTGCGGCGGCCAGGTTGGACCGCAATCGGCTGGAAGTGGCCGTGACCAACCTCTGGCCCAACCGGCTGATCGGCGACGACCACCAGCCGGACGACTGCGACTGGGGCCTGGCCAATCGCCGCGGCGGCAATGCCTTGCGCAAGTGGCCCGAGTGGCTGGTAGATGGCGCGCCGCGGACCAGCGGACGTACGACTTTCTCCACCTGGAAGCACTGGACCAAGGACGATGCGCTGCTGCCTTCGGGCCTGCTCGGCCCGGTCCTACTCCGCCCGATCAGCGTGGTGGAGATCCCGTCGCGCTGAAATCGTCTTCACTTGCTGTGTCCGGCAATCAAGAAGATTTGCCGAGAGACTTCTTGCGGAACTGCCCCAGCGTCAGGCCGGCCCTCCGCTTGAACAGCCGGCAAAGGGGTTCGAGATGAGCGAAGCCCGCGTCCGCGGCAATCTGCTGCAAGGTCCAGTCCGTTCGTGTTAACAGTTCCCTGACACGGTTCAGCTTGATGCGATCGATCTCAGCGCGAACCGTGTGGCCGAAGGTATCTGCGAATCGTCGTTCCAGGGTGCTTCGCGACAGGGCCACCGTTTCCACTACGTCCCAGACGCGGATTCCGTGGACGGCATGGCGGCGGATGAACTGGGCGGCGGCCACTACGTCCTTGTCCGCGGTGGCCACGGCATCGGTGGACTGGCGTGCCACGACCGTCAGCGGCTTGAACAGGCAGTCGCGGATCCGCCGTCGCCCGTGCATCAACCGATCGAGCGTCTCTGCGGCGGCATACCCGGCGCCGACGCCGTCCAGTTCCACGCTGGAAAGCGACGGCAACGCCATCTGGCACACGAGCACGTCGTTGTCCACGCCTATCACCGCAACCTCGTCGGGTACCGCAATGCCGTTCTCCAGGCAGGCGTTGAGGATCTGCTGCCCGCAGATGTCGTTACAGGCCATCAGGCCGATCGGCTTGGGAAGTCCGCGCAACCAGGTTCCCAGTTGGCGTTCCCGGGCCAACCCCCCGACTTCCAGGGAAGTCACCCGACCGCGCCGGCGCCGACGCCAGCCGCAGACATTCACCGCGTAGCCCTGCTCGGCCAGGTAGCGGACGAAACACTGGCAGCGCTGTTCGGAGAATTCTGCGGTCATGAAGCCGCAATAGGCGAACTGCCGAAAGCCACGCTCCAGCAAGTGTTCGGCCGCCATACGCGACACGTTCCACTCGTCGACCTTCAAGGTCGGCACGCCGGGCGGCGGATACCACGAGAAGAGATCGACCATGGGCAAGCCCATCCGCCGGATCTTCTGGATCGCGCGGCGCGTTTCCACTCGGGCGATGATGCCGTCGCCATCCCAGGTGGCCAGCCAGGCGGGCACCCCGTCGCGCAGGGTCCGCTCCTGGTGATAGATGGCCCACGGCCCGTGCCGATGCGCGTACTGGCTGATTCCTTCGAGCATTCCGCGTCCGTGGGCGCGAGACATCTCGACCAGTACGGCCACCCTGGGTGTGCGATGTGCCTTCTTCATCGATCGCCGCCAGCTTTGCGGGAACTGGCCGGGGGCGGTCGCGGTGCCGTTTCGACCCGGCTGCATCCCATTGTACTTCGTCCACGGCGCGGCACAAACGCGGCAATGAGTTAAACGGTCAATCATTTTGACAAGATGAGTCATTGACCTTCCGGCGGGACAGGGCCTACAGTCGTGTTTATCCGCCCTGAGGCTGCCCCCTATTACGCCGCGCGGGGTGAACAGGCTGCCCCGCTGCCTTTGCTTCGGCACAGGAGACTCTGTATGAAGCCTTGCACGCTTTGGATGGTGCTCGCCAGTCTGTGGGTTTTGGACGGCCCGCCGGCCGAGGCCGCGCGGCCGGCGGCGAGGCTCTTCGCCACGGACAATCCCCAGCGCAATTGGACCCAGTTCTCCGCGGTCGGCTATTCCGAGCCCGTTTGCGGCATCGTCTATCGGCTCAAGGACACCGTGACCAACGGGATGCCGCTGGGAACGGTGGATACAGGCTGCCTGGATTTGCAGACCGATGGGACCTTCGGCTACAACACGATCTTCAATCGCATCGTGCCGCGGGGCGAGTTCGGGTTGCGAATGCCGGTGCTGGCCCTCAGCGCCGGCGGCAAGACGTGGGCTTCCGGCGGCCGGCCCTCGAGACCGACCCTAACCCCCACTCCCGCGTGGCTGGAATGGGAACTCGGGCGTCAGCCCGCCTGGGCCAACACCGCAAGCGCCATTCCCGTGCCCGGCTGGGCCAAAAGTGTGGGACAGAGCAAGTACGACATCCCTGCCGGGAGAGTCTTCTGCCACACCCCGGCGACCGTTCGCTGGACCAGTCCGATCACGGGCAACATTCAGATCAGCGGCGGCCTTTGGGCCGTGCGCAACCTGGAAAAGCGGGTCCAGAGGTGGCAACTGCGGAAGAACGGGATTCCGTTGACCGGTGGCCAGATCGACTGGTCCGAGACCTGCACTTCAACGACTCCGCAATATTTCGCTGTGGGAAGCGGAGGCCTGACTGCCCTTCAGATCGGCGTGCGGCAAGGGGACCGTATCGACCTGGGCTTCGAAGTGGCGGCCGTGTGCGGCGACCACATCGGCGTAGACCTGAAGATCATGGCCGTCGGCCTCGACAAGAGTTGGGACCTAGCCGGTGACTGGAGCGACACTCGAAACCCGAACGGCGTCTGGACCTACCTCGATGCCTCTGCGGGGCCGCTCTACCTGTTCGAGCAAGGTCGCTCCGCACAGGTCCAATTGCCCAGAGAGATCCATTACTGGGGACACTACCCTGTCGCCGACCTCGAGTACGAGACGGACGCCCCGATTCAACTCGGTCTGCGCGCGTGGAGCCCGTTCCTTCCGGGAGACCTGAGGAGTTCGATCATCCCGGGCATCGTATTGGAGGCCCACCTCCGCAACGTGACCGCGCAGCCGCAGAGCGGCACGATCGTGATGAACTTCCCCGGCCCGACCGTCGAGGAGGTGCCCGCGGGAACCCCTTATGAACGCCGTCCGTTGCAGGGCGACTTTCAGGGCATTGAGGTCCGGGCACCCTCGCTGAGCTACGCCCTGGGGGTCGTGGGCCAAGAACAACTCCGCCTTGGCGGGGAGCTCGGCACCGACGAGCAGGCATGGGTCCGCATCGCACAGGCGTTGCCGCCTCCCGAACCCACGCAGGCCGGCAGCAGCGCGGCGGTCGATTTCTCGGTTCCCGCAGGGCAGGAGAAGGTCGTCCGCTTCATCCTCGCCTGGTGTGCTCCCGACTGGAAGGGAGGGGGCCATCCTCTGGCGACGACGAACACCTACACGCACATGTACGCCAAGTACTATCCCGATCCCGCGCAGACTGCGCAGTTGTTGGCGACGCGGCACGAGTCGCTCTTGCGGCGCGTTCTGGCCTGGCAGCAGGTCCTCTACACGGACAGCCAACTGCCAGTTTGGCTGCGCGATGCGCTGATCAACAATCTCTACATGATTACGGAGGTCGGCCTGTGGGCCCAGGCCAAGCCGCCGCTGGGCGACTGGGTCCGGCCCGAGGATGGGCTGTTCGGCATGATCGAGTCACCCCGTGACTGCGCGCAGGTGGAGTGCATTCCGTGCAGCTTCTACGGCAACATCCCGCTGGTCTACTTCTTCCCGGAACTGGCCCTGTCGACGCTCCGCGCCTACAAGCACTACCAGTGGCCCGACGGCATGGTGGTGTGGATGTTCGGCAGAGCGGCCGAGTTCGCCACACCCTTCCGGTGTTTTCAGGTGGCCAGCAGCGACGTCTGCATGGTCGAAATGGTCGACAAGCTGTGGCGTCGCACGGGCGACGACGCCGTGCTCAGAGAGTTCTACGATGCCGTGAAGCGGGCCACGATCCACACCATGAACCTGCGGCCCGAATATGGCGAGCAGCAGGTCATCGCCATGCCCAGCGGTGACCGGGATTCGGAATGGGTCGAGTTCGTGCCGCTCGCTGGCCTGGCTTCGCACGTCGGCGGGGTCCACCTGGCCCAACTTCGCATGATGCGCAGGATGGCCGAGAGAGTGGATGACGCCGATTTCGTCAAACAGTGCGATCAGTGGTTCGCCGCCGGCGCAAAGGCCCTGGAAGAGCACCTCTGGACGGGCAAGTACTATCTGTTCTACAACGAACTGGAGAGTGGGAAGAAATCCGACATCATGATGGGTTGCCAGCTCGA